>PKQS01000009.1:0-300000 GCA_017577945.1 Bacillota bacterium
CAACGTGGCCAAGGTAGATGGGGAGCCTTCGCCCGGTGACATTGTGGATGTGCGCGCGGCTAACGGCGAGGGGCTGGGCCGGGGCTATTACAACCCCCATTCCCAAATCGTCATCCGCCTGCTGACCCGTACCGACGAGCCCATTGACGACGCCTTTTTTGCGGAACGCATCCGGCGGGCCCGGGCGTGGCGGGCACGCTTCATGCCTGGCGCCACCTCGTACCGGCTCGTTTACTCCGAAGGCGACCTGCTCCCGGGCTTGATCGTCGACCGCTACGAGGACGTCCTGGTGGTCCAGTTTCTCACCTTGGGCATGGACGTGCGCCGGGACCAGATCGTGCGGATTCTTGCCGAGCTTGAGAAACCGCGCGCCATCTACGAGCGCAGCGATGTGCCCAGCCGCAAGTACGAGGGGTTGGAGCTGCGCACAGGACTGCTTTGGGGAGAGCTCCCGCCGCAGCCGATGGTCATCAAGGAGAACGGCTTGTCCTTCGAGGTCGACGTGGTAGCCGGCCAAAAGACGGGCTACTTCCTGGATCAGAAGGAGAACCGCCAAGCCCTAGCCCAGTTGGTTCCCGGCGCGCGGGTGCTGGACGTTTTCTGCCACAACGGCCCCTTTTCCGTGCACGCCTTGCAGTTTGGGGCCCGTGAAGTGCTGGGGGTGGACAGTTCCGCCCAGGCCCTTGAGACGGCGCGCCGCAACGCTGCCCTGAACGGTTTCACAGACGCTGCCCGCTTTGTGGAAGCCAACGCTTTTGACTTGCTGCGGGAACTGGACCGCACCGGTGACCGGTACGACGTCGTGATCTTGGACCCGCCGGCGTTCGCCAAGAGCAAATCCCATTTCGAATCCGCCCGGCGGGGCTACAAGGAAATCAACCTGCGGGCGATTAAGCTTCTTCGTCCCGGCGGGTTTCTCGTCACCTGCTCCTGCTCGCACCACATGCCCGCGGATGCCTTTTACGAGCTGGTCCTCGAAGCGGCGTCCGACGCCCGGCGCCCGCTGCGGCTGGTCGAGTGGCGGGGCCAAGCCAAGGATCATCCGGTCCTGGCCGGCGTGCCGGAGACCGCATACCTCAAGTGCCTCATCTTCCAGGTCCTCTGACCGGTCCAAAGCAGTTTAACCCGCTGCACCTGTGAACCCCCACCCCCGCTGCCCGGGGGCCCAGCCTGCATTAGACTCGCGACCGGTTGGCCCAGCTGTCGTGTGAGCTGCCGTATGTCCGAGGACGCCGATCTCCCGGGCCATGGCGGTGCTCCTCCGTGTCTGGAATCGGCGCAGGATCACGGTCTCCTTGTGGCCTCTGAGACTACCGTACGGGGCACCCCTGAGCTAAGAGGCCACATTTTTTAACTCTAGAAAGGAAAAACTCTTATGCTGACAGCATGATCGGCACATAAGCATTCTCTACGCAAACGCCCAAATGAGTGGTCGATCCATGGAATTCGTCGCAGAACTCGCCGCACCGTTTCTCACCGGTATTCTTCACGGCAGCTTGTTCACGCTCATGGGCATCGGCCTCACAATGACGTTTGCCGTCACCCGGATGATCAACTTCGCCCACGCGGAGCTGGTCACGCTGGGAGCCTACACGACGGTTGTCGCCGTCAACATGTACGGCTGGGGCATCTGGCCGTCGATCCTGGTTTCCGTCCTGCTGAGTCTCATCGTTGCGGTCGTCGTTGACGAAGCCATCTACAAACCCCTCAACGCCAAGCGGGCACCGGCTTTGTACCTGATGGTGGCCTCCATCGGCGTCAGCATGGTGCTGCGCCACTTGATCTACATCTTCGCCGACATCAACGGGTTGCTAAATGTAAAGGCACGGGTATTGACCCAGCCGGTCATGTTCATCGGGTACGGAACGGTCACCAACGTGCACCTGTACGCCGTGCCTGGGGCGTTGCTCATTGCCCTTGGGCTGCACTTCTTCCTGACGCGCACGCTTACGGGCAAGCTCATGCGGGCCGTGGCGGACAACATGATGCTCGCGCAGGCGTCGGCCGCCCCGGTGATGCGGATCCGCCGGCTGGCGTGGGCGGCGGCCGGTGCCATGGCGGGGCTGGCAGGGGCCGTCTGGGCGGTCTACTCGCCGGTGACGCCCATGGTGGGCTGGGGCCTTTTGCCCCGCATGTTCGCGTCCTCCATCATCGGCGGGCTTGTGAACTTCTCCGGCACCTTCCTCGGCGCCTATATAGTGGGGTTTGCTGAGAACCTTGGCATCTTCCTCGCCAACTACTTCTTCGGCACGCCGCTGGACTACCGGGGCATCATCACGTTCCTGATCGTGGTGGTCATGCTCTTGTGGCGGCCGGCGGGCGTGTTGGCCAAGCGGGGGGCAGTGCGTCCGTGAACTTGACGCCGCTCATCGTCTCGTTCCTGGTCTTCTACGGGCTGTACTTCATCCTGTCCCTCAGCCTCAACCTCGAATACGGCTATGCCGGGCAGCCCAACTTCGGCAAGGTCTTCTTCTATTCGGTCGGCGCCTACACCGCCGGGGCCGTGAGCGCCCATGTGCTGCGCTGGGTTTCCTTTGGGCCTATGGGAGAGGCGCTTGGGCTGCAGCCGGTCATGGATATCTGCTCCGCGGCGGCCGCTGTGGTCCGGGAGCGCCTGGCAGCCGAGCATCCGGGCCTCATGGCGGCGATCTTTATCGGCTCGCTGCTGCTGGCGGCCGTCATCGGTGCGGCGGCCGGGTACCTGCTGTCCTACCCGGCGCTGCGGGTGCGGGAAGTGTACCTGGCCATGGTGCTGCTCATCGTGGCCGAGATCAGCCGCAGCTATGTGCGGGCCAACAGCGCCATCGCCTGCGGGGCGCATGGGCTGGTGGGGATTCCCAACCCGCTCTTGTGGGTGGGTGACCCCGGGCTCCGGGGCTACCTCTATGCGGCGGTGGTGCTGGTCATTGCCGGATTGATGTACGCGATCGCCGAGCGGCTGGCCAACTCGCCCTTCGGCCGGGTGCTCAAGGCCGTGCGCGACGATGAGCTGGCAGCGCAGGTGCTGGGCAAGCGGGTGGCCCAGGTCAAAGGCCAGGTGATGGCCATCGGGTCCGCCATGGCGGCGGTGGCTGGGGTCCTGTACGCGTTTCATGTGCAGTTTGTGGGCGCGGAGGACTTCATCCCCGTCATCACCTTCCACGCCCTGGCGATGGTGATCCTGGGCGGTGCGGCCAACAACAAGGGCGTGGCCCTGGGTGCCTTGATCCTGACAGCCGTCGACCGCATGAGCCGCACATCGTTCCTGGCCCTGTTTGGCATCCAGCCGGCCTTTGACGTCAACTACCTGCGCTACGTCATCATCGGGGCGCTGCTGGTGGTGCTCATTATGTTTCGGCCTCAGGGGCTGGTGCCCGAGCGGCCTGTGCAGACCCCGGCCGTGGAGGTGTTTGCCCGCCGTGGCTCTGCTTGAAGTGAAGGGGCTGCAAAAGGACTTCGGCGGCGCGACGGCCGTGGCCGGGGTTGACTTTGCGCTGGAGGCGGGCGAGTTTGTGGGCCTCATCGGCCCCAACGGCAGCGGCAAGACGACCCTTTTCAATCTGCTCTCCGGCGTGCTGAAACCCACCAAGGGGGAGATTCGCTTCGACGGCCGGCGCATCGACGGCTGGCCGCCGGACCGCATCTTCCACGCGGGCCTTGTCCGCACGTTCCAGGTGCCGCGGCTATTCCGCAACATGACGACGCTGGAAAACGCCCTGCTGCCGCCGGAGGGGCAGTTGGGTGAAAGCCCGTGGCACGCGCTGTGGCCCAAGCGGTGGCGGTCGCAGGAGGTGCAGCTGGCGGAGAAAGCCCGTGCGGTGCTGGAGACGTTCAAGCTGGACCATGCGGCGCTGCAAGCGACAACGGAGCTGTCCGGCGGGCAGATGAAGCTCCTGGAAGCGGCCCGGGCGCTTATGGGCAAGGCGAAGCTGCTGTTGTTTGACGAGCCGGCCGCGGGCGTGGCGCCGGCATTAGCCCGGCGGGTTTTTGACCATCTCCGCCGCATGCAGCAGGAAACCGGGATGACGCTGTTGGTCATCGAGCACCGGTTGGACGTGCTGTTTGAGTACGTGGACTACGTGATTGTCATGGACCGGGGGCGCATCATCGCCCGCGGGAAACCGGCGGAGATAGCCAGGGACCCGCGCGTTATCGAGGCGTATTTCGGCGGGACCGGCGTGGGTGAAGCCGGGTGAGGGATAGGAAGATGGCGGCAACGGCGTTGAAAGCGGCGGCGAGCCAGGGAACCGGCACGACGGCCGGTGCGCCGGCCCTGTTGGTCGAGGGCTTGCACGCGGGCTATGGGAAGGTGCAGATCGTCCACGGCGTTTCTCTGACCGCCGAGCGGGGACAGGTCGTCGTCGTGCTCGGGCCCAACGGCAGCGGCAAGAGCACGTTTGTGAAGGCCGTATACGGTCTGGCCGACCAGTTTGCGGGTTCCGTCAAGCATTTTGGCGAGGAAATCTCCCGGACCGCGCCCGAGGTGCTCGCCCGGCGGGGCATCGGCTACGTGCCCCAGCGGGACAACGTGTTCGTGACGCTGACCGTCCAGGAGAACCTGGACGTAGGGCTTGCGCCGGTGCCCCGGGCCGAAAGGCGCGAGCGGCTGGAGCGGGTCTTCGAGCTGTTTCCGCTGCTTTACGAGCGGCGAAAGCAGCCGGCCGGGACGCTGTCGGGCGGCGAGCGGCAGATGTTGGCCATGGCGCGGGCCCTTTTGCCGCAGCCGTCGGTGCTGCTCTTGGACGAGCCGACGGCAGCCCTGGCCAGTAAGGTGACGGCGCATCTGTTTCAGATTGTCCGTTCCATCGCCGATTCAGGCGTCGCGGTGGTGCTGGTGGAGCAAAACGCCCGCCAGGCCCTGCAAATCTGCGACTGGGCATATGTCCTCATCAACGGCCAGGTGGCCTTTGAGGGCAAGGGCCGTGACATCGCAGGCAACCAGGAGGTGGTGCGGCAGGTTCTCGGGGAAGCCCGCTAAGACGCGTTAGGCCTGCCGACGGAGGCCCGCCGAGCCCGGCGACAGGGGCCGGCGCCGCGAAGCTCAAGCGGCGCGGGGGAAACGCCGGCAGGGACGGCTGACGGCTGGCGCAGCCTGGGACGAAGGTTTTGAGAGTTGGAAAACCTTGGAGAGAAGGGGGTTGCTGCTTGTGCGCATGCGTGCTCGTTTGTCTTTTTGGAGCCTCGTGGTCGTGATGGTGCTGGTGGCATCGCTGGCCGCTTCTGCGCAGACCCGCATCCCCATTGGGGTGCTGTTGCCCTTCACCGGCGCCGGCGCGGCGGAAGGGCCTTTTATGCGCAACGCCGCGGAGCTTGCGTTTGAGGAAATCCATGAAATGCTGGCCGCCGCCCGTTCGAACATCCGCTTCCAGCTTGTGATCGAGGACACCAAGACGACGCCGGAAGGGGCATTGGCCGCGATCGAGTCGCTGGCCGCAGCGGGCGTGCAGATCGTCATCGGCCCGTACTCGTCGGCCGCATCGTCGGGTGTGCGCGGTTTTGCCGACGCCAATAAGATCTTGGTGATCAGCGCGTCGTCCACGAGCCCGGCGCTGGCCATTCCGAACGACTATTTGTTCCGTTTGATCGTGTCCGACACGCTGCAGGGGTCGGCCGTCTCGGCGCTCATCAACCACGACGGTTACCGGCAAGTGGTCGTGTTCCACCGCGGCGACTCCTACGGTGCGGGCATGGCCAACGCGTTCAAGTCGGTGTTTGAGTCGCAGTACGGCGGCACGGTGCACCTCTTGCCTTACGACCCGGATCTGCCGGACTTCGCCGCGGAAGTGCAGAACTTGGCGCAGACCGTGCGGCGGTTGGGCGTCAACAACACGGCGGTGCTGCTGGTCGCTTTCCAGCCTGACGGCCTGAACATCTTGGGCCATGCGCGGCTTGACCCGACGCTGACCCGGGTAAAGTGGTACGGCAGCAAGGACGCTTTCTCGCCGGTCATGTACCCGCCGCACGCACCGGCGGAGATCAGCGCGTTTATGGCGTCGGTCAAGATGTCGGGTGCCTTCCCGGCGCCGCCGATGGGTCCGATGCGGGCCATGTTTGAGGCCAAGTACCGCCAGCGCTTCGGGCATGATCCGAGCCCGTGGGCCTTGTACATGTACGACGCGGCTTGGATCGCGGCCTTGTCGGTGCTGGTGGCGGGCGAGTACAACGGCGAGGTTCTCCGCGATGTGGCCCGGGTCATCGCCGCCCACTACATCGGCGCGAGCGGCCACAAGCTCCTGGACGCCAATGACGACGCCGCCATCGGCGACTACGAGATCATGCAGGCCCGCCAGGTGGGCGACACCTACGCGCCGGTCGTCATCGGCAAGTGGAGCAGCGGGACCGGAGAGTTGGTTCTCAACAACAACTAACTACGCACCACAGCTGTGACCTGAGCGCGGCACATCTGCCGCTGGCGTAGCGTAAAGGCTGGCCCAACGGGTCGACTTCGCTCAAACCGTTGGGCCAGCGCTTTTCATGGTGTCGTTTCTGGGCGCCTGTACGGTCCGGGGAAATTGCAGCCCGGCCCGTACCTTGCCCAGCCAGTAAATCTCGTCTTTCCTTTACGAATCCGGCAGGCGGTGCAGGAGATCGGCCGTCAGCGAGGTATTGGACATCTTTATATCAGCCACGTGCGCAGCGCGTTGCGCCGGAAAATGCGGTGCAGTGCGCACAAAGCGTGCGTAGTTCCTGCCAAAGGAAGGTCTAGTGCGTTGCAGGACCGAGGCCGATTGATCGTTTCGTGCCCGGACCGGCCGGGCATCGTCGCCGCACTGTCGAGGTTTCTGTTCACGGCCGGTGCCAACATCGTCCAGTCGGATCAATATTCGACCGACCCCTGGGGCGGCCGCTTCTTCATGCGGGTGGAGTTTGAACTGCCGGGTTTGGCCGACCGCTATGAGCAGCTCCGGCGGGACTTTGCCCCCGTGGCCCAGGAATTCCAGATGGAGTGGGAACTGAAGCGGGTTTGGCCGCCCAAGCGCATGGCCATTCTGGTTTCGCGCGAGGAACACTGCTTGCTGGACCTGCTTTGGCGCTGGCAGGCCGGGGAGTTGGGGGTAGAGATTCCGCTGGTCATCAGCAACCACCCCCACTTGGCGCACCGGGTGGAGCCGTTCGGCATTCCCTTTTACCACCTGCCCATCGAGCCCGGAGGAAAAGAACGACAGGAACAGCAGATGCTCGAGCTGCTGCGGGGCCGGGTCGATTTTGTGGTGTTGGCCCGCTACATGCAGATTCTCACCCCGGCATTCCTGGCCGAGTACCCTCACCGGGTCATCAACATCCATCATTCGTTTTTGCCGGCATTTGTCGGGGCGCGCCCGTACCACCAGGCGTACGCACGGGGGGTCAAGCTCATCGGCGCGACGGCCCACTACGCTACCGAGGAGCTGGATCAAGGGCCCATTATCGAGCAGGACGTCATCCGGGTCGACCATCGGGACGATCCGGAGAGCTTGCGCCGCAAGGGGCGGGACATCGAGCGGCTGGTGCTGGCCAGGGCGGTGAAGCTCCACGCGGAGGATCGCGTCATCGTGTTCGGTAACAAGACGATCGTATTTGCATAAGCGCGCAGCGCGGATCCCGCACCAGCGGGCGACTTTGTCGCTTTTCCAGCACTTCCACGGGGGCCGGGCCGTCGAGGCAGATGTCGCCCAGGTAAACGATCCGGTCGACGCCGGACCGCTCGATGTCCTCCAGGACAGCGTCCAAGGCGAACAGCTGGAGCGTTTCCTTATGTACAGCACCTTGGAATGGAAAATAGCCACATCACCTTTCAATTACACCATATACGGACCTCAAGCGCCCTGCTGACTTCTCGCTTTAGCAAGCGCCTATCGCCACCGATCCATGCTAGTGAAGCGGGGACGAACGTCGTAGGGCTATCGGCCACCCTGCCCCGGTTTGGGACCGAAGGGTCGCGGGACGAACCACGCACGGAGGGTCGGTTCTACACCAGAGTACTCCGTTAGAAGCTCTACCGGACCAGGTGTCGCACCAAGGAGGGGCATACGTTGCGGTTTCCAATCGGCGCAAAACTGGCGCTGGCCTTCTCGCTTTTGCTCTTGCTAATGGTGATCCCGGCCGTCGCAACGTTCAGGGGAATGCGCACCATCGAGAGCGCCTACCGCGATGAAGTGGTGCGCATCAGCGAAGCACTGCGAAACATCGAGCTTCTCGAGACACACATCGTTACACAGGCCCTGAACGTGTCCAATTACTTGCTGACCAAGGACCCCACCTTTCGCACGGGATTCGAAAATGCCCGGCGGGACGTGGATAAGACGCTGGCTACGCTGAAGGAGCTCCTCCGCTTGCCGGAAAGCCAGGCCCTGCTCCGGCAAATCGAGGAGATCCAGGCCGAGTACGTGGCTTTCGCGATGTCCCTGATGGATATCGCAGAATTAGCCACGCTGTCGCAAATCGAATCCGGCATCCTATGGCTGGCGGAGGTGCGGACCGACCTCCTGGAGGTCACCGAGACCCTCATCCGGACCGGCACGCAGCTGGTCACGCAGACGCAGCAGCAGGCGCAAGCGTCCGCGGCATCGGCCCGCAGACTGGCCACCATCGCCTACGTTCTAACGGTCCTCGTCGCCTTTGCGGCCGCCTCCTTGATGACGCGGCAAATCACCGGCCCGCTGCACCGGGTTGCCGCCCTGGCGGCGCGGCTCGCGGACGGCGACTTGTCCGTCGAGCGCCTTGAGGTATCGTCCCGGGACGAGTTTGGCGACATGGCTGCCGCCTTCAATCGGATGGTGGACAGCTGGCGGGAGATCCTCCACCAGATCCGCGAGACGAGCCGCCGCTTGCTGGGCGACGGGGAACGGCTCCTGGCAATCGTCCGGGAGTCGTCGGACGCGACGTCGCAAATCGCCTCCGCTGTCAATGAGGTGGCGCAGGGGGCCGCGGTCCAGGTACGGCAGGTGCAGGAAACCCGGGACGCCGTGGAGCAGCTGCGGGCGGCCATCCAGCGGATCGCCGCGGGCGCCCAAGAACAGGCGCGGCGTGCTGACCAGACCAGCCAGTCGCTGGAGCAGATGGCCCAGTACGTGGAGCAGGTGGCCGCCTCGGCCCGGGAGGTTGCCGAGGCCTCGAGCCGTGGGACCGAGCGGGCCCAGGCCGGCGACGACGCGGTGCGTCGCGTGGTGGACGGCATGGCCCAAATCCGCGCGGCCGTGGAGCGGGTCGCGCAGCGCATGGACGAGCTGCGGGACTCGAGCCGTCAGATCGGGCAGATCGTCGGCCTCATCAGCGACATCGCGGACCAGACCAACCTGCTGGCTCTCAACGCGGCGATTGAAGCGGCGCGCGCCGGCGAGCACGGCCGCGGTTTCGGCGTCGTGGCGGACGAGGTGCGGCAGCTGGCCGAGCGGGCGGCCCAGTCCACCCGGGATATCAGCCGTCTGATCGGCACCATCCAGGTTTCCATCGAAGCCGCCAACAGCGATATGGAAGCCAGCACCCAGCACGTGGAAACCGGTATGGAACTGGCGACCCGCGCCCGCACGGCGCTCGACGAGATCATCGCGGCGATCCGCACCACGGACAATTTGGCCCGCACCATCTCCGAGGCGGCTGCCCGGATGGCCGCCGCCAGTCCCAAGATGCTGTCGGATGTGGCCGAGATGGTCGCGGTGATCCAGGCAAACAAGGCGGCCACCGAGGAAATGACCGCGTCCAGCGACCGGGTGCGCCAGGCCATGGACGAGGTGGCCAGCATTTCCGAGGAGAGCGCCGCCGGCGCCGAAGAGGTGAGCGCCTCCGCGGAAGAGATCAATGCGGCGGCCGAGGAGATGAAGAACTCCATGCAGCGGCTCATGACCATCGCTTCGGACTTGGGCCAGCTGGTGGAGCGGTTCCGCCTTGCCGAGCGCGAATCGTCGCCGGCAGGCACAGCCGGGTAAGGTAGACTGAGCGTAATACTGGGGACGGCGCGCGCAAGGGCGTTAGCTAGTGTTACGCGTGTTTCTCGAACCCGCGCGCTAGACAAGCTACGCGACGGAGGTGAAGTACCGTGTATGACGTCATCGTGGTAGGCGGCGGCTGCGCCGGCGGCAGCGCGGCCGTCTTTCTCGCGAAGGCGGGACTCAAGACGCTGGTTATCGACAATGACAAGGGACAAACCCGCCGGGCGTGGATCGAGAACCATTACGGTTTCCCCGACGGTATCTCGGGCCCCGAGCTCGTTGAGGCGGGCAAGCGGCAGGCGCAGCGCCTGGGGGCCGAGTGGCGCATTGCTCACGTGACCGCCGTTTCGCCCATCGAGGGCGGGTTTGCCGTCACCACGGAGGACGGCCAAGAGTTCCGGGGGAAACAGGTGCTGCTGGCCACCGGCGCGGCCATGGCCTTGGCGGAAGCCCTCAACCTCGAGTTTACGGAAGGGCGCGAAGCCCGCTACCCCCGGGTGGTCAAGGTCGACAGCGACGGCCGCACCAGCATGCCCGGGGTATGGGCGGCAGGGATCCTCGCCGGGGTGAGCGCCCACACCATCATCACCGCGGGGCACGGCGCCCACGTGGCCGTCGGCCTGATCAGTGAACTCGAGGGCAAGCGCCACGTCCAGCACGACGTGCTCGGCAAGTAGGTCCGTGGCGCCTGAAGCCCTGTCTCGCCGCGTCCCGTCCGCGGTGAATCCGCGGTAGCTTTCCGACAAGGCCCAGGCGTGCAGCATGGGCGCAGCCCTTGGGATGTCTGCGGGCGGTGCCGGGAGTTGATTCGCCGGCTGGCGCACGGCCAGGGGTGCCCACACGCGGCCGCTGTCCATACGCTGTGGATACCCACGCGAGTTTGTACGATGGCACGTAGGTGCGATGGACGTGGCGTACGTCCGTGTGAATATCACGCTGGCGCCCGGCGATATGCGGAACCTGGAAGAGCCGGAACGGGAGACGGGCCAGCCCCGCAGCGGGCTGATCCGCTTCCTGCGGACTCGGTGGCGTTGGTCCTTCGCGTGAGGGAGGGGCTCCGGGACCGGCAGGGTCGGGGTCGCTGTTCCTGCTGTGCGGGCTTCCGCCGGGTTGTTTCGCGCACTCTGAACGTTTTACGCCACGTCGCCCGGGAGGTTCAGGTGCGTACACGTATGGTTCCCTGCCCATCGGTCGCCCGGTATCGGATAGAATCGGAGAAACAAAGGGAAATGTCTGTGTAAACAAAATATGATGACATGGGCCGGCGACCAAAGGTGTCGCATGAAATCCAACCGCACACGCTGCGGGACAAGGCCCGCGGGACGCTGCTGGGTCTTGCCGTCGGCGACGCGCTGGGGGCGGCGCTGGAGTTCAAACCGCCGGGCACCTTCCAACCCATATCGGACATGGTAGGCGGTGGGCCGTGGGGCCTTGAGCCGGGACAGTGGACCGACGATACTTCCATGGCTTTGTGTCTGGCGGGAAGCTTGATCGAACGGGGCGACTTTGATCCCAAGGACCAGATGGAGCGGTACCTGCGCTGGTACCGGCATGGGCATCTGAGCAGCACGGGCGTCTGCTTCGACATCGGCAATACCACCGCCCGCGCTTTGCGCCGCTTCGAGCAGACCGGGGAACCGTATGCCGGCCCCACCGAACCCGAATCGGCGGGGAACGGCAGCATCATGCGCCTCGCACCCGTGCCCGTGTTTTACTATGCCCGCGGCGACCTCCACGCAGCCGTCGAGCGGGCGGGCGACTCGTCTCGCACGACCCACGGCGCTGCTGCGTGCATCGACGCCTGCCGGTATTTGGCCTACCTCATCGTCGGCGCCTTGAGCGGTAAGCCCAAGGAGGAGCTCTTGAGCCCGCCGCCGCTGGAGTTTTCGACCGCCGAGGTGCGCGCCGTGGCGGAAGGTTCCTTCAAGCGCCGGCAACCGCCGGATATTCGAGGGTCGGGCTACGTCGTGGAATGCCTGGAAGCCGCCCTGTGGGCGTTTTGGCACAGCGACGATTTCCGGGAAGGCTGCCTGCGGGCCGTGAACCGGGGCGACGACGCCGACACGACCGGCGCCGTCTACGACCAGCTCGCCGGCGCGTATTACGGGGCCGCGGCCATCCCGCGGTCATGGGTCGAGCGGCTGGCCTTGAAGGAACTGATCGTCTCTTACGCGGATCGGCTCATCGGCCTCGGGTAGGTGTTGCCCGGGCCGGCTCGGCTTTGGCTTGGGGGTACCCATCAACGCTGCAGGACCCATTTCGTCCGTCGGAAAGAAACGCTCTCCATCTCTCACAGGCGAGATCGAGCCCGCCAATCCCGGCGACCAACAACCTTTGGAGGCCGAGCGGTGGGCATTCCGGCGGGAGCGTCGGCTTTCCAAGGACGAGCATTGCAACGGCTGGACCTGTTGGTTCAGCCGCCTCGAGGTTGACCCCGGGCGGCCTACGTGGTGCATGTTGAACCAGCAAGCCCTCATTAACAAGCAAGACCGCCCCGCACTGCTTCATCTCGGACACGCTACCGAGCGAACCGCTTGGGAAACTGCGCGATGATGCCGGCCGACAGCAGGTCCGCCAAACCCATCATGTGGTCAAAAGCCCTGTCGTAATCCCTGACCGCCGCAACGTAGTCACGATTCAAGACGTCCACCGAGTAGGTGGTCGTTTGGTCGATGTGCACTCGCCAAATCTCTTCCATCTGAGACCTGGGCCAGTTGTTCAGGTTCAGCGACGAGAGGAAGTTGGCGATCTCGTTGGCGTTGGCGTACCAGTCGGCCAGAGCCCGGTCCAGCGCCGCCCTGTCCCCGGCCTGTGCCGCCTGAAGGACCGGAACGGCCTGCTGGATGTGGATCGTGAGAAGTCCAGCCAGTCGCTGGCCGGTCTCCTGGCCGTAGAACTCGGCGAATGCAGCTTCACGTGCCGCGGGGGCTATGAGGGACCTCGTTCCTGCCAACGCCGTCCGAATAAGTTCCGATGGCCGTATAGCGGTGCCGGAGTAGCAGTGTCGTTGCCGAGTCAAATGTGCAACAAAGGGAAAGCCGAGCATGGGCACCGAGGAGCTGTATGCAATCGCCGTAGTGACTTAGGTCGAGTGCGTACCTAGTGTGATTCCTCGAGAAACTATTAAGCCCCGACCGGGAGGGCAGGGCTTAATAGGAAGAGCTCTACGAGGGCGTTGCCGTTGCCGGGGATGTTGGCGCATCCCCGCTGCCGGTCTCGTGTGAACCCGAGTTCGCCGGCGGGTCCGTGTCTCTGGTGTCACAAGCCCGCCTCAGCGGGACGGATTCTCACTGCTCCGCGCGCCATATCGATGCTCTTCGAGCTTTTCGCGGCGCCAGTCGTTGCCCACGGCCTCGAGGTACTCCTGCGGCGTCTGGACCTTGTATTGCATAGTGCGTTCTCCTTTCTGCGGCGTTAGACGGTGGGATCCGCTTGGAGGCTTTCTAGGTACTCCTTCAGCACCTCGGCGTTGTTGTGCGTCACACGGCGGGAGCTGTAGACGAGCGTTACCTTGCGGGTTTTGGCGATGCCGGCCAACCGGCGCAGCTCGTCGGCGTGCTGGGCGAGCTCGTCGAGATAGCGCGCCCGAAACTCCTCCCAGCATGACGGATTCTTATGATACCACTTGCGCAGTTCGTCCGAGGGCGCTACGTGGCGCAGCCACTCATCGATGCGGGCTTGCTCTTTGGAGATGCCGCGCGGCCACAACCGGTCGACGAGGACCCGGTAGCCGTCGTCGGGCGAGGCGGCGTCGTAGACGCGTTTGAGCTCAATAGGCATGCGAATCGTTCCTCCCGGCACCAACGAGGCTGAAATCGTCCACAGCGAACCAGCGGCAAGAAGCAGCGACTGGCCGTTCCTTTGGCTGTGGTCCACGAACCCGACATCGTTTTTCTCAATGGACCCACGGGGAAAGCCCGCCGGCCTGGTACGGGAGCACCCCCAATCCTTCTTCACGCCGCGCCGTCGACGCTTTCTTGCGTACGGTCGCCGGCAGGGGTACCGCGGGCGCCGAGGTCAAGACAAGCGCTGCCCGCTGGTTCTACCAGCGGGCAACGCATCGATCCCTTGTCGGATGCAGATTTTCGCCGGGCTTAGACTCTTGCACATTCAGCCTCTCGCCGAGCTCCGACCTTCGTCCGGTTTTTCCGTCAGCGCCCGAGCAACCTCCGCATCACTTCGGCCCGCGCCTCTTCCAAGAGTTGTTGGATTTCGGCAACGGGCTCCAGCTGAAAGCCTTCCGAAGCCGGGATGAGCGAAGCTTCCATGACGGGGACGTCGCCGCTCAAGTCCACCAGCACCTTGCCGACATAATGCGCGTGCTCATGCGCCTGGACGAACAACGTGCCGTGGTGTACTTCGCCCTCCGGCAGCAGGGTGTGGCTGTGACCGTCGATGAACAGATCGATGCCCGGCACGGCCGCCGCGATGTCCGTCGACGAATAGTTCCTGCCGTAGCCGACATGCCCGACGGCGATGACCATGTCCACACCCAGCTGGTTGCGGAGGAAATCCACGTAGTAGGCGGCCGTCTCCGCCATGTCCCGGAACTCGATCCCCCGGATGTTGTCCGGGTGAGTAGTCGTGGATGTGTCAGGCGTGGCGAGACCGAAGATGCCGATTTTCTTTCCCGCTGCCTCGACGACGGCGTAGTCTCGGAACAGCCGCTCGCCGTCTTTGTACACGTTGGCACCGAGCAGGGTGAAGTCCATCATCTCCTGCAGCTCGAGGAGTCGATCGTACCCGAAGTTGAAATCGTGGTTGCCCGGCACCATGAAATCGTAGCCCGCCAGATTCATCGCCTTCACGGTGCTTTCGCCGTGCAGGCGGTCGGAAATCGGCCGGCCGTGGAGCGTATCGCCCGCGTCGATGACCAGCACGTGCGGGTACATGGCGCGGTAGTGCCGCACAAGGGCGGCGATATACGGCATGCCGAGGATCTCGTTGTCCACGTTGGGCTCGATGCGGGCGTGCATGTCGTTGGTGTGGAGGATGACCAGGTCCACCCGCGGCATGCCGAAGGTGGGAGCCGAGACAACGAGTGCAACAAGCAACGCTATGACCGCCGCTGTTTGGGTCATTAGCGCTGGGCTTCGTCGTGCCATCACAGCGCCTCAAGCCTCCGTTCCTCGATCGGTACTCGGTACTTGGTCTCAGCGGCTGCGGAACTGGAATGAGTACAGGTCCGCATCCCGCAGCACGAAGCGAATGCGCACCGGCCGGCCGCTCAGGCGGCTCAAATCATCGATGCGCTCCTTGCCGCCTTCCGGATCGCGCCAGCGCACCACCCGTTCCGTGTGATCCCCGCGGATCAAGGGGCACTCCTCCAGGGTCAGGTTGGGAATGGGCTGGCCGCGCTCATCCAGGAACTCGACCTGAATGCTCCCCTGGGCCGAGGTCGAGAAGTTGATCACCATGTAGTTGCCTTCGAAAATGATGGGCTTGGTGATAATCTCGCCGCCGCGATACGAGGCGTTGACCGAAACGAAACCGTCCAGCCGGATGGTGTGGCGGCGAATCGTGGCGAAGCGCCCGTAGCGCCAGCGCTCGACCGTATAGATGGACAGCTCCTTGTAGCCGGGAATTTGCGTCGACTCCGTTTCCACGATGCCCCAGAGGGCTCCCGTGCCGTAGTAGCCCCAGCCGCCCCGCTGCTCGGGACCCGGGCGAATGAAGGCCTCGTTAAAGCGGAAGAACGTCTCGCCGTCGCGGCTGCTCATGAACAGGACGCTCCGGACGGCGGCCGCCGCCCGGTGCATGCGGACGTGCATCCATTCGCGCTGCTGCGGATCGTACGTATCGTCGTTCAGGAAGTAGGCCGGGTCCACGTCCATCACCCGGGCTTCGGGCCACTCCTGGTCGACGTACACGTCCGGGAACGCGATGAGAATGGACGGATTCCGGTAATAGGGCATGACATTTTGCGTGTACAGTTCGAAGTTCGGCGCCGGCAGGCCGTCGGGCGCGACGTATTCGAGGCGCTTCGGTTCCGTCCAGTGGAGGAAGTCCTCCGAAGTCGCCGTCAAAATCGTGCGCATGCCCAGGTGCCGGCCGCGCCAGTACGCCCGGTACACCCCCGCCGCTTCATCCCAGAACGCCAAGTTGAGCGAGCCGAATTCGCCCTGGGTAATGACGGGTTCCTCGTGCATCAGCTCCCAGCGGAGCCCGTCGGGCGACTGGTACGCGAACATGGGCGATCCGCCCATGGCCTTGTACTGCGCCTCCGGCGAAGCATGCGGATTCGTGTCCTTGAACGGCGCGAACTGGGGGCCCTTCCAAACGATGTTGTTTTCCGTGGAGCCGTCATACTCGACGATGCCCAAGAACGGCTTTTCCCAGTGAATGCCGTCTTTGCTTTCGAGGTACGTGTAAACGGACTCGGTAGTCTGGATTCTCGGGAAAATGTTGAAGGTGATGTTGTGCTGGTTGGTGCGGATGTACATGCGATAGATGTCGCCGTCTTTGAACACCGTGCCGTACGCGGTGTCACTGCCTTCCCAGTCGAAGTCTCCGGTCGAAACGACGATTTCTTGCGCGATCGGGTGATGGAGCTTCAGGCGCACGTCGCCGATGAATTCGTCGATCAAGTAATCGTCGAAAAACGGCTGTACGTCGGAGCCTACGTAGATGGGCTCACCCGCGGCGGCGACGCCTGCTTGCAGCAACACCAGGACGCCGGCCAGGAGCACCAGGCCGAAACGACGAACATGCATGTCCTTTCCTCCTTTGAGAAAAAGACCCGGCGGAAACCGCCGGGTCACCTTCGCTCACGTTACGATTCAGCACGAGGGGAGACCAAGCGGGGCTCCCGTGCCGGCAAGAGGCCGGCTGTCACTTGACCTCGCCGATCTGGACGATGCGCCCTTCGACTTTGGGAGCGACGGGGCTGTTTTCCATCAGGTACTGGATGAGCACTTCCTGCATGGAACCGAACTCCTGCAGGACCGGCTTGTTCAGCATCTCATAGCCGTCGCCGCCAGCCGTAAGGAAGCCGTTGGTTGCCACGACGAACTTGGCGTTGGGATCGATGGGCTCGCCCTGGTACCGCACTTCCACGATGCGGCTGCCCGGCGGCTGGGTGCCGTCGAATACGTAAGCGAGTCCGCTGACGTGCGGGAAACCGCCCCACAGCTCGGGCCACATGCTGACCCCGTGTTCGAGCGCGGCGATGATTTCCGCGCCGGTGAGCTCAATGGTCACCACCGTGTTCTCAAAGGGCAACAGCGTCAGCAATTCTTCCAGGGTGATGGGCCCGGGTTCGATAAACTCACGAATGCCGCCGCCGTTGGTGATGCCTACGTCGGCGCCGGTGAACTCCCGCATCGCGTCGATAACGAGATTGCCCGCGGTGGTTTCCTTGGTGCGGATGTTCTCGCGCGCGGCGTCCAGGTACACCAGCGTTTCGCCGACGACCATGTCCATCGCCAGGGCATGCCCGCCGAGCACGGACGCGGCGGCCAACAGAGACATGACAAACATAAGTTTCCTCAATGCGCGCATGCTGCCACTCCTAATCGGTGCGATTTGGCGGTTCCCGCCATGAATACGAATTCATGGTATCACTAACAAATGTCCATTCTCAAGATGACACTGCTAATGGAACCTTAATAAATGTTGGAAGGGGAAGCGATTTCCGAACGGCCGGTGCGGGCCCGTTCAGCCGGAGCCGCCGGCCCGGGCGGATCCGGCGGCCCCGGTCAGACGATGTGCAGGGTGATGCCGAGGTTTTGGATGTGCTCGATCCAGTCTTGGCTGATGCCCGAATCGGTGATGATGGCGTCGAAGTCGGTGAGGTCCGCGAAGTACGAGGGCTTGACTTTGCCGAACTTGGTGGAGTCGACCGTCAGGATTTTCGAAAGAGAACACTTCAGGGCCGCGAGCTTGGTCGAGGTCTCGTACTGGTTGACGCACGTGACGCCCAGCTCTTTGCTGATGCCCGCCGCGGACACGAAATACTTGTTGGCGCACGTCCTGGAGATGAGCTGGATCCCTTCCGGGCTCTCGAACAGGCCGGTATCCCGGTGGTAATACCCGCCGGCGAAAATGATGTCGACCATAGGCTTCTTGTAGATCTCCGCCAGCACGTTGGCGGTGAAACAGACCACCGTCACGGGCAGGTCGTCCGGCAGTAGCTTGGCGATGTACTCCGTGGTGGTGCCGATGTCGATGACAATCACGTCGTGGGGTTCGATGAGCGAGACTGCCTTCTGGCCGATGCGGTATTTCTCCGGGGCATGCTTGTCCTTTTCCGCCGCCAGTTCGTAGATGCCGTCGCTGTTGTAAATGGCCGCACCGTGAATGACGTTCACAATGTTGTATTCTTTCAGCACACTGAGGTCCCGGCGGATCGTCATCTCGGACACGTCGAACGCGGCGGCTAGTTCCTTGATGGATGCAGCGTGCTTTCTCTTAAGATAAGACACGATTTCGTTGAGCCTGTCCCGCCTTCGACTCACAACTTCTCGACCCCCTTCATCCGAGTCCCCCGATCCTTTTACACCTTAATAAAGTACACGATTAAACGCCGAACCCTGTCAATACTTGTGATTGCGTGTTTGAAAATGGGCGAAACACCATCGCGACGGCGCGGGATTGCTGCTCGCGGGGTGACCTTCGTCCAGGGAGTGGTCAAATTGTCACAGTTAAGTGTTTGAATAATATCAATGCGTGTTGACGTCCTTACATATTGATGGTACAATCAAAACAACGACGGTGTAAAGTGACTCAATGCGAACGAGATGTAGTCGTTTTCGTAACAACTTGCATCGTCATTCGCAAGGGGTTGCAGAACTGGTGGACAATCCGGTGGATTACAAAGAGATTCTAAGCAAAGTCGACCACACGCTCCTCGACGTCACGGCCCGCTGGGAAGACGTCAAAGCGGTGGCGGACGAAGCCCTGGCATTTCAGACCGCTTCCGTGTGCATTCCTCCCAGTTTCGTCAAGCCAGTCAAGGACTACGTAGGAAATCGCATGGCCGTCTGTACCGTCGTCGGATTCCCCAACGGCTATAGCACGACCGCCGTCAAGGTTTTCGAGACGGAAGACGCCATCGCCAACGGCGCCGATGAGATCGACATGGTCATCAACATCGGCCTGGTCAAAGCGGGACTGTCCGACCAGGTGCTCGCGGAAATCCGCGCCGTGAAAGCGGCCTGCGGCAGCCGCTTGCTCAAGGTCATCATCGAAACGTGCCTGCTGACGGACGACGAGAAGGTGCGCATGTGCGAAGTCGTCACGGAGGCGGGGGCCGACTTCATCAAGACGTCCACCGGTTTTTCGCACGGCGGAGCCACGTTCCGGGACATCGAGCTCATTCGGCGGCACGTGGGACCCGGTGTCAAGATCAAGGCTTCGGGCGGCATCGCGAGCCTGGAAGACGCCGCCAAGTTCATCGCTCTCGGGGCGTCCCGTTTGGGTTCGAGCCGGATTGTGAAACTGGTCAAGCAACAGCAGCAGCAACAGCGGTAGGGAGGACTAGGGGCAGCATGGCTCTGGAGGTAGACGGGCTGCAGTATCACATCAGGCTGAAGAAGGGCGACGTCGGCAGGTACGTCCTTTTGCCCGGCGACCCGTTCAGGACGGATCTCATCGCCACTTACTTTGAACACCCCCAGCTCATGGCCCACAACCGTGAGCACAAAACCTGGACCGGCTACATCGACGGCGTCAAGGTGTCCGTGACGTCCACCGGCATGGGCTGCCCATCTACCGCCATCGCCGTGGAGGAGCTCATCAAGTGCGGCGCGGACACCTTTATTCGTGTCGGGACGGCGGGCCCGGTGGCGGACATCGCCCGGGACCCGTCGGTCGACGGGGTCATCTGCACGGCGGCTGTGCGCGATGAGGGAACGACTCTCCACTACATGCCTGTGGAGTACCCCGCGGTGGCCGATCGGCACGTGGTTGCCGCCTTGGTGGAAGCGGCCAAGAAGAACGGGCTCAACTACCTGGAAGGCATCTGCCAGTCGAAAGACTCCTTCTACGGCGAAGTCGACCCCGACTCTTCGCCCGTGGCCAAGCGGCTGAAGGAACGGTGGGAAGCCTGGAAGCGAGGCAACGTCCTGGCGTCGGAGATGGAGGCGGCGGCCTTGTTCGTCATCTCGTCGATCCGAGGCTGCAGGGCGGGGGCCATCGTGTCCTTCAAGGACGTGCGCGATTCCATCCGGGTCGCCTGCGACGCCATCCGGATTCTGGCGCGGAAGGACGGCCTGATCCAATAACAGGTGACGAACATGAGCCGACCAATCATCGAGGTGCGGGAGTTCAGCTACATCTACCCCAACTCGACGGAGTTCGCGCTGAAAAACGTGTCCTTCACCATCGAAAAGGGCGACTTCGTCGGGATCATCGGTTCGAACAAGGCAGGCAAGTCCACGCTCTGCAAAGCCTTGGTGGGCGTCATTCCGAACTTCATCGGCGGCAAGTGGAGCGGGGATGTGCTCGTCGACGGCGAGCCGATCACGGGCGTGGAAAACCACAGCGCGGCCGACAAGATCGGAATCGTCTTTCAAGACGCCGAAAGCCAGTTCACGCAGGAAACCGTCGAGGACGAAGTCGCTTTCGCCATGTGCAACCACGGCTTCAGCAAAGAGCTCATGCTGCAGCGCGTGGAGGAAGCGACCAAGGCCTGCGGCCTGTTTGACCTGCTTGACCGCTCACCGTTCAGGCTGTCGGGCGGCCAGCAGCAGCGGCTGGCCATCGCCTGCGTGCTCGCTTTGCGCCCCGAGGTCATCATCCTCGACGAATCCACGTCCCAGCTGGACCCCATCGGGCGCAGCGAAGTGTTCTCGGTCGTCAAGGAGCTGCACAGAAGAGGCACCACCATCATCATGGTCGAGCACAACATCGAAAAGATCGCGGAGTACGCAGATAAAGTCATGGTGCTCTCCCACGGGGAGCTGGTCGAGTACGGCCCCGCGAAAGAGGTTTTCAACAAGCGGGAGAAGTTGGCCGGCCACAAGGTGCGGGTTCCTCAGGTGACCGAGGCGGCGTTGGCCCTCCGGCACAAGCTGGACTTCACGGCCGCTCCGATCACGCTTCCGGAAGCCAAGCAGTTGTGCACACCGCTGAGAAGGCCGAGGTAGACAGCGATGGGCAAAGCGGTCATCGAAACCATCGACCTCGTTCACACCTACAAGACGGGCGTCACGGCCCTCAAAGGCGTGAACCTGAAGATATACGAGAACCAAGTGGTGAGCATTGTCGGCCAGAACGGGAGCGGCAAGACCACCCTGGTCAGGCACTTCAACGGGCTGCTGAAGCCCACTTCGGGCAAGGTTCTCGTGGACGGGGAAGACACCGCAGGAAAGCGCATGCCCGAACTGGCGCGCAAGGTGGGCTACGTCTTCCAAAACCCGAACCACCAGATTTTCTGCACGACCGTTCGCGAAGAGCTCCTGGTGGCGCCGCGGAACTTTAACTTCTCGGAAGACGAAAACGGGCCCTCGACGAAGTGGTCGAGCTGATGGGGCTCGCGTCCGAGCTGGACAAGCACCCGCTCACGCTGGACTACACCTCGAAGAAGATTGTCACCATTGCCTCCGTCTTGATCTACAAACCTAATGTGCTCGTCTTGGACGAACCTACCAACGGCCTCGATCAGTCCGGTCGCGAGATGCTCACCAAGATCATCGACATGATGAAAGCGGCGGGCCACACGGTCGTCATGATCTCGCACGACATGGACTACGTCGCGGAGGTCTCGGAGCGTGTCGTCGTGATGGCCAACGGCCAGGTGATCAAGGACGGCGCTCCGGCGGAGGTCTTCCTGGACCGCGAGGCCTTGGTGGAGGCACAAATCGAGCCACCCCAGATCACGGAGTTGGACTTGTACCTGTCCAACGGAGCGGGAGGTGGGTTGGCGCTGACGGTGGCTGATTTCGTCAGGAAGTACCAGTAGACGGCGAAGCACCGGACGGCACAGATGGGATTCCTCGGGGAGGGTAAACGTCCATGCCGGAACTGAAGGAAATGGAAGCTGCCAAAGGCAGACTGCGCACTACTTACTTGGCTGTTCTTATCCCGCTGGGTACCGCCATCAACCTCGTCGGCGGGCAGGTTGGCGAGCCAGCTCAAGCTGCCGTTGTTCCTGGACTCCATCGGCACGGCCATCGTCGCCGCCATCATGGGGCCGTGGGCCGGCGCGGCTTCCGGCGTGCTGTACAACGTCATCGCCTCGCTGATTAGCGGCAACCTGCTCGGCTCGCTGTTCGGGATCTGCAACATGGCGACGGCCCTTATCGTCGGCTACATGGTGCGAAAGGGCAAGTTCGAGACGTGGGTGCACGTGGCCCTGGCGGGCGTGTTCGTCGCGCTGGCCAATGCCATGCTCGGCGCGCCCATCGCGGTAGTGGTGTACGGCGGCGTGCAGGGCAGCGGCGTCGATTTGCTGGTAGCCGGGTTGCTGTCGCTGGGGCAGGACATCTTGTCCGCGGCGTTCTTGGCCCGGGTGCCCATCAACTTGGTGGATAAGGGCATTGCGGTGATCATCGCGTGGATCATTCTCAAGCGCCTGCCTGAAAACATGAAAGGCTTGTCGGGAGCGCCGGCGCGCAGCTGACCGCTGAACCGGACAGAACAGGATAACCGGACAGAACAGGATAGGAGAAGCGAGGGCAAACAGCTATGATCCAGCCACGGCCAAAACCCACGTTCCTGCGCAGGCTACATCCCATCACCAAACTGTGGATGAGTCTGGGGCTGACCCTCGCGATCATTCTGTTCGCGAACACCTGGTTTTCGCTCCTGCTCATGCTGGTGGGCGTCCTCTGGATATACAAGGAAAAGTATATCCTGGAGTTCAAGATCGTGGCGTTCGCCATCGTCACCATGGGCATCAGCATGTTCCTCATCAACGGCACGCTGAACCCGGTGAACGACTACACGAAGGATCCCGTGTTCATCCTTCCTTGGCTGGGCTGGAAGTTTTACGAAGAAGGGCTGATGTACGCGCTGGCCGTGTTCCGCCGGATCGCCCCGCTGATGGCCGTGCTGTTCCTGCTGTTTCGGACGATCAACATGACGGATCTCGGCGTCGGGCTGACCCAGGCCGGTTTGTCGTACCGCGCGGCCTTCATCTTCGTGACGACCTTCCAGCTGCTGCCCGTCCTGAGCAAGGACATGCAGCAAGTGATGGACGCGCAGCGATCCCGCGGCCTCGACACGGAAGGAAATCTGTGGCAGAGGTTCAAGGCGTTCGTCCCGATCATGGTGCCGGTGATCGCCAACTCCATCGCGAAAATCCAAGAGCAGGCCATCGCGCTGGAGACGAAGGGGTTCAACCTGCCGGGCAAGAAAACCGTCTACCGCGACCTGCCCAAGACGGCGGCGGATCGGCTGTTGACGGTCGGTAGCATCTTGCTGGCCTTGTGCGCCATCGTCTACCGCATTGTCGCGGCTTTCGCCTGAGGGCGCACGGCAGCGGGTCATAGGCGGAAAAGGTGGTGTTGCTGCGGTAACACCACCTTTTTTCGTGGGGCAGGCGAGTTTCGGGTTGCAAGAGGAGACGGAGCATGAAATCAGCAGTCGTTGGCACGATCGACCGCGCGGCGGTCGAGGCATTGAAAGAGAAGTACTACCGGCGGAACTACATTGCCCTGGTGTTCGAGGGGTTCTTTTTCTCCTTCGGGTACGCGATGTTTTCGCACCAGACCGTCTTGCCCATCTATGTTTCCAACATCACCGAAAGCACGGTTCTGGTGAGCCTGCTCACGCTGATTTTCTTCAGCCTCTCGAACGGGTCGAGCATTTTCTCCGCCGTCCTGGGGGTGAACACGACCAGCCCCAAGTGGCTCAGCGTGTTCATCTGCGCGCTGCAGCGCTTGGGATTTTTGCTGATTTTCCTTTCGACGTACACCGTCGCGGGCTCGCCTGAGCTCGGCCTCGTGCTGTTCTTTTCGTCGTACGCGGTGTTTGCGGTAACCGCCGGCCTGTCGTCGCCCATGTTCGCCACCATGGTTTCGTCCGTAATCCACCGCGATGTGCCGGGCTTCTACGGCTCGTACGCCCTGGCGGGGGCGGTGGGCGGCCTCGTCGCGTCCCGGGTTATCGCGGTGTTCGAGCGCTACCCGTTCCCCGAAGGTTTCCGGTACATGTTCCTCAGCGGCTTGATCATGGCCGTGCTGGCGACGCTCATCGTCGTCTTCTTCGTGCGGGAAGTGCGGCGGGAGCCCGTGGCGCAGAAGCTGCGCTTCGCCGACTTGCCGGGCCTCTTCAAGACGGTGGTCCGCGACAACCGGCCGTTCCGGAACTTCCTCGTCGCCCGGGTTCTGGTGGCCGCGGCGGAGCTTTCCGTGCCGTTCTACATCGTGAAAGTCAGCACGCTGGAAGGCGTGACCGAGGGGTTCGTGGGCGCCATGTCCACGGTGCTGCTCGTTTCCAGCATGGTTTTCGGCAAAGTGTTGGGTTACGTCGGCCGCCGGTGGGGGCCTTTCGCGCAGCTGGGAGTGGGGTGCGCGGCCGGCATCGGCGCTGCGCTTTTGGCTATCGCCTTGCCGTCGCCGTCGTACGCGTATTTGCTGTTTGCGCTGGTCAGCCTGGCGGGGCAGGGGCCGCTGCTGGCCAACTCGGTGGCCACCATCGTGTACGCTCCGCCGCGGCACGTATCCGTTTACGCCTCCTTCAGCGGGCTCATCGTGGCACCTTTCTACGGGTTGTTCTCGCTGGGCGGGGGGCTGGTCGCGAACATCGCCTCCCTCGATTCCGTGTTCATGATTTCGCTGGCTTTGTATGCCGCGGCGCTGGTGTTCGTCCTTTCGCTGCGCCGCCGCAACGCGGCGTACGGTCGCGCCGTTCCGGGGAGCTGATGGCACGCTTGGGCGCCGCAAGCGGCGGTATGTCCGAAAACCCGCGCTGGCAGGCCCATCCGAATCCATAAAAACATAAAGTTGACAATAAACTTATGCGGTTTTACGATCGGGATAGAGGTCTGATCTCTTTTCGGCTGATCAGACCAGTCCGCGAAACGTCAAGCGGCCCAGGGCACCTGGCATGACGCCGACTAGGCAAAAGGCTTGGGCGCAGGCAGTTCGGGCAGGAGGTAGGTACCGTCCATGGACAGGACCAGCGAGATGCCGGACCTGCCGATCGCGGAACAATCTCCGTTTAGAAAAGTCGTACGGCCGCGCGGCGACAGGCGCCCGCTGTACGTGCTGGTGTACATGCAGCTGCTCGAGAACATCCGCAGCGGCCAGCTGCCGCCGGGAAGCGCCTTGCCGCCTGAGAACCAGTTGGCCAAAATGCTGGGCGTCAGCCGTGCTACGCTGCGGCAAGCTTTGCTGGTTCTGAAGGAAGACGGGCTGATTATCAACCGCCACGGCAGCGGCACCTACGTCCGCCACGTGACGCCGCGGCGCGGGTTTGGGCTGGAAAGCCTCGTCAGCGTCCCGCAGATGCTCGGGGAAGACGGCGTCGAAGTCGTGCACCTAAAGCTCACCTTCGAAAGCCCCGATAGTCTGGTAAAGGAAATCCTGAAACTGCAAAACCACGAGCTGCTGGTTGTATTGGAGCGAGTCTACGCGAAAAACGGAGAACGCCTCGCCTACGCCATCACTTTTGCCCCCAACACGCGCTTGGTGGAGCCCGTCGAACTCCACTCGGCCGAACGGGTGTTGGACTATGTGGACGGCGGCTTGATCGCTCACAGCGCCTTGTCCGTGACCCGGCTGAAGGCTACGGTCGCGGGCGATTTTCTCGCCAAGTGCCTGTGGGTGCCCGAAGGCGAGAGCTTGCTGCTGCTCGAGGACTGCCTGATCGGCGACGACGACGTGCCGCTGGCCTTTACGAAGACGTACTTGCGCACCGACATGGCCGAATTCGTTTTGCACCGCGGCAAAGCGTACGTTGGAGGTGCCCTTGATGAAAGTTCTGCTCGACACCGATCCAGGCATCGATGATTCTCTAGCCATCATGCTCGCGCTGCGATCTCCTGAACTGGAGGTCGTGGGCATCACTACCGTCAGCGGCAACGTGCCGGCCGACCAAGGCGCCCGCAACGCGGCGCGGATTTTGGAGTACCTCGGGCGCGAGGAGATTCCGCTCTACAAGGGCGAGGACAAGCCGCGCGTCGTCGAGCTGGTGACGGCGCAGGACACCCACGGCCAGGATGGCCTGGGCGAAACGTATCTCCCCGAGCCGAAACTCGGCTACAAGGAAGGCGGCGTGGACTTCATCCTCTCGTCGCTGTACGAATACCCGGGGGACCTGACCATCATCGCCCTCGGGCCGCTGACGAACATCGCAGCGGCGCTGGAGCGGGACAAAGAGGCGTTCCGGAATCTCAAGCGGCTGATTGTCATGGGCGGCGCGGCCAAAGTGCACGGCAACTGCAGTCCCGTGGCGGAGTACAACTTCTGGGCCGACCCGCATGCCGCCGACTACGTGTTCCAGAACCTCAGCGACATCGTCATGGTCGGCCTCGACGTCACGCGGCAGATCGTGCTGACCCCCAATTACCGGGAGCTGCTGCGCCAGTTCGATACGCCCATCGCGCGCCTGGTCAACAAGATTACCCGCTTCTACGTGGACTTCCACTGGAAACAGGAACGGACGCTGGGCTGCGTCATCAACGATCCGCTGGCCGTGGCCGTGGCCTTTGCACCCGATCTGGTCCAGACCCGGCCGTACTACGTGCAGGTCGAGACGGAGGGGCGCTCGCGGGGCCAGTCGCTGGTCGACTTTGCCGGCTTTTACCGGCGCCCGCCCAACGCGCACGTCTGCCTGACCGTCGATGCCCAGCGTTTCATGCACCTGTTTCTCAAGCGGCTCTGCCCTGAATTCGCGGAAGACATCGACCGTTACTTTGCAGAGCCGGCGACGATTTCCGTTCCCGTATAGGAACCGTCGTCTTTGCGCAGGCGGTTCCGCGACAGAGGTGGTACTTGCCGGCAAGGTCGCTGCCGGTTGCGCTGGAAACGAGGCGGGGGTTTCGGTGGACGACTCAACGCTGGGGAGGCGAGCTTCATGTCCGTGATACGTCGCATTACGCAAAACTTCACGATGATGTCGATCTTGCTCATCCCGGTCGCCATCGGCATCAACCTGATCGGCGGGGCTATCGCCATCGCCCTGAAGCTGCCCATCTACCTGGACTCCATCGGCACGGTGCTGACCGCCGTCTTGTCCGGTCCCTGGGTGGCCGCGGTGGCGGGCTTCCTGACGAGCGTGGTGGCCACGATTACCATCGACCCCATCTCGCTGCCCTTCGGCCTCGTGCAGATCGCTATCGCTTTGGTGGCCGGAGCGCTGGCGAACCGCGGCTGGTTCGACAGCGTAGGCAAGACCATCGTGTCCGGGCTGGTCATCGCCCTCACGGCCGCGGTGGCCGCATCGCCCATCGTCGCCTACTTGTTCGGCGGCGTTACCGGTGCGGGTTCGGCGTTCATCGTGGGCTACCTGCTGGCGACGGGGCAGCAGCTGCTGACTTCCGTCTTCACGGCGCAAATTCTGAGTGACGGCGCCGACAAGGTGCTGTCCGCGCTGGTGGCCTACGTGATCGTGCGCAACATGTCGGAGCGGTACAAGGTGCAGTTCCGCGGCGCGGCGAGGTAGCGCATCGAAGCTGCCCGTCGCCTGTTTTCCGCGCCGGCTGGCGGACGGCCTTGGCCGGCAAGCACGCTTGTCCCGACGGCGAAAGGCGCGGGGATGACGATGAACACGTTTTACGTGAACACCGGCTCTTGGTTCGAATCGTTGCACCCCATCTCCAAACTGTACTTCGTCGCGGCGATGGCCGTCGTGCCGTTCCTTACGGCCAACCTGGGCGTCCTCGGCGCGTATTTGGCCGTCGTCGTCCTGCTGGCGTACAGCGCGCAGGTCGGCGGGCGCTTCGTCGGCGTGCTGCTGCGGGCCGTCGCGCCGCTGCTCCTGCTGCTCTTCGCCATGCAGAGCCTGCTCTATCCCGGCGGGCAGGACATTCTCTTCCAGTGGGGCGGTCTGGCGGTGAAGCGGGAAGGGGTGCTCTTCGCCGCCGTCGTCGGCATGCGGCTGCTGGTCGTCGTGGGCGCCATCCTGCTCATGCTCATGTCCACGCACCCGAAGCACCTGGTGGTGGCGCTGGAACAGCGGGGCATGCCGGCGAAAGCGGGCTACATTATCTTGTCCACGATGCAGATCATCCCGCAGATGCAGACCCTGTCGAGAAAGATCCTGGACGCGCAGAAATCCAGGGGCGTCGAGGTCGAAGGCGGCCTCTGGACGAGGATTAGGGCGTACATTCCGGTCGTCGGGCCGCTCATTCTGGCGTCCATCGCCCAGCTGGAGAACAAGGCCTTGGCGCTGGAGTCCCGCGCGTTCAACGCGGCGGTAAAGAAGACTTCCATGATCGACTTCACGATGACGGCAGCGGACCGCGCGCTGCGAGCCGGTTCGATCCTGATCCTTGTCGGCGCGGTCGCCGGAAGAGTGGTGCCGCTATGGCTCTGATCCAGGTCGAAAACTTGTCGTTCCAATACCTGCTGGGCAACGGAAAAGCGCTCGACGGCGTTTCGCTGACCGTCGAAGAAGGCGAGCTGTGCGCCGTCATCGGGCCCAACGGCAGCGGCAAGTCCAGCTTGTGTTACGCCATCCGGGGGTTTATCCCGCACTTTTTCCGCGGCCAGCTGACCGGCGACGTCATCATCGACGGCAAGCGCAACTCCGAGCGCACGCTGGGCGAGATCGGGCTCGACGTCGGGTTCGTCTTCCAGAATCCGTTCACGCAGCTCTCCGGCGTCGCGCTGACCGTCGAAGAGGAAATCGGCTTCGGCCTGGAAAACCTGGGGGTGCCCAGGGAGGAGATCCGGCGGCGGGTCGACGAGATGCTGGAGCTGCTGGACATCGCCGCCCTGCGGGACCGCAGCCCCTACGAGCTTTCGGGTGGGCAGCAGCAAAAGGTGGCCATTGCGTCGATCCTGGTGATGCAGCCGCACATTCTCATCCTCGACGAACCCACGTCCCAGCTGGATCCCATCGGGACGGAGCAAGTCTTTGAGGTCATCGACCTCATGAAGCGGCGCGGCATCACCGTCATCTTGGTCGAGCACAAGCTGGAGCTGATTTCGCGCTTTGCCGACAAGGTGGTCGTGCTGCGCGACGGGCGCGTGCTGCTGAGCGGCGGGCTGCGGGAAGTGTTTGCTCATCCCGACTTTGAACGCTCCGGGCTGAAGCCGCCCGTTTACGTCGAGGTCAGCGAGGCGGCCAGGCGCCGCTTCGGCGTCGACGTTCCGGTCGCGCTGACCCATGAAGAATGCGTCGCCGTGCTGCGATCGGTGGACCGGCGAGGTGGCTGCTGATGGCCATTGTGGTGTCGAACCTGGTGTACCGGTACCCGAACGGGTACGAAGCGCTGAAAGGCGTCAACTTGCGCATTGAGGCCGGCGAGCAGGTGGCCATCATCGGGCAGAACGGCGCGGGAAAGACGTCGCTGGTCAAGCACTTCAACGGGCTGCTGAAACCGTCGGAAGGCCAGGTGACGGTCAACGGCGTCGACACGCGGGAGAAGACCACCGCCCAGCTGGCTCGCCTCGTCGGGTACGTGTTCCAAAATCCCGACGACCAGCTGTTCAATTCGACCATTCGCGAAGAGCTGCGCTTCGGGCCGCGGCAGCTGGGCATGCCGGCCGAGGAGATCGACAAGGCGGTGGAAAGGGTCGCGCAGCTCACCGGTCTGCAAGACGTGCTGGACAAGAACCCTTACGACGTCTCCGAGTCGGCCCGGAAAATGATCGCCATCGGGTCGGTGCTGACCATGGACCCGGACATTATCGTCATGGACGAGCCGACGGCCGGGCAGAGCTACGACCAAATCCTGGTTCTGGAGTCGATCCTGGCGTACGCGCGCCGGCGCGGCAAGACCGTCATCACCATCACCCACGACATGGAGTTCGTGGCGCGCAATTTCGACCGCGTCATCGTGATGCACGAAGGGCAAGTCCTGATGGACGGCACGCCGCGCGAAGTGTTCGCTCGGCCGGACGTGTTGGCCGCGAGCCGCCTGCGGCCGCCGTTCCTGAGCCGCCTCAGCGCCGAGCTGGGCTTGCCGCTCTGTTTCACCGTTCAGGAGCTTCTCGACGCGCTGGCTGCGAGCAAGGCGTGACGGCAACGCCCGGGCGCCGGCTTTGCGCGTTGCGCGGCGCTTGGGGGGCGCTTGGGCGGCGCACCTGCGGTGCTTGTTTAGCGCTCGTGCAGCGCCTGTGCAGCGCTTCTGCGGAGCTCGTGGGGCGCCGCCGAGGCACGGGCGCGTCGCGGAGCCACAGGACAAGGCCCCGCGACGAAGGGCCGGCTGCCCAAAGAGCAGGGGCTCACGGCCGCACCACATACACGATGCGGCGCCAGGCCGCCAGAAACCGCGCCAGCGGGTAGCGGCGCGGTACGTCTTCGTCGGCATAGGCGGCCGGATCGTTGGCGAGGACGAAGCGTTGGCCGCCTTCCTCCGCCAGACCCGTGACGACCAGCAGGTGGCCGGCCGGGTACGGCAGGACCGCGCCCGGCAGCGGCTCCTCTTTCGGCGTGCGGACGGAAGCGATGACGGGGACGCCCTGTTTCAGGTATTCCTTGACGTCCTCCAGCGACTCGCAGTATTCCACCCAGGCGGTGAAGCCTTGCTCGCCGGCGTAGGCGACGTTGTAGGACCAGTTGCCGTAGATGCCCGCACCGTTGTCCTTCACGCCCGCCGCGACTTGTTCCGTAGGCTGGTCGACGCCGTAGTATTGCAGCACCATCGCCAAGGACGTCGGGCTGCAGATTTCCCGGCCAATGCGGGGAATCGGCAGCTGGGCGCGGGCGGGGACCGTGAGCGCTACGTTTTCGTGAACGTAAGGCCGCGGCTGGGGAGCGACCGGCGCGACCGTGAAGGCGACGAGCCGCACCCGCGGCGTGGAGCCCTGCGCCGCCGCTTTGGCGGCGCGCTCCAGGTGCAGCCGGAAGCGGACGGCGTCCGCGGCCCCGTTCGGGATCCGGAGCAGGTCCACGTCCAGCACCGCCAGCGCGTCGCGCTGCCCCGCTACACTGCCGGCGCTCGCACCGTCCGCGGCCCATTTTCCGTACGTGAACCAGCGGCTCCACGTCCCTTGGACTTGCACTTGCACCGCCAGTTCCAAAAAGGCGCCCGGCGGCGTCCTGGCGTTCCAAGACGCCACCAGTTCGGTGAAGGCGGGCAAAGGAAGGGCGGGGGAAACGGCCCTGCCGGGACGAACGTCCCGGGCGAGGATAAACGTCTGCAGTGGAAGGTTTCGGAAGGTGTAGGACAGAAATTCCTGGAAGTAATAATCGAAACGCGCCGGCGCCGTCGGCGGCCGGCGCGTGGCCGGGCCAACACGTCTGGCCTGAGCCGACGCCACAAAATAGGAGGGGAGTTGTGTCCACCGATGAGTGGGCGGCGGTATCGTCTTGCCGTATTCGTTCTCATCCTTGCGTTGGCAGCCGCGTACCCGGCCGTGGCCAGCGCGGCTGAGCTCGTCATCATGGCCACCACGGACATCCACGCGAACATCTATGCGTGGGACTATTACGCCAATCAACCGAGCGACAACGTCGGTCTGGCCAAGATTTACACCTTGGTCAAAGAGATCCGGGCGAGCCATCCCAATACGCTGTTGTTCGACAACGGCGACCTGATCCAGGGTACTCCGCTGGCGTCGTACCTGGTCGCCAACGGGTTGCCCGCGCCGGGCGAAGTGCACCCCATCATCGACGTCATGAACCGGATGGGCTACGACGCGGCGACGCTGGGCAACCACGAGTTCAACTTCGGGCTTGACTACGCGCTGAATACGATCGCCGGCGCCCAATTCCCGTACGTGCTGGCCAACGTTTATCATCCGGGCACGCAGGATCCGTACTTCACGCCGTACGTCATCCTGGAGCGCACCATCGACGGCCAGCCGATCCGGATTGGCGTCATCGGCTTCGTGCCGCCGCAGATCATGGTGTGGGACCGCACCAACCTGACGGGCAAGGTGGAGGCGGGCTCCATCATCGAGGCGGCGCAGCGGTTCGTGCCTGAGATGAAGGCCAAGGGCGCGGACATCGTCATCGCCCTGGCGCACACGGGCGCGACGCCGGGCAACCGGTCGGAGAACGCGGCGTACACGCTGGCCGAAGAGGTGCCCGGCATCGACGTCATCATCGTCGGCCACTCGCACCTGGAGATCCCGGGCCCCGGCTTGGCGGACGTGCCCGACGGCAAGGTCAACGGCGTGCAGCTGGTGCAGCCGGGCTTCTGGGGCCAGTACCTGGGCGTCGTGACGCTGACGCTGGAGCGCGAAGGCGGCACCTGGAAGGTCGTGGACAGCAAGGCGGAGCTGCGCTCCACGGCCGGTGTCGAGCCGTCGCCGGAAGTCATGGAGTGGGCCAAGGACGTGCACGAGGCCACCGTGGCTTACGTGAACACGCCCATTGGAATCACGCTGACGCCCATCTCCAGCCGGGCCAGCTTGCTGACGGACACCGCGGTCATCCAGCTCATCAACGACGTGCAGCTGTATTACGCGCGGCAGTGGCTGCAGGGCACCGAGTATGAGGACCTGCCGTTGCTGTCGGCGGCGGCGCCGTACAAGAGCGGCCGCGGCGGCGAGCTGGACTTCACCGAGATCGCGGCGGGCGGCATCACCATCGGCGACGTGGCGTCCATCTACATCTACGACAACACCGTCAAGATCCTGAAGATCACGGGCGCCGAGCTGAAGGCGTGGCTGGAGCACGCCGCGCAGAAGTTCCATCAGGTCGTGACGCCGGGCCGCGGCGAAGAGCCGCTCTACACGGACTTCCGCGGCTACAACTTCGACCAGATCGACGGCGTCGAGTACCAGATCGACATCACGAAGCCGCTGGGCGAGCGGATCGTCAACCTGACGTACCAAGGCGAGCCCGTCCGGCCGGACCAGGAGTTCCTGATCGTCACCAATAACTACCGGGCCGACGGCGGCGGCAACTTCCCGGCCACGGGCGCCAACCAGCGCCTGGTGCTGGATCCGGGCGTCGCGAACCGCGAGCTGATCGTCCAGTACATCATCGAGCACGGCGTCATCGAGCCGAATCCCGACCACAACTGGTCGCTGGTGCCGAACTTCCTGAATCACCCGCAGGCGCAGTTCGTGTATGAGCTGATCAAGCGCGGCGCCTATGTGGGTGACCTGGAAGGCCGGCTGTTGCTGGATGCGCCGCTGACCCAGAAGGTCTGGGCCGATATGGTATACCGGGCGCTGGGCCTGCGGCTGGCGGTGGATGAGCCGGCGGCCGTGGTGACGGCGGCCCAGGCGGTGCGCGACCTGGCGGCCTACCTGCCCGGCAGCGTGGTGGCGGCCGCGGGCGACGATGTGCTGACGCAGGCCGACGCGGCGCAGCTGCTGGTGGGCGTGCTGGCCGTGGCGGACGTGGTCAGCGCTCGGTGAATCCCCTCGCTGCCCGGGCGCGCAGCGCCGGGCGGACAAAGGAATAAGGGCAACCGATGCGGAGCCGGCCTGGGGGCCGGCTCCGTTTTGTTTTCCGCCGGGACAAACGTCGCTAGCCCGGGATGAACGTCCGTTTTTGGGCCGTTTGGGAAGGTTTGACAGCGGGGAAGCGTGAAGTAAAATTTCGCAAGCAGCGAATCGGTACAGGAGCGGGTGCCGGGATGACCTTAGGCGTCCCGGGCCGCAACCAACGCGCAGGAGGGGAGTTAGTCGTCGATGAGCGGACGGTGGTATCGTCACGTCGCCTTCGTGCTGGCGCTGGCCTTGGCCGTCGCTGTGCCGGCCGTGGCTCGCGCGGCCGAGCTGGTCATCATGGCCACCACGGACATCCACGCGAACATCTACCCGTGGGACTACTACGCCAATAGACCGAACGACAACGTCGGTCTGGCCAAGATTTACACCTTGGTCAAAGAGATCCGGGCGAGCCATCCCAATACGCTGTTGTTCGACAACGGCGACCTGATCCAGGGTACTCCGCTGGCGTCGTACCTGGTCGCCAACGGGTTGCCCGCGCCGGGCGAAGTGCACCCCATCATCGACGTCATGAACCGGATGGGCTACGACGCGGCGACGCTGGGCAACCACGAGTTCAACTTCGGGCTTGACTACGCGCTGAATACGATCGCCGGCGCCCAATTCCCGTACGTGCTGGCCAACGTTTATCATCCGGGCACGCAGGATCCGTACTTCACGCCGTACGTCATCCTGGAGCGCACCATCGACGGCCAGCCGATCCGGATTGGCGTCATCGGCTTCGTGCCGCCGCAGATCATGGTGTGGGACCGCACCAACCTGACGGGCAAGGTGGAGGCGGGCTCCATCATCGAGGCGGCGCAGCGGTTCGTGCCTGAGATGAAGGCCAAGGGCGCGGACATCGTCATCGCCCTGGCGCACACGGGCGCGACGCCGGGCAACCGGTCGGAGAACGCGGCGTACACGCTGGCCGAAGAGGTGCCCGGCATCGACGTCATCATCGTCGGCCACTCGCACCGGGTCATCCCCGGCCCTGGCTTGGAAGTTGCGCCCGACGGCAAGGTCAACGGCGTGCAGCTGGTGCAGCCGGGCTTCTGGGGCCAGTACCTGGGCGTCGTGACGCTGACGCTGGAGCGGGAAGGCGGCGCCTGGAAGGTCGTGGACAGCAAGGCCGAGGTGCTGCCGACGCGTGACGTCGCCCCGGCGGACGAGGTGCTGGCGTGGGCCAAGGACGTGCACGAGGCCACCGTGGCTTACGTGAACACGCCCATTGGAATCACGCTGACGCCCATCTCCAGCCGGGCCAGCCAGCTGACGGACACGGCGGTCATTCAGCTGATCAACGACGTGCAGAAGTACTACGTCGAAGAGATGCTGAAGGGCACCGAGTATGAAGGCTTGCCGGTGCTGTCGGCCGCCGCGCCGTTCAAGACGGGCTACGGCGGAGAAACGGACTTCACCGAGATTCCCGTGGGCGGCATCACCATCGGCGACGTGGCGTCCATCTACATCTACGACAACACGCTGAAGGCGCTCAAGGTGACGGGCGCCGAGATCAAGGCGTGGCTGGAGCGGGCCGCGCAGAAGTTCCAGCAGGTGACGCCGGGTCGCGGCGAAGAGCCGCTGTTCACCACGATGCCTGGCTACAACTTCGACCAGATCGACGGCATCGAGTACCAGATCGACATTACGAAGCCCGTTGGCGAGCGCATCGTCAACCTGACCTTCAACGGCAAGCCCATCGAGCCTGACCAGGAGTTCATCCTGGCCACCAACAACTACCGGGCCGACGGCGGCGGCAACTTCCCGGCCACGGGCGAGCACGCTCGGGTCGTCCTGGATCCGGGCATCGCGAGCCGGGAGCTGATCGTCAAGTACATTACCGAGAAGGGCGTCATCGCCCCGGTGCCGGACTACAACTGGTCGCTGGTGCCCAACTTCCTGGATCACCCGCAGGCGCACTTCGTGTACGAGCTGCTCAAGCGGGGCGCGTACGTGGGTGACCTGGAAGGCCGGCTCCTGCTCGACGCGCCGCTGACCCAGAAGGTCTGGGCTGACATGGTGTACCGGGCGCTCGGTTTGCACCTGACCGTGCTGGATCCGCAGGCCACGGTGACGGAGGCCCAGGCGGTGCGTGACCTGGCCTCGTACTTGCCGGGCACCGTGGTGGCCGCCGCGGGGGACCGCGTGCTGACGCAGGCCGACGCCGCGCAGCTGTTGGTGGGCGTGCTGGCGGTCAAGGACCTGGTGCCGGTCTGGTAAGCGGCCATGCCGCCCGAGCCGGCAGGAGACCGGGACCGCAGGAGAACTGAATAAGAAAAGGGCGGAGCCAGCCGAGAGGCTGGCTCCGTTGCTTTTTCCTTGCGTCGATTCCTGTTCCGTTGTTTCTTGCTCTCCTTTATGCCTGTTTACTCCTGTTCCTCTGGTGCGTTCTCGCCCTCCGACTCCCCCTCCGGATCGACCGGCGGCAGGCCCATTAGGGCCCGCAAGGTGGCGATCTGGCCCATGTGGTAGCTGTCGTGGAGGAGGACGCCCGCTTCCATCAGGAACTGCTCGTAGCCGCTCTCCTCATCCTGTCGCAACAGCGCTTCATCATCGCGTTGCTCGAACCAGCGCACCAGCTCTTCCTGGACGGCGCGCAGCCGCTGCAGGTCGGCCCGCCAAGCCTCGTCGTCGGCCGGCTCGGGCAGCGACCAGTTGTTGGCCTCGGGATCCGGCGTCGGCTTCCCCTGAACGTGGGCCAGCAAATACTCGCGCCAGAAGGTGATGTGGCGTACGATCTCCCAGATGCACTTCCGTTCCGGAGCGGGACGCCAAAGCGCTTGTTCGGCCGTGAGACTTTCTACCATTGTTGTTAGCGGCCCGTGCCAGTAGTTGCCGCCTGCAAACGATTGACGTGCCAATTGCGCCAAGGCGGCTGATAGGGAGCCCTTCATGCGGATCCAGCCTCCTCTGCTTGTGAACTTTACCGGAAGCCGAAAAGCGGCGGAAAGCCGAAGACGACGAAGAGAAACCACGCGGCGCACGCCCACCGGTACGCCATTGGCCACCGCCAAAGCAGCGACAGGTTCGCGCCCTTGGGGGCGAAGCGGACCTAGGCGATGCCCAGAGCGATGAGATGGTCAGGGAGCAGTACGTTCTCCGGCGCCCGTTCTCCGCCCTTTTCCACCTAACCTTTTGGATGAGGCGGCAACCATACCACTCCCCTGGGCCAGCCAGGAAAGGAGGAGCGGGGTTACTGAGGTAGCGATCAGGTCCCGGCTGATCCCCATGGCACGATGATACCTGGAACTGCTAGGTGGGGCAAGTCGTTCGTTCCCTGGCAATGGCAACCCAATCGCCAGACGGCTGGCTCGGCGGTGGCAAGAGGGGAGGCGAAAGGCCCACGCGAGGCGAACCAGAGAGCCGAAAGGGAAGAGCTTTCGGGGGGCCGGGGCCGTGGCGCAGTTCTTCTTTACCAGGCACCGCCAGTGCACCGCGTTCATGGACGTCATCCGGAGCGGCCAGCAGTACTTGCCCAAGTTCGGCCGTCCGGAGACGTTCGCCGAGGGCGAGACGATTTACGATTACGGCGACGCGCCGAACCAGCTTTATTGGGTGGAGTCAGGCCTGGTGCGGACCAGCGTCCTTTCCTCGACAGGGAAAGAGCTGGTGACGGGCTTGTGGGGCCCGGGCGAGCTGTTCGGCGAGTTTTGCCTCTGTGGCCAGCGGCAGCGCAGCGAGCGGGCGGTGGCGGTGAAGGAGTCGCAAGTGGTCCGTTTCGGGGTCGAGGAGCTGTTGCGTCTCGCTTCAACGGGCGAAGGGGCGTTGGCGCTGCTGCAGCTGTTTTGCCGGCGCATCAGCGCGCTGGAGGAGAAGGTGGCGGAGCTGGCCTTCGCCAGCGTGCGGACGCGGCTGGGCCTGCTGCTTCTGAGCCTGGCCAGGGAAGGCATGCCGCAGGCCGACGGCAGCGTCGTCTGCTACCAGTACCCGACCCACGAGGAGATGGCGCGCCGCATCGGCACGACCCGCGAGCAGGTAACCAGCCTCTTGGCGCAGTTCCGGCGCAGCGGCGCCGTGGCCTACCGCCGCAAGGGCCCCTTGCGCATTTTCCCCGACCGCGTGGAGCAGCAGATTGAAGCGCCGTAGGGACCGCCCGGCGCCAAGGGCGCAGCGAGCGGCGGCGAGCGCACTTGCCGGCTGGCGGCGGGACACTTCGCTGGCTGACGGCGGGCTGGTCCGCTGGGTCAGAACGGCGGCGAATGGCGTTGCTGCCCGAGATTGTTGTACGAAAACATACATCCCGCTGGGGCGGCGGCGGGGTAAGCTTGGGATAGGGCTTGCGGGGCAAGCGTAGGAGGAAGGATGAGACGCATGCTGATACGCGAGAAAGATCGTGCCGCCATCCGGCAAATGTTCGAGCAGTTGCAAGACCCGGTGACGCTCGTGGTGTTCTCGGAAGGCAGCGTGAAGCTGTCGGGGCGGGACCAGTGCCCGTACTGCGAGCAGACCGTGCAGCTCGTGCGGGAAGTGAGCGAGCTGTCCGACAAAATCAATGTCGAGGTCGTCAATTTCCACCTGGACAAGGAGAAAGTCGAGCAATACGGCATCGCCCGCATTCCGGCCGTGGCCATCGTGGGCGCCCAAGACTACGGCGTCCGCTACTACGGCATCCCGGCCGGCTACGAGTTCACCGCTTTCATCGAGGACATCGTCGACGTCTCGAAAGGCGCGGCGGACCTCGAGCCCGAGACGCTGGAACAGCTGTCGCGCCTCGACGAGCCCGTCCACATCCAGGTGTTCGTGACGCCGACGTGCCCGTACTGCCCGCCCATGGTGCGCTTCGCACACAAGCTGGCCATCGCCAGCGAACACGTGCGGGCGGACATGGTGGAGGCCCAGGAGTTTCCCGACTTGGCCCGGCGGTACGGCGTCTTCGGCGTCCCGCGCACGGTCATCAACGAGGACACGCACTTGGAAGGCGCCCTGCCGGAGCGGTACGCAATGCTCTACGTCCTGAAGGCGGCGGGCAAGCTGAACGAGCAGGAAGCGCAGCTGCTCCAGTCCATCGCGCGCTGAGGCCGCTAGGCGGGGAAGATGGGAAAACAGGGAAAACCGAAAATGTAAGAACGGAGAAAACGGGGTCTCATTCACCAGCCATTAGCAGCGATGCGCCCCCGGCATGCGAGATGGTGCCGGGGGCGCGGCGTTGCTGCGGGATTTGGCATCGTCAGCGCAGCGGCGCCGTGAACTCCACAGCGAACCGGCTGCCGGCCAGCGCCTCCTGGAGGGCGGCTACGATCTCCGCGTCGGCCAGGCCGATGACGATCCGGTTCAGCGGCGACTGGATCGTGAGGCGCTGCACCGGTTGAATGCCCAGAATCTCAACCACTGGACGCCATACCGTGCATGGGGACGTCCCGCCGACGACTTCGCCGTCCGGCGCCGCGCCGTCCGGCACGCACACCTCGTCCGTGGCGCGCAAGAAGAAGACGTACGGCGTTCCCCGGGATCTTAGGGAGGTGCCGGGGGTGGACATACCGCCTCCGGTGCCGCCCACGGTGCGCACGACGAGGGGCTCGTACGGCACCGAGCCTTTCAGGACGAACTGCGGGAATACTTGCCAGTCGGTGACGATGGCCCGTTCGCCCACAAGCCGCGACGTGCCCTCGTCGATGGGAAAACCGACGATGATGAGATCCGCGGATGCGACCACGGAACCGTAATCTTCGGGCGCCTCGACGGTTAGCGCCAGCGCCGCCAACGCCGGGGAGAGAGTGAGCAACGCGGCGGCCAAGGCGATCGCCAAAGGAAGCCGCAACGACACCCCCTCCTTACGGGCAACAATTGCGTTCTCGGCTGCGCCGGCTCCTGCGCGCGGGGTCCTTCAGAACTCCTTCCGCTCGTAGATGGCCACCGAGACGCGCCACGATGCGGCCAGCAGCAAGACCCCAGCGGCCGCCGGCCACGCGTAGAGCCACCATTCCGGCAGCGTCCGCAGCCACTCCAGGAGGCCCCAGAAGTTGTTCCGGACGGCGAGGTTGTAGACGATGGGCTCCACGGCCAGCACGATCAGCAACAGGGTGAGCGTGCCGGCGTAGACGAAGCGCTGTCCCAGCCAATAGTAGAGCGGGAAGAAGGTTGACAAAAACACCGCCAGCACAACCACGTTCGTCAGCAGTTCCAACGCTCTCGGCACGGGGACGCCGCCCAGCGCCGCGCGGCCCACCGCGGCCACCAGCATCAGCCCGACGCCGGCCGCGAGGTGGAAGACGTACTTGGCCGTGACGAGTTCGCGTCGGGTCACGGGCAGGCTGTTGAGCAGCACGTGCGCGTTGAACCGGTCGTCTTGGTTGGCGGCGGCGAAGGGGAGGAACATGCCCACCATCGTAGCTCCTGCCAGCGGCGCCTCCGCGCCGCCGAACTGGACCGTAAGGAACAACGCCAACGCCGCGTAGACCGCCAGCAACGTGCGATGCACGAGGAAATCTTTGTACACGAGCTTCAGCATCGGTCGCTTACCTCGCTTCCTGCCCGTACTTGATGGTGTACACCATGATGTCGTCCAGCGTCGGCGTTTCGACGACGGCTTTCCCGCCGAAATAGGCCCGCGCCGCGGCGGCGTCGGCCGTCAGCCCTTCGAAGCCGAAGCTGTGTTCCCGCAGCCCGACGAACAGCCGCCGGCTGTCCGCGTTCAAGAGCTCCCGTCCGCCTTTGACGAGGGCGTAGCGTTCGAACAGTTCGTCTTTCGGGAGCGAAAAGAGGATGCGGCCGTCGTGAATGAACGTAATGTAGTCCGCCACCTTCTCCAAGTCCGACGTGATGTGGGTCGAGAAAAAGATGGTCTTTTCTTCGTGCTGCATGAGCCCCAGCATCAAGTCCAAAATTTCCCGCCGCATCACTGGGTCGAGGCCCGACGTCGGCTCGTCCATGACGATCAAGTCCGCGTTGTGCGACAGCGCCAAGGCGATCGCGTACTTCACCTTCATGCCCCGCGACAAGTGCTTGATGCGCTTGCCGGCCGGCAGCTCGAACTGGTCGAGGTAGCGCCGGAACGCCTGCTCGTCCCAGTCGCGATAGCACGCGGCGACGATGCGCTTCATCGCCTCCACCGACAAGTCTTCGTAGAAGCAGCTGTCGGCGTAAACAAAGCCGATGCGTTGTTTGATTTCTTTCTCATGCTGGCGGTGATCCAGGCCGAAGACGCGGATCGACCCGGCGTCGGGACGCAACAGGTTCATCAGCAGCTTGATGGTGGTCGTCTTGCCCGCACCGTTCCTGCCGATGAACCCGTGAACGTACCCCCGTTTGACCGAAAACGAAACCCGATCCAGGGTGAAGCCGGGAAAGCGTTTACTCACTCCGTCAAAAACGACGATGTCTTCCATCCCGCTGGCCTCCTCACGCATCGTTGCCTTCGCTTTCCTCCTCGTACAGCAGCCGCACCATGTCGATCAGCTCCTTCAGCGTCACGCCGACGGCCTTGCTTTCCGCCACCACCTCCGCCAGCCGCTCCTCCACCCAGCGCAGCCGCATCTCCCGCAGCAGCTCCCGATTCTTGCCGGCCACGAACGACCCTTTGCCGACGACGGAGACGATGAATCCTTCGCGCTCGAGGTCGTCGTAGGCCCGCTTGGTGGTGATGACGCTGACCTGCAACTCTTTGGCCAGCTGCCGGATGGAAGGGAGGGGCTGGTTCTCCTGCAGCTCGCCCTTGAGGATGCTCTCCTTGATCTGGCGCTTGATCTGCTCGTAAATGGGCTCTTTCGAGCTGTTGGAAATGATGATGCGCATCGCAGGCCTCAGTGTTTATAGTGAGTATGGTGTCAATACACAGTATATACACTTGTGTACGGCCGTCAAGAGCTCGCGATGGCAAGAGAGGGCCTGCGCGGCGGGTCGGGACGTTTCGCCGCGCGGATGGGACGTTTGTCGGCAATTGCTGCCATTGGGAGGATACGATGGAAAAGTGGAGAAATGGTGCAACGCACCACTTGTGCACACGTTTGCACAAAGTGGGGGTGGCTGCCGTGTATCCGACCATCAAGGACGTCGCCAAACGGGCGGGGGTGTCGCCGTCGACGGTGTCGCGCGTCATCGCCGACCACCCCCGGATCAGTAGGGCGACGAAAGAACGTGTTCGGGCGGCCATGCGGGAGCTGAACTACCAGCCCAACGCGGCGGCCCGCAGTCTGGTCCGGCGCCGAACGCAAACCATCGGCGTCGCCTTGTCACGCTCGACGGAAGCCGCCCTCGCCAACCCCTTCTTCCCCGAAGTGCTGCGAGGCATCGGCGCGGCAGCCCGCTTAGCTCGCTACTCCCTCACGCTGACTACCGCCACCTCCTACGACGAAGAACGGCAGCAATGCATGGAGCTTTTGACCCAGCGCCGGGTCGACGGCCTCATCGTGCTGGCGTCGCACACGGACGACCCGCTCATCGACTGGCTGGACGAGCGCGGGCATCCGTTCGTCGTGCTCGGGCGCGTGCCGGGACGCGACGTGCCGCACGTCAACAACGACAACGTGGCCGCGGCGCGGGAAGCGACGCAGCACCTGCTGGAGCTGGGCCACCGGCGCATCGCGTTTGTCGGCGGCCCGCTGGATTTCATCGTCACCCTCGACCGGCTGGAAGGCTACAAGCAAGCGCTGCAAGAGGCCGGCCTGGCCGTGGACCCGCGGCTGGTGGTGACGACGGATTTCAGCTACGAGCAGGCGTACGAGGCGGCGCGCCGGCTCCTTACGGATTCGTCCTTGGCCGGAGCGCCGGGGAAGGGTGCCGGCGGGGTGAGTGGCCGGCCTACGGCGTTCGTGGCCATCGACGACGGCGTGGCGCTGGGCGTGCTGGCGGCCGCGAAAAGTTTGGGCCTGCGGGTGCCGGAGCAGGTGTCGGTAGTCGGGTTCAACGACTCGCCGGTCTGCCCGCACGTGGCGCCGCCGCTGACGAGCGTGTTCATTCCGGTGTTCGACATGGGCTTCGCCGCGGCGCAAATGCTGTGCGACATACTGGCGGGAAAGCGCGGCAGCCGGGCGGTGTCGCTGGCGACCAGGCTGGTGGTGCGCCAGTCGACGGCGCCTTTGCGCGGCGCGCTGGGAGTGGTTGGAGCGCACTGAATCGACGACGGCGGAAAGGGGGAATGCCGGTCCGGCGAGACGCCGGGCGGGAGGGAGAGTTAAACGGCGGTCAAGTCGGAAGACGGTCGTGTTGTGCATTTTTGGCGACGCCTGAACGGAAAGGGGAGGGCTCGTGGTGAAACGGTTGTTGAGTGTCGTGATGGCGTTGGTCTTGACGTTCGCGGTCGCCGGCTCCGCGCTGGCTTCGACGCCGGGCGAGTTGCTGATTTGGGCCGACGACACGCGGGCGCCGGTCATGGAAGAGCTGGGCAAGCAGTTCGAGGCTGAGTTCGGCATTCCGGTGAAAGTCATGGAGATGGGCCTGGCCGACATTCGCTCGCAGCTGGCCGTGGCTGGTCCTGCGGGCGAGGGGCCCGACATCATCGTCGGTCCTCACGACTGGCTGGGCGAGTTTATCGTCAACGGCTTGCTGGAGCCCATCGATCTGGGCCCGCTGGCGGCTGACTTCGAGCCGGTCACCATCGAGGCGTTCACGTGGGGCGACACGCTGTACGGCGTGCCGGCGGCCTTCGAGGCCATCGGGCTCATCTACAACAAGGCCCTGGTCCCGGAGCCCCCGAAGACGTGGGACGAGCTGCTGGAGATCGCTTACGCCCTGACCGACCGGGAGAAGGGCTACTACGGGTTCCTGATGCAGATGCCTGACCCGTACCACACGTTCCCGCTCATGAGCGCCAACGGCGGCTACGTCTTCGGCACCAACGAAGACGGCACGCTGAACCCGCTGGATGTGGGCCTGAACAACGAGGGCGCCGTCAAGGGCCTGGAAGTGTTCGACCACCTGCTGGAGAGCGGCCTGGTGCCCGTCGGCACGGACTACAACACGATGACGAGCCTGTTCAATCAAGGGCGCGTCGGCATGATGATTAGCGGCCCGTGGGCGCTGGGCGACGCGCAGAAGGCCGGTATCGACTTCGGCTACGCCCGCATCCCGACCATCGACGGCGGCCAGCCGAAGCCGTTCGTCGGCGTGCAGGGCTTCATGGTCAGCGCGTTCAGCCAGAACAAGCTGCTGGCTGACGTGTTCCTGAAGGAGTTCGTCATCCGGACCGACACGTATCTGGCCATGTTCGCCCGCGACCCGCGTCCGCCGGCCTACCTGCCCGCGCTGGAGCAGCTGCAGGACAACCTTATCATCCAGGGCGTGCGGGCGAGCGGCTCCGTGGGCATTCCGATGCCGGCCATTCCCGAAATGGCGTCGGTGTGGACTGCCTGGTCGGACGCCATCGAGCTGGTCATGAACCAGGAGCTGGAGCCGAAGGAGGCGCTGGACATCGCGGTCCAGCAGATTCTCGAGCTCATCCGGTCGTCCCGGTGAGACGCTGAACCGTCGCGGTGAGCCGCGGGCGGCCGCCGCGCCGGTACGGCTCGTCGACGCAGGGCATCGGGGCCTGCCGCGGGCCCCGGTGCCCTGGCTGCGGGCCCTGAAAGGGTGAAGTCCCCGATGCAGCCGCAAGAACATCGCAAGACACCGGCGCGCCTGGCGCTGCGCCTGGCCTTCCCGAGCGGGTGGGGCTGGTACGTTCGGCTGGCGTTGCTGGCCGCTTTGGACGCAGTGATTATTCCGTTCCTCATTCAGCTGCTCCGCGATGGACAGTACGTGTTTTTCGCCTCGGTCGCCGTCGGCGTCTTGCTCATCAACATCGTCTCGCTGGTGGAGCGGGCGTACCCGGCCCGGTACCTGCTGCCCGGCCTGCTGTTCATGGCCGCCATGGTCGTGTACCCGATGCTCTACAACATTTACGTCTCCTTTACCAACTACGGCACGGGCAACATCTTGTCCATGGAGCAGGTCATCCGGCAGCTGGAGGCGCAGACGTACGCGCCGCCCGATGCGCCGCGTTACCGTTACGAGGTGTTTGAGAACGCGCGCGGAGAAATGACGCTGCTGCTGGCCGCACCGGACGGGGAGCTGCTGGTGTCGGTGGGGCAGCAAGTCGTGCCGCTGCGGGACGTCTGGGGCCCTGAGGCCGTCGGTTTGGAGGACGACCCGGATTTCCGGCTGGACGTGGTGGTGGACGATGCGGGGAACATCGTCCAGATCGGTGATGCGCGCCGGCTGGAGCGACGGGACGTCTTGCAGCGCCTCCGGTCCTTGCAGGAGCTGCGGCTCGAGATGGACGGCGTCGTGCTGCAGATGGCCGACGCCAGCACGTTCCGGGAGCTGCGGCCGCGCTACACGTACGTGCGGTCGGAAAACGTGCTCATCGACAACCAGACGGGCGTGGTGTACACGCCTAAAGACGGCTTCTTTACGTCCCCCGACGGTGAGCGGCTGCTTCCGGGCTTTCGTGTCACCGTGGGCTTCGCCAATTACGTGCGGCTGCTGACGAACCCCGCCATTTCAGGGCCGTTCTTCAAGATCTTCACGTGGACGTTCGTCTGGGCCGGCGCCAGCGTGCTGCTGACGTTCACGATGGGGCTGGGGCTGGCGCTCATCTTGAATCATCCCCATATGAAGCTCAAAGGCCTGTACCGGTCGCTGCTGATTATTCCGTACGCGGTCCCGGGCTTTATCGGCGCGCTGGTCTGGCGCGGCCTGTTCAACACCGAGTTCGGGCAGGTCAACCGCATCGTGCAGGCGCTCTTCGACACCACCATCCCGTGGCTGCAGGATCCGTTCTGGGCGAAAGTGGCGGTCCTCATCGTCAACTTGTGGCTCGGCTATCCCTACATGATGATCGTGTCGCTGGGCGCGCTGCAGAGCATTTCCCCGGAGCTGTACGAGGCGGCGTACTGCGACGGCGCCAAGCCGTGGCAGCAGTTCCGGTACATTACGCTGCCGCTTTTGATGACGTCGGTGGCGCCGCTGCTCATTTCGTCCTTTGCGTTCAATTTCAATAACTTCACCGTCATCTACCTGGTCACGCGCGGGCGTCCGCCCATCGCGGGCGCGATTACGCCGGCCGGCGCGACGGACATCCTGATTTCCTACACGTACCGCCTCGCGTTCGAGGGCGGGCGGGGCGCCGACTACGGCCTGGCGGCGGCGGTGTCCATGCTGATCTTCATCATCGTCGGCACCATCACGTGGTTCAACTTCCGCTTCACGCGGGCGCTGGAGGAGGTGGACCACAGTGCATAACCGGCTCACGCTGTGGGGCCACATTTGGCGGCACGCCGTAATCTGGCTGGCGCTGTGCTTCACCTTTTTCCCCATCGTCTGGGTCGTGTCGGCGTCCTTCGACGGAACCAACACGCTGGTGCAGCAGTCCATCATCCCCATCGTGCCGACGCTGGACAACTACCGGATGCTGGTGCGGGAGCCGCGCTACCCGTTCTTCACGTGGATGTGGAACAGCGTCAAGGTGTCAGGTACCAGCGCGGCCATCTCCGTCTTCCTGTGCGCCTTGGCGGCGTACGCCTTTTCCCGCTTCCGCTTCCGGGGACGGCGCACGGGGCTGTTCGCGCTCATCATGGTGCAAATCTTCCCGCAGGTGCTGGCGGTCGTTTCCATCTACCTGCTCTTGCTCAACATCGGCCGCTATGTGCCTTGGCTGGGGCTGAACACGCACGCCGGGCTCATCATGGTTTACCTGGGCGGGGCCATCGGCGTCAACACGTGGTTGATGAAAGGTTACTTCGACACCATCCCGCGAGAGTTGGAGGAGTCGGCGCTGATTGACGGCGCGTCGCGCTTTACGACGTTCACCCGCATCATCTTGCCGCTGGCGCGCCCGATCTTGGTGGTCGTGTTCATCCTGAGCTTCATCGGCACGTACTCGGACTTCATCCTGGCGCGGGTGTTGCTGCAGACCAACGACAAGCTGACGCTGGCGGTGGGGATGAACTTGTTCATCGGCGACCAGTACGCCCAGCGGTGGGGCATTTTCTCCGCGGGCGCCCTGATTGCGTCCATCCCCATCGTGGTCATCTTCTTGCTGCTGCAAAAGCAGCTGATTTCGGGCTTGACGCAAGGCAGCGTCAAAGGTTGACACGCGTACGGCCATTGCGGAGAGGGAGAGGTGTGGAGGTATGGCGTGGCGATACTTGAGGCAAGGGCTGGACCGCCGGGGGGCGCGCCGGCCGGCGCGGTTCTTCGCCGGCGCGGTAAGCCTCTTGGCCGCTTTATTGCTGCTCGTGGCCGTCGCCGCGGCGCAGGAGAGCAGCCCCGGCGGGCAAAGCGGGGTCTCGTCGGAAGCCCCGTCGCCGGCCGAGGCGCCGCTGAACGTGGCGTTCATCTGGCACCAGCACCAGCCGCTGTACGTGGACCCGGCCACGGGCGAGGCGTTCTTGCCTTGGGTGCGGATGCACGCCATCAAAGACTACTACGACATGGCGGCCATTTTGGAGCAGTATCCGTCGGTCAAGGCGACGTTCAATCTGGTGCCGTCGCTCATCGAGCAGCTGCTCGGCTATTACGACGGCGAGCTGCGGGACAGCTACCAGAAGGTGGCGATGACGCCCGCGGATCAGCTGACCGACGAGCAGAAGCAGTTCTTGCTGCGCCGTTTCTTTGACGCCAACTGGGACAAGGTCGTCGCGCGCTATCCGCGCTACAAGGAGCTGCTCGACAAGCGCGGGGCCGATGCGTCGGATGCGGCCATCGCCGAAGCGATGACGCGCTTTACGGAATCCGATTACCGCGACTTGCAGGTCTGGTTCAACCTGGCCTGGTTCGACCCGGACTTCCTCGAGAACGATCCGGAGCTGGCGGCGCTGGTGCGGAAAGGCCGCAATTTCACGGAAGAAGACAAGCAGATCATTCACGCCAAGCAGACGGAGATCATCCGGCAAGTGCTGCCGCTGCACCGGCGCCTGCAGGAGTCGGGGCAGATCGAGGTCATCACGGCGCCTTACGCGCACCCCATCATGCCGCTGCTGTACGACACCGACCTGGCGCACGTGGCGTCGCCCGACCTGCCGCTGCCGGAGGTCCGCTTCTCGTATCCGGAGGACATCGCGCGGCACCTGGAGCGGGCCGTGGCGATTTACCGCGAACACTTCGGCCGCGATCCGAAGGGGCTTTGGCCGTCGGAGCAGGCGGTGTCCAAGTACATCGTGCCGTACGTGGCCCGAGCCGGATTTGAGTGGATGGTGTCCAGCGAAGGCGTGCTGGCCAAGTCGCTGGGCGTGCAGCTGCGGGGCGTCGACGGCTCGGTGGTGCGGCCGGACCTGCTGTACCAGGCGTACATCGCCGAGTGGGAAGGCGAGCAGGTCGCGATTCTGTTCCGCGACATCGTGCTCTCCGACCGCATCGGGTTTGAGTATTCGGGCAGGAGCGGCGAGGCGGCCGCCGCGGACCTGATCAGCTACTTGCACCGGGTGCGGCGGCAGCTGGGCCCGGAGGCGTCGGAGAAAGTCGTCGTCATCGCGCTGGACGGCGAAAACGCGTGGGAGTACTACGACAACGACGGGAAAGAGTTCTTCCACGCACTCTACCGGGCGCTGGAGGAAGACCCGCTGCTCAACACCGTGACGGTGTCGGAGTACTTGGCCGCGCATCCGCCCACGGTGGTGCTGGACAATCTGTGGACGGGTTCGTGGATTAGCGACAACCTGGAGACGTGGATCGGCGAGAGCGAGGAGAACACGGCGTGGACGCTGCTGGCGGGGGCCAGGGCCGCGCTGGCGGAGTACGAGGCGCGCTACGGGCATGATCCGGCGCACGCCGACCGCATCGCCGCGGCGTGGGACGCCATGCTGGCCGCCGAGGGCAGTGACTGGTTCTGGTGGTACGGCAACGACCAGGACTCGGGCAACGACGCCGCGTTCGACCAGCTGTTCCGCCGCCACGTGGCGGGCGTGTACGAGCGCCTGGGCCTGACGCCGCCGTCGCGGCTTGCTCGGCCCATCGTGGCGCCGGCGCCGGCTCGCCCGGCGCGGCCGGTGACGGCCTTGAGCGCGCCGCTGGCCGACGGCTGGGCCGACTTCCAGGAATGGGACGCGGCGGCCCGGTATGATGCGGCGGAAGGCGGCACGCTGCGGGCGCTGTACGTGGCGGTGGACAACCAGCAGCTGACGCTGCGGGTGGACTTCAGCCAGCAGGCGCGGCAGCTGGTGGGCAAGCCGCTGGAGCTGCTCATCTATCTCGATCACCCGACCAAAGAGCCGGTCAACGACGGCACGCGCTACGGCGCGGCGCGGGAAGACGGCATCATTTTGGGCTTCGGGCCGGCGTACGAGGTGCGGCTCGATCTGGCCGGCGCGCCGGCGGGGCTGCGGCCGCCGGTGACGGTGTCGGAGGCTACGGGCGACGGCGCGTGGCGCGACGTGACGACGCTGCGCCAGGCGGGCCTGGGCGGCATCTTCGAGGTGCGCATCCCCTTCGAGGTGCTGGGCTACCAGCCGGGCGACGCGGTGCGGCTGGTCGCGGTGCTGGCCGAACGGACGGACGCCGCAGGCGGCGCGGCCGTGGAGCGGGAGCGGCTGCCCGTCGACGGTCCGGCGGTGGTGTACGTGCCGCGGCCGACCGAGGGCACGCTCGTCTTTCGCATGGAAGATCCCGAAGGCGACGACTACGGCCCGGGCACCTACGTGTATCCGACCAACGCGGTGTTCGAGCCGGGCGTGTTCGACCTGACGGCGTTTGAGGTGTACGAGACCGAAAGCGACGTCGTCTTCCACGTGCAGTTCCGCGGTCCCATCAACAACGTGTGGAACTCGCCCATCGGCCTGTCGGTGCAGACTATCGACATCTACATCGACACCGACGGGGTGCCGGGCTCCGGCAGCACGGAGGCGCTGGCGGGGCGGCGCGTGCGGGTGGCGCCGGACAGCGCCTGGGAGTACGCCGTGTGGGTCGAAGGCTGGAACCAGAAGCTGTTTACCGCCGACGGCGTCGAGTCGCCGGCCCGGGTGCGGGCGGTGACGGATCCGATTCACCGGCGGGTCACCATCCAGGTGCCGAAGAGCGCCATCGGTTCGCCGCAGCCGCACTGGGGCTACACCGTGCTGATCCTGGGCCAGGAGGGCTACCCGGCGTCCGACTCGCTGCGGGTGCGGGAAGTGCTGCGGGTGGCGCAGGAGTGGCGCTTCGGCGGCGGGCATGACGGCCCGTTTGATCCGAACGTCATCGACTGGCTGGCGGCGCCGGGCGTGCAGGAGCAGGCGCTGTCGGCCTACGACGTGGAGGCCGGCCGGCTGGCGGAAGTGCACGCCGTGCGGGGCGAGTAGGCATGCTGTGCGTGGAGCATAGGCCCTTGCCGCCCTACGCGTATCCGCTGGACGGGCGGACGCTGCGGGTGGTCGTGCGGGCCGGCAAAGGACAGCTGCGCAGCGTGAGCGCGGTGTACGGCGACCGGTACGCGCCGCCGGAGGAGAACGAGGTCGTGGCGCTGGAGAAGGCGGGCTCCAGCGCCCGCTATGATTACTTCCTTGGCGAGTTGCGGCTGAAGCCGCCGCGCTTTCGCTACGCGTTCTTGCTGGACGACGGCGTGCGGCGGACGTGGCTCACGGAGGCGGGCCTGTCGGCCGCGCCGCCGCGCGGCGGCTTTTTCGCCTACCCCTACATCAACGCCGCCGACCTATACGACGTACCCGGCTGGCTCGTCGACGGCGTCGTGTACCAGATCTTTCCCGAGCGGTTCGCCAACGGCAATCCGGCCAACGATCCGCCCGGGGTCCGGCCGTGGACCGACGAGCGCCCGACGGCCGCCTCCTTTTACGGCGGCGACCTGGAGGGCATCATCCAACGCCTGCCGCACCTGGAGGAGCTGGGCGTAACGGTCTTGTACCTGACGCCCATCTTCGCTTCGCCGTCGAATCACAAATACGACACGACCGATTACTTCCGCGTCGACCCACATTTCGGCGACGAGGAGACGCTGCGGGAGCTGGTGCGCCAATGCCACGCCCGCGGCATCCGCGTCATCCTCGACGGCGTGTTCAACCACAGCGGCTTCGACTTTTTCGCCTTCCAGGACGTGCGCCAGCGCGGGAAAGAGTCGCCTTATGCCTCTTGGTTCCACGTCGAGGAATTTCCCGTGCGCACGGATCCTGCGCCCAACTACGAGACGTTCGCCAACGCGGTGCGCTCCATGCCGAAGCTGCGCACGGAGACGCCGGCGCTGCGGCGGTATTTGCTGGACGTGGCGCGCTACTGGATCGAGCGGTGCGACATCGACGGCTGGCGGCTCGACGTGGCCAACGAGGTGGACCACGCCTTCTGGCGCGAGTTCCGGCGCACCGTCAAGGAAGTCAAGCCCGACGCGTACCTCGTCGGCGAGGTGTGGCACGACGCGCTGCCGTGGCTGATGGGTGACCAGTTTGACGGCGTCACCAACTACCCGCTGCGGGAGGCGTGCCTGGACTTTTTCGCCCGCGGCCGCCTCAGCGCGGAAGGCTTTGCGGAAGCCATCACCGAAAATTTATTCGCCTATCCCTTGCCGGCGCTGCAAGCGTCGTGGAACTTGCTGGGCAGCCACGACACGGAGCGGTTCCTGACCGCCTGCGCCGGCGACGTGCGCAAGATGGCGCTGGCGGCGGTGTTCGTCATGACGTGGGTGGGCACGCCGCTCATCTACTACGGCGACGAGATCGGCATGGAAGGCGGTACCGATCCGGACTGCCGCCGGCCGATGATCTGGGAGCGGAAGCGGTGGAACGAGCCGCTGTTCGCGCTGTACAAGGCGCTCATTCGCCTGCGGAAGGAGACGCCCGCGCTGCGGCGTGGCGAGGCGCGCGTGCTGCACGCCGACGCGGCGGCGGGCACCATTGCGTACCGGCGCGGCGACGCCGCATCAGGCGTCGTCGTCGTGCTGAACAACTCGCCGCGCCGGCGGCAAGTGGCGTTGCCGGCGGGGGCGCTCGCAGGCAGGCCGTTGAGCGCCGTGGTCTTGCTGGACGGCAGCACTGACCTGCGCGCCGGCGGGGCGGGCGAGCCGCAGGCGCCGGGCGAAGGCGGCGTCTGGGTGCCGCCGTACGGGGCCGTCTTGCTGCGCTGAACGGGTTGCTTGCGTGCAAACGTCGCAAAACAAGTTCGTGGCCTAAAGGGAGCTGAGGAAACGATGCAACAATCGTGGCAGGGCAACAGCGCAACGTCGCCGCGCTCGGCGGGCGCCGTGCGGGAGCACCGGCTCGAGGGTTCGCGGCTTTGCCTGCGCCTGGACGGCGCGCAGCTGTTTGTCACCGCGCTGGCGCCGGATCTGGTGCGGGTGCAGCTGGTGCCCGACGGGGCGGAGGAGAAGGTGGTGCTCCCGTCCTTCGCCGTCGTAAAGCAGCAATGGGAGCCGGTGCCGGTCGAACTGCTGGAGGAGGCGGAGAAGCTGACGCTGCGCCTCGGCTCGGCGGCCGTCTCGCCCGAGGCCGGCGAGACATCGGCGGCTGGGGCCGGTGCGGCCGGCGCGGCAGCCGGAGCAGGTAGCGCGCTGACGGTCGAGATTGGGCGGGACCCGGTGCGGCTGCGCATCGTGCGGGGCGACGGAACGCTGGTGGCGGCCTGTGCGCCCGACGGCGGCCTGGCGTGGGACGAGGAATGGGTGCACTGGCGCATGCACGCGCCGCCGGGCTGGCGCTACTACGGTTTCGGGCAGAAGCAGGGCTTTCTCGACAAGCGGGGGCAGCGCCTGGCCCTGTGGGCGACGGACGAGACGCTGCACGTTCCGTGCAACGACGAGCTGTACCAGGCCATCCCATTTTTCATGACTCTAGAGCCCGGCACGGGCCGCAGCACGGGCGTCTTCTTCGACTGCACGGGGCGCGTCGAGTACGACGTGGCCAAGACCCGCAGCGACGTGCTGGCGATGCGGGGCGTCGGGCCGGTGCTTGACGTGTACGTGTTTGCCGGGCCGCGGCCGAAGGACGTCGTGCAGCGGTATACGGAACTTACGGGGCGCATGGAGTTGCCGCCCCTCTGGTCGCTGGGCTATCACCAGTGCCGCTACAGCTACTATCCCGAATCGCGCGTGCGGGAAATCGCCCGGGAGATGCGGAACCGGCAAATCCCGTGCGACGCAATCTGGCTGGACATCGACTACATGGACGGCTACCGCGTCTTCACGTGGGACAAAAACCGGTTCCCGGACCCGAAGAAGCTGGTGGCGGACCTGAAGGAACAGGGCTTCCGCACCGTCGTCATCGTGGATCCGGGCGTCAAGCTGGATGCGCGCTTTTCCGTCTTCCGGCAGGGCATCGCCGAAGGCCACTTCATCTGCCATCCCAGCGGCGAGCCGTTCGTCGGCACGGTCTGGCCCGGCAACACGGTCTTCCCCGACTTTCTGCAGGAGAAGACCCGGCGCTGGTGGGGCCAGCTGCACCGCGAGTTCCTGCAGGACATCGGCATCGCGGGCATCTGGAACGACATGAATGAGCCGTCGTGCTTCGCCCGCAATACGCTGCCCGACCACGTGCTGCAGGGCGAGGACGGCGCCAAAGTGCCCCACAAGCGGGTGCACAACGTCTACGGGCTCACGATGTGCATGGCCACCATGGACGGCTGGCGGCGCATCAATCCCGACAAGCGGCCGTTCATCCTGACGCGCTCGGGCTATGCAGGCGTGCAGCGCTACGCAGCCGTGTGGATGGGCGACAACCATTCGTGGTGGGAGCACCTGCTCATGGCCATGCCCATGTGCCTCGGCATGGGGCTGTCGGGCGTGCCTTTCGTCGGCACCGACATCGGCGGCTTTTCGGGCGACAGCAACGGGGAGCTGCTGGCCCGCTGGACCCAGATGGGAGCGCTCATGCCGTTCTGCCGCAATCACAGCTCCATCAATACGGCCGACCAGGAGCCGTGGGCGTTCGGGCCTGAGGTGGAAGACATCGTCCGGCAGTACCTGCGCCTGCGCTATGCGCTGCTGCCGTACTTGTACACCCTGTTCTGGGAGGCGGCGCAGACGGGGCTGCCCATCATGCGGCCGCTGGTGCTCGAGTACCCGGACGACGTGCACGTGGCCAACTTGTCGGATGAGTTCCTGCTGGGCCGCGACTTGCTGGTGGCGCCCATCTACCAGCCAGGCGCCACGCACCGCATGGTGTACTTGCCGGCCGGCACGTGGGTCGACTTCTGGACGGGCCAGCGGCTGGAAGGCGGGCGGTTCGTCGTGGCCGAGGCGCCGCTGGAACGCATGCCGCTTTACGTGCGGGACGGCGCCGTGTTGCCGATGGAGCCGCCGGTCAACCATACGGGCGAGCGGGACGGCAAGCACCTGACGCTGCACGTATACGCCGGGCAAGACGGGGAGTTCCGGCTGTACGAGGACGCCGGCGAAGGCTACGGCTACACGCGGGGCGAGTGGGCGCTGACGACGGTGAGCGTGCGGCGCACGGAACAGGGCGTCGTGGTGTCCGTCAGCGACCCCCTCACGGGTACGGCGGCCGGCGGCGCGGCGGGAGCGCGGGCTTTCCGGCCGCCGCGGGAGCGGGTGACGGTCCACCTGCACCTGCGGGGCGCCGGCTTGGCGGGAACGCCGACCGTCCTGGTCGACGGCGCGCCCGTCGCGCCGGAGCAGCTCGGCGCGGCTGCGGCTGCGGGCAGCCCGAGCCCGGGCGCCCGGGCCGACGTGGTCGTCACCGTGCCGACCCCTGAGGCGCGCGGCTTTACGCTGGAGGTCCTCTACCGGTAACCAATGGGCCCGGAAACGTGTTGGACATCATCGCTTTGGCGCCTGCCGGACATCGTTGTGGCGACACGTTTCCGGGCCTTCTTGTCTGCGCGCCCGGGTACCCCTCGGACGCGCGGGCGGCTGCCTCTCGGGCCTCGAGACGAAGCCGGCATGCACGACAAAAAAAGAAGCGGCCCCGCCGGCGGGACCGCCTTGCGATGGGCTGCGGCGCGGGATTCCCGCCGCGCGTCAGCCCTTGATGCCCGTAAACGAAATGCCTTCCACGAAGTAACGCTGGAACGCGATGAAGACGATGATCACCGGGATGGCCGAGATGAAGGCGCCCGCAAGGAGCGGCCCCCAGTCCATCGCCACTGCGCCGTACGCCTGCCGCAAATTCAGCAGCCCGACGGTGAGCGTGAACTTGTCCTGCGGCGTCGTCAGCACGATGAGCGGCCAGAAGAACTCGTTCCAGACGCCCTGGAAGGTCAGGATGGCGACGGCGCCCAAGGCCGGCCGGGCCAGAGGCAGCACGATGCGGGTGAAGATGGTCGCGGGGCCCGCGCCGTCGATGCGGGCCGACTCCTCCAGTTCTCTGGGCAGCGATTCAAAGAACTGCTTCATAATGAACACCGCCGAGCCGCCGCACAAGCCCGACAAGATGAGGCCCGTGAAGCTGTTCAGCAGCGTATCCTGTCCCCACAGCTTCGATAAGCCGAAAATGCCGTCCCGCAGGACCAGGTAGTTGGAAATGAAGGTCACCTGGCCCGGAATCATCATGGAGAACAGGATGAGCATGAACAGCGCGTGCCGGCCGGGGAAGCGCAGCCGCGCCAGAGCATAGCCCGCCATGGACGCGATGACCAGCGTCGTCAGCACTTTGACGCCGGCGATGAAGAACGAATTCCGGATCCAGGCCAAGAACAAGTTCTTGCCCGTCGTGCGGCTGTAGTTTTCCTGGAATACGCGGGCGTAGTTGTGGAAGACATACGGGATGACGCCCGGCGTGATGTTGTTCCAGCTTTGCACGCGTCCCAGCCGCTCGATGCGGTTCGGGTCCAGCGTGGCCGAGTAGAACGTCTGCCGCGCCGGCACTTCCAGGTCCAGCGGCAAGCGGTCGACGACGACGTCCTCGCCGTTGTGCCAAATCGTAAAGGCGTACGTCACCAGCAGCCCAGACGTGCCGTTCAGCTCCACCGGCTCCCGCTTCGTTTCCACGACGTCCGACACGACGGCGTAGTCCGCCGCGAACGCCCCCGGGCGCACCGCACCGATGCCCGCCCCCGCCACGCGCCGCGGGATGCGCACGACGGGCGGTGTCGGCTCCATGCCTTCGGGGACGAAGTACGTCACTTCAAAATGGACCTCCGCGCCGGGGGCGAACTGGCCGAACCAGCCGCTGCCGCCGCCCGCTTTGCCCAGCCGGTACGCGGCCACCCAGTTCTTCGGTTTCAGCTGCGGCGGATCGAGCCGCGGCGGCCATTCCAGCGGGTCGTCCTTCAGGCTGGAGATGGTAGCGTACAAGAAGGGCCCGATGAAAAACAGCGAAAAGATCAGCAGCAGCGTGTATACGAGCCCAGCGCGAGCCCACAGGCGGCGCTTAGCGGCTTTGCGCCGCTCGATCTCCGCTTCGGGCAGCAAAGGCGCTGTCCTGGTGGCCATGTCGGCACCCATGCGGTTCACTCCCTCTCCACCACGCGGCGTTGGATCATGACGGCGACCAATGTCAAGATGGCCAGGATGACTGCGGCCGCGCTGGCCATGCCGACCCGAGGCAAGGCGCCGCCCGGGAACGCGTTGCTGTAGACGTAGTAGGCCAGCGTGATGGTCGCCTCCAGCGGCGCGGCCGAACCGATGATGGCCACCTGGTCAAACATCTGCAGCGTGCTGATGAGGCCCAGCGATAAGATGAGGAACGTCACGTGCTTCAGCTGCGGGAGCGTCACGTAGCGGAACTGGTGCCACTTGTTGGCGCCGTCCACCGCCGCCGCTTCGTACAGTTCCTTCGGGATGTCCTGTAGCCCCGCCAAGTAAAGCAGCATGAGGGTCGGAGCCGTCGTCCACGTATTCAGCATCATGATGGACGCCAGCGGAATCGGCACTGAAAGCCAGCCGCCGCTCGAGGGAAGGGTCTGCCGCGTGTTGAGCCAGACGATGCGGACCGGTTCGACGTCGACGGCGGAAATTTTGCCGGTGGCCCATAAGGCTGCTACGCCGGCCACGGCCAGAAGGAAAGAGGTGAGCAGAGCGGGCGGCTCGAACCAGCCCACAGGCCGTTTCCGCCACCGATCCCACGCCACCTGCGCAACCTGCACTGCCGCGGCGAGGGCGAAAAACGCCGCCAAAAACGGCCGGTACCTGGCGAAGAGCTCCAGCACGTAGTTGAAGACGCCGGTGCGCTGGAACATCCACAAGAAGATCAGCGTCACCACGACGCTGGAGGCCACGCTGGGCATGTAGTAGGCAGCGCGGAAGAACGTGATGCCCTTCAGCCGATTATTCAGCACGATCGCCAGCAGCAGCGCGAACGCCGTTTGCGCCAGCGTGACGATGATGGAAAACGCTAGGCTGTTGCGCAGGGCCGTTAGGAACTTGGTGTCACGGAAAATGGCGGCGTAATTCGCCAGCCCCACCCAGCGCGGGGCGTCGAACATGTTGTAGTCCGTGAAGCTGAAGTAGATGGTGCGGACGAACGCGTAACCAAAAAAGATCGCCAAACTGAGAACGAAAGGCAGCAAGAATAAATAGGCCGCCAGCACTTCCTGACCGTGGCGGCTCAGCAGTCGGCGCGGCAAAGATCTCACATCCCCTCACCGTCGGGCGCTGCCCCGGAAGGTGGGCGAGCCGGCGGGCGGGGGCGAAGCACCCCCGCGCCGCCGGCTTCCTCTCAATAATTTACTGACGCCCGGTTAGCCGGTCGAGCCTCTGCTGCGCTTCGCGCAGCGCGGTGTCGACGTCCATCTCGCCCAGCAACACCGCGGTCAGCGCGTTATTGATCGGCTCCATCCAAGCGCCGCCGTGTTCGCGGAACTTGAACGGATAGACGAAGCCGTCGGAAGCGCCCCTGAAGATGACGAAGTTCGCTTGCGCTTCCTTATCGTCCCGCTGGAAGTACGGGTTGTCCACCAGCGCCGCACGGCTCGGCAGCGCCAGGCCGCGCTCGAGCACCCACTGCTGCGCCTCCGGGCTCGTCAAGGCCTCGAGCACCTTGAAGGCCTCGTCCTTCACCTTGGAGTTGGCGTTGATGCACCACGCGACAGTGAAGATCAGGTTGCCGCGCTGGCCGGTCACCGGATGCTTCGGAATCGGCGCTGCGCCGTACTCCATGTTGGGCGCGCCGTCGCGCAGGAACCCGAGGACCCACGCGCCCTCAAGCGCCGCCGCGACCTGCTCGGTCGACAAGGCGCCGCCGCCCCAGCCCTGGCCCACGTCCTGCGGATGGACGCCGGCCCGGTCCTTCAGCAGCCCCGTGTAATACTTGAACGCCTCGACGAACCGCGGGTCGAGCACGTTGGTGTGGCCGTTCTCGTCGAACGGCTCCCAGCCGGTCGCATACGCGAACGCGCCGAAGCGGGCGAACTCGGGCTGCAGCGCCAGGCCGTAGTACTCAGGCCCGATGGCCGCCACCCGGCGCATCTTCTCCGCGAACGTGTTCCAGTCGTCGTTCTCGTCCGGATACGGGACGCCCGCGAAGTCGAACAGGTCCTTGTTGTAGACGACCGCCAGGGTGTTGAAGTCCTTCGGGATGCCGTAAATCTTGCCGTTGTACGTGAAGGCGTCAAGCAGTTCGGGGATGATGTGCTCGGCTTTGAGGATCTCCGACTTGGCCAGGTAGTCGTTCAAGGGGTGCAGCTGGCCGGTCCGCATCAGGCCCTCGGCCCAGAAGATGTCGACGTAGAAGAGGTCGGGAGCCGTTCCCGCCGACAAGGCGTTGAGGATGTACGTCTCATACGCGTCGGGGATAGGCTCGTACACCACTCGGATGCCGAGGGGCTCGACGGCCGGCTTCACGAACCGCTCAATCAGCTCTTCGACGATGGCGTGTCCGTGCCGCCCCAGCCCGACACCCGCACCGTCGTCTGCGCTGCCGCCGGCATCGCCAGCGCCGCGACGAGCAGAACGACGAGCAGAATCCTTACAGCGACGCGATGCTTTAACACTCCTGCAACCTCCTTTATGAGTGCTGTTGCGTGCAATACAACCGTTGCAATCGGTTGTATTCCTATTGTTCAGTTTCTTCGACGGCACCTTTGGACAGTCCTGCCGTTTTTCCCGGAAAGAGAATGCAATGGGACTTATTGCAAGAACGTGTCGAAGTTCCTAAGATCCATCGCGGCGGCGAGGTTTGCGCCGGCAGGAGGAAGGGTAGGATTGGCGAACAAATAGGCGCGCCACATAAGCGACGAAACGGAGCGTTGTGTGAGTGACCACTTTCAGCCACGTAATGAAACGGGATGAATACTTTTTCGTCGCCGATGAGGCGGGGGAAGCCGGCGGCGGCATCGGCGACGCGTACGGCCTCTTTTTCGGCGACACGCGCGTGTTGTCGCGCTATCGCGTCGGGATCCGGCCGGGGACGCTGAGCGCGACGACGGTTTCTTTCCGAGCGGGGCACGGAGGCCGCGTCGTGCTGCTGGCCGACGGCGTCACGTCGCTGCACGGCCAGCGGCGCGAGGTGGTGGTCGAGCGGCGCCCGGTGCTGGCCGACGGGATGTTTGACCGCATCGAGGTGGCCAACTTCGGGGCCGAGGCGTGCCGGCTAGAGCTCTTAATCGAGCTGGGCGCGGACTTCCGCGACATGTTCGAGGTCCGGGGCATGGTTCGTCCGGCCCGGGGCGTCGCCGCGGCCACGGTGTCGGAAAACTCCGTCCTTTTCCGCTACTGCGGGCTGGACGGGCTGGAATACATTACGCAGGTAAGCTTCTCGCCGGCGCCGGCTGCGTGGGAACGCCTCGAGAGCCGCGACGGCGAAGAAGCGGTGCGGGCCGTTTTCACCCTGGATGTGGAGCCGCGGAGCCGGCGTACCGTGGATGTGATGATACGGGCGTCCATCGGCGACGGCCCAGCGCAGCCGGCGCCGCCGCTGAGCCGGGTGGACGCGCCCCGCAGCTACGAGGAGGCGCAGGCCGCGTCGGAAGGGGCGAAGCGGCGGTGGCTCGCAGGCGCGGCCCGCTGGCGGACCGACAACGCCGTCGTCAACGAGGTGCTGGAGCAGTCGCTGAGCGACGTGTTCATGCTGCTCAACGACTTCGGCTACGGGCTGATGCCCAGCGCGGGCGTGCCCTGGTACGCCGTGCCCTTCGGGCGCGACAGCCTCATTACCTCCATGCAGCTGCTTGGCGTCCGCCCCGACGTGGCGGCGGCCACGCTGCGCACGCTGGCGCGCTGGCAGGGCGCTCGTCTCGTGCCTGAGCTGGACGAGGAGCCGGGCAAAATCTTGCACGAGCTGCGGCGAGGCGAGATGGCCCGCACGGGCGAAATTCCGTTCCGGCCGTATTACGGCACCGTCGACGCGACGGCCCTGTTCGTCATTGCCGCCGGCGAGTACTGGCGCTGGACGGCCGACCGAGCGCTGCTGGAGGAGCTCATGCCCGCGGTGCGGCGGGCCGTGGCGTGGCTGGACGCGGCGGAGGCCGCGGGCGGCGGCTACATCCGCTATCACCGGACCCTGGCCGGCGGGCTTACGAATCAAGGCTGGAAGGACTCGGGCGACGCCATCGTTCACCGGGACGGCCGACTGGCGGAGCCGCCCATCGCGCTCGCGGAGGTGCAAGGGTATGCGTACGCGGCGCGGCTCCACTATGCGGCGCTGCTCGAAGTCATCGGCGACGCGGCGGCCGCGGCGGAGCAGCGCCGGCGGGCCGAGGCGCTGAAGGCGGCCTTCAACCGCGACTTTTGGGTTGAGGAGACGCAGTATTACGCGATGGCCCTCGACGGCGCGGGCGCTCCGGTCGCGTCTGTGTCGTCCAATCCGGGCCAGTGCCTGTGGACGGGCATCGTGGCGCCCGAGCGGGCCGAAGCGGTGCGCCGGGTCCTCATGGGCTCCGGGCTGTTCTCCGGCTACGGCGTGCGGACGTTGAGCGCCGAGGAGCGCGGCTATCACCCTCTGAGCTACCACCGCGGCACCGTGTGGCCGCACGACAACTCCCTCATCGCGCTGGGGCTGGCCCGCTACGGGTTCGGCGCGGATGCGGCGCGCATCGCCTGCGGCCTGTTCACGGCGGCCACCTTCAACCGGGATCGGCGGCTGCCCGAGCTGTTCGGCGGGTATCCGGCGGACGTCGACGGCCCGGCCTGGTATCCCGTCGCCTGCATCCCGCAGGCTTGGGCCGCCGGCACGCCGTTTATGCTGCTGCAAGCGGTGATGGGGCTGGAGGTGAACGCACCGGAAGGCCGGCTGCGCTTGGCGCCGGTCCTGCCCGAGGGCATCGACGGGATTACGGTGGACAACTTGATCGTCGGCGACCGCCGGCTGCGCATCGAAGTGAAGCGCAGGCCGGACGGACGGACCGAACAAGACGAAGTCGACGTGGATGTGCGAGTGCTGGAGGGTCCGCCTCTGTCCGTCGAGATTGGCCGTGCGCCCTTGGCCCCGCTGATCTGACGTCGGCGGGTTGTCCGCCGGGAGGCTCACCTGCGCCGACCGACGGCGGACGGCGAGGAAATAGCAAGGAAAAGCGAGGAACAGCGAGAGGAGCGCTCTTCTGCTCGATGGTGCTGAAGCGTTACGCCGGCAACCCCATCTTGACGCCTGCCGACGTTCCCCCGACGCGCGACGACTACGAAGTCATCGGCGTCTTCAACGCGGGAGCGGCGCGGGTGGGCGACGAAATCGTGCTGCTCTTGCGCGTCGCCGAGCGGCCGCTGCAGAAGGATTCGACGCGCATCCGGGTCCCGCTGCTGGACACGACGGTGGAACCGCCGCGCATGGGCGAGCTGTCGTGGTCGCTGGACGACCCCGATCTGGACGTTTCCGACCCGCGCGGCGTCCGGTACAAAGGCCGGGACTATCTGACTTCGGTGTCGCACCTGCGCGTCGCCCGCAGCCGCGACGGCTACCACTTCACGGTCGATCCCGAACCGGCCATGTTCCCGAGCACACCGTATGAGGCGTACGGCCTTGAGGACCCGCGCATTACGCCGCTGGGAGGCGGCGAATACGCGGTCGTCTACGTGGCCGTGTCGAGCTGGGGCATCGTTCCCGCCCTGGCCACGACGCGGGACTTCGTGCGCTTCGAGCGCAAAGGGGCCATTTTCCATCCGGAAAACAAGAACACGGTGCTGTTTCCGTACCCCGCGGAGAACGGCTGGATGGCGTTGCACCGGCCGGCCGCGGGCGGGCTGGGCGACAAGAATATTTGGTTCTCGCGCTCGCCCGACGGCATCCACTGGGGCGGCCATCGCCCGCTGATGGGGCTGCGGCCGGGGATGTGGGACTCCATCCGCATCGGCGCCGGCGCGCCGCCCATCAAGACGGACAAGGGCTGGCTTGAGATTTACCACGGCGTGGACGACAGCGGCGTGTATCATCTGGGGGCCGTCTTGCTGGACCTGAACGATCCGACCAAGATCTTGGCCCGCTCGCCCCGGCCCATCCTTTCGCCGAGCGAGCCGTACGAGACCGACGGCTTCTTCGGCCGGGTCGTCTTCACCTGCGGCGCCGTGGACATGCCTGACGGCCGCCTGCTCGTGTACTACGGCTGCGCCGACGAGCGCATGGCCGTGGCGGAAGGCCGCATCGAAGACATTCTCGCCAGTTTGGAGTAAGGCGACACGGCTCCGGCGCCGCCGCCCGGCGGCTGTCCGGAGCCGCCGCGCATTGGCCGGGAAAGCGGTGCGGCGGGGCGACGCCCCGCCGCATGTCGCGCTGTTTCGTTTAGCGCTGTTTCACCAAGCCGGGAACCGCGTACCCGAGAAGGCCGGACGCTGCCACCATCACACCGCTGGCGAGAATAATGAGATGGGGCCGCACGGCGGTGGAAACGGCACCCACCAGCGCCAGGGAAACGGGGCTGGCCGCCTGGGCGATGGAGCTGCGCACGGCAAACACCCGGTCTTGCATCTCTTGCGGCACCAGCGTCTGGAACAGGCCGCTGGAGCAGACGTTCACCACGGAGATGGCTACGCCCATGGCTGCGAACGCCGCCACGGCCACCCAGAGAGATTGCGTTTGCCCGACGGCCGCCAGCAGCAGCCCGACCACCGTAATCCCCCACACCACTCCCAAGCCCCGCCGCAGCCGGGAGCCTACGGCCGAGATGATGAGCGCGCCCGCCAGCGTGCCCGCGGGAAAGCCCGTCATCAGCAGGCCAAGGCCGCCGGCGTCGGTGCCCAGGCGGTGTTGCGCCACGAACGGCAGCAGCGGCCCGATGGGCGCCAAGGCGAAGTTGACCAGCGCAAACGTGCACAACATGAAGAACAGCATGCGCTGTCCCGTCCAGAGGTAGGCCAGCCCGTCGCCCAGTTCGCGGAAGAGATTGCGCCGCGGCGCGGCACCGGCTTCGGCGCTAAAGGCGGCAGGGCGACCAGCAGCAGCGTAGCCGCCGCCACGGCGCAGGTCAAGGCGGAGACGGCGACGGCCGCTCCGGCGCCCAGCCAAGCCACCAGCGCGCCGCCGACGGCGGGCGCGATCAGGTTCGCGCCGGCTTCAGCCATCTGGAACAGCGAGTTGGCGCGGTTGAGAGCCTGTTCCGGCACCAGCTGCGCGATGGAAGCCTGCAGGGCGGGGCGGTGGAACGTCCGGCACGTGGCGGACACGGCCGCGACGGCCAGCAGGACGGCCAGAGTCATCTCGCCGCGGATCATGCTCCACGCCACGACGCCCCAGCCGATGGCCCGCACCACGTCGGCAATCATCATCAGGGTGCGGCGGCTGTAGCGGTCCACCACGACCCCGGCAACAGGTCCAAGAAAATGATGGGCAGCGTGGCCAGCAGGGCCAGCGAGGCCGAAGCGGTCACCGACTGCGTTTCTTCGGCGATCCACCACAGCACGGCCAAGTTCGCCAAGCCGTCTCCCTGCATGGACATGGCCTGGCCGGTGAACATCCACAGAAAGTCGCGTCCGAGCCCGGGCTTGGCCTGCGGCGCAGCCGCCCCGCGGACCGGCAAGCTTGCTTCTTGTTCCACGGTTTGTCACTCCTTCGTGAAGAATCGCTCGAGATGGCGCGCGACGGCCCGGGCCCGGGCCGCATCCACCGTGTAGTGCTTGACGCCGTCGATCCGCTCGGACCGCAGTAAACCCGTCGACTCCAAGGCACACAAATGGCGGGACGTCGTTGACTGGCTCCACCCGAAGCGCTCCATCAGATCCGCCGCGCGGGCTTCCCCGCGGTCGCGGATGTACGCCAGCGCTTCGAGCCGCGCTTCGTCGGCCAGCGCCTTCAGCACCGCCAGCAAGTCGCGCCGGGCCGTCTCTTCGGAAAACGTTTCTCCATGCACAAGGCCGAAACCGAGGTAGACGGCGCCGAGGTCCGGCTCGTCGGCGACGCTGATGTACGGGCCGAGGAAGGGGATGGGAACGAAGACGATGCGCCGGTTGAGCAGCGCCGCGCGCTGTTCCCGCAGCTTGCGGCCGAGGATGGCTTGCAGCACCTGGGCGGGGTCCTCCAGGTCCAAGTGGCGGCGGGCTTCCTCCGCCAGGGCCCGGCAGTGCGGCAGCGCCTCGCGCCAGCGGGGGGCGAAGTGGTCGTGCCAGAGCTGGCGCAGGCGCAGTTCGACCATGGCCTTGAGCTCCGCGGGGTGCCGCAGCAAGTGCAGCGCCCGCTCGACGTCGATGGCGAACGGATGGTCCGGGCTCGGCCGCGGCATGGCCGCGATGAGTTCAGCAAGGCGCTGGGGCTCTTCGTTGATCCAGCGCCGCACGGCCTCTTCGTCCCGGTCCTCGGTCTCCGCGGCTAGGCGAGCCACGGCGCGGGCGTGATACTCCTCCGCAGGCGTGGCGGCCAGCGCGTCCAGCAGCGGCTGCATGCTCTCCTCGGTGTCGCGGCCTTCAAACAGATAGGAAAGGACGCCGGAGAGCGGCACGCACAGGAGGCGAACGTCGGCCCGGATGGTGCGCCCCAGGCGGCTCGGCAGCTGGGCGAGCCAGGGGTCGAGGCCGGGAAACTTGCCGCCCAGCTCGGCCGCCGGCAGCGTCATGGCCAAGGCCAGCGCCGGCGAAATGCGGACGTCGAAGCGCGGCGCGGGCGGACCGTGGAGTTCGATTTCCGGCACGATTTCACCGCCTCTTATCACCATATGCGGTTATTCGCAAATAAGAATATGCGAAAACGTGGCGGACGTCAACGGTTTTGGCACGCCGGCGGCGTCCATGGTATGCTAGTGGCGTCATTGCGAATGCTTCCATTGCGATTGCCTTCGTTTTCTTGGGTGCGACATCGGCGCGTCAGGCGAGGTGCACGGGCAATGAACGATCAATGGAAGCGCAACGCGACGCTCTTTCTCGCCAGCCAAGCCGTGTCGCTCTTCGGGTCCACGCTGGTGGAGCTGGCCATCATCTGGCAAATCACGCTGACGACTCAGTCGGGCTCCATGATGACGCTTTTCGTTCTGCTGGGCGTTTTGCCCACCGTGCTGATTTCGCCGCTGGCCGGCGTCTGGGCCGACCGGTACAGCCGCCGGCTGGTCATCGCGGTTTCCGACGCGCTGGTGGCCGGCTGCACGCTGGTGCTGGCGGTCCTGCTTTGGAGCGGGTACGACGGTGTCTGGCTCTTGCTGGCGGCTTCGGCCATCCGGGCGCTGGGCGAAGGCATCCAGCTGCCGGCCCTCAACGCCTTGCTGCCGCAGTTCGTGCCGCTTGAACATCTGACGCGGGTCAACGCCGCCCTGAGCATGATCCAGTCGGGCACCAACCTGCTGGCGCCGTTGCTCAGCGCGGCGCTGCTGGCCGCGACGTCCATCCAGGTTATCTTTCTCGTCGACGTCTTCACGGCGGTCGTTGCGGTGGCCATCCTGCTTCTCTTCCTGCGCGTGCCCGAACACCGGCGCGAGGAGAACAAGGACGAGCCGGGCTACTTGGCCGACTTGCGCTCGGGAATGGCGTACGTAGCCCGCCACCGTTACCTGAAGGCGTTTTTCGTCTTCGCCTCGTTGTTTTTCGTGCTGCTGGGCCCCATCGCGTACTTGTCGCCCTTGCAGGTGGCGCGCACGTACGGCGACGAAGTATGGCGCTTGTCGGCGCTGGAAATCGGCTACGCGGTAGGCATGATGGTGGGCGGCTTCTTGATGGCCGCGTGGGGAGGCTTTCCGAACCGCCTCTACGACATGGCGCTGTCGGTTCTCGTGCACGGCGTGTGCACGCTGCTGCTCGGCCTGCCGCCTTCGTTCAGCCTCTACCTGGCGCTCATGGGTGCCGTCGGCGTCATCATGCCCCTCTATTCTACGTCGTCGACCACCTTGCTGCAGGAGCGGGTGGAGGAGGAGTACCAGGGCCGGGTGTTCAGCGTCCACAGCATCGTGTCCAGCTCGCTGATGCCGTTGTCGGTCGCGGTGTACGGGCCGCTGGCCGACGTGGTGCCGGTGGAGGCGCTGATGACGGCGACGGGCGCCGGCATGGTCGTGCTCAGCTTGGTCATGCTCGGCAGCCGTCCCTTGCGGCAGGCGGGGCGGCGAGCGGAGCCGTCGCGGTCGGGACGAGAGGGGACGGCCAAGCTGGAATGACCGCCGGTTAGGCCCATTGGCAGATCAGTAGACGAATTCGCCGGTCATCACAAGATACGCCGGCCGGCGGCGCGGCGCCCGGTGCAGGCAGACGGGGATTGCGTGCGGCGAGTCGGGCGCCGCCCGCCGGCCCGGCTGGGGACGACGGAGTGCGTGCGTCGCGGCACAAAGCCGTCGGTGGCGTTACTGGGCGACGTAACCGCCGTCGATGAGATAGGTGGCGCCGGTGATGTACTTCGACCGGTCCGAAGCCAGGAACAACAACAGCTGTGCCACCTCTTCGGGCTGGCCGTACCGCTTCATCGGGATGGCTTCGGTGAACGTCTTCTTCATCTCTTCGGCCTTGCCCGGAGCCGCGCCTTCCTCGACGGCCCTCATCATGCGGGTTTCGATGGGGGCCGGGCTGATCGCGTTGACGCGCACGCCGGTTTGCGCGACTTCCAGCGCCGCGTTCTTGGTGAGGCCGATGACGGCGTGCTTGGACGCGACGTACGGCGCGAGGCCGGGGAAGCCGATCCAGCCCGCGATGGACGACAAGTTGATGATCGAGCCGGACTTTTGCTCAATCATGGTGGGCAGCACGTGCTTCATGCCGAAGAAGACGCCTTTGACGTTGACGTTCAGGACCTTGTCCAGGTTCTCGGCCGTCTGCTCGATGAGCGGCGCGACCTTCCCCTCGATGCCCGCGTTGTTGACCAGCACGTCGATGCGGCCGAACTTTTCCTTCGTCTGCTTGACGAAGTTGATGACGTCTTCTTCCTTCGTGACGTCGGCCGCGACCAGCAGGTACTGGTCCTCCTTCAGGCCCAGTTCCTTGGCCGTCTCCTCCAGCGCCTCCATCTTCAAGTCGACGAGAACGACCTTCGCCCCTTCTTCGGCGAACAGCTTGGCCGTGGCCTTGCCGATCCCGCCGGCGGCGCCAGTAATGATTGCAACTTTGTCCTTCAGTTCCACGGGTGCCACCTCCTGCAGTGTTTGCGTGCCCGGTGCCGCAGGCAACGAATTTTGGTTAGTCTCGGAACGCCTCAATTTTATCCGAACCGCGCGCCAAGCCGATAGGGGGAAAAGTCCCATTTTTGAAGGTGAAAAAGCCATATTTATGAACGTCAAGAAGCCACATTCTTGAACGTCAGAGGCAAAGAGCGTGCCGAGCGGGCGCCGGCGGACCGGCCAGGGAAGGTAGGGAAGGAAGGGAACCAACGAAAAGCGGCGCCCGCAGCCGCAAGGCCGAGGCGCCGACTCTGCCGTAGATACGCCGAAACGGCGGGCGGAACCGCCGGCGGGACTGCCTGCGCCGGCAGCCGGCGGTTTACGTCGCCACTTGTCCGCCGTCGATGAGATACGTGGCACCGGTGATGTAGCTGGAGCGGTCCGAGGCGAGGAACAGCACCAGTTCGGCCACTTCCTCGGGCAAGCCGTAGCGCTTCATCGGAATGGCCGCGGTGTACGCCTGTTTCGCCGCCTCGGCTTGACCCGGCGCCTGGCCTTCCTCGATGGAGCGCATCATGCGCGTCTCGATGGGTCCGGGGCTTACCGCGTTGACCCGGATGCCGTACTCGACGCCTTCGATGGCCGCGGACTTGGTCGCGCCGATGACGGCGTGCTTGGAAGCGACGTACGGCGCCAGGCCCGCGGCGCCGATCCAGCCGGCAATGGAAGACATGTTGATAATGGAGCCCGACCGCTGCTCCATCATGACGCGCATGACGTGCTTCAGCCCCAGCAAGACACCTTTCACGTTCACCGCGAGGACCCGCTCGATGTTTTCCACCGGCTGCTCGACGATGGGATGAATCTCACCTTCGATGCCGGCGTTGTTGAAGAAGACGTCGATGCGTCCGAACTTCGCCTTGGCGGCTCGCACGTACTTCTCCGTGTCCGCCTCTTTCGATACGTCCGCTTCGACGAGCTCGTACTGCTCGGGCTTTAGACCCAGCTCTTTCGCGGCGGCCTCCAAGTCGCCCCGCCGGATGTCCACCAGCACCAACTTGGCGCCTTCCTCCGCGAACCGCTTCGCCGTCGCCTTGCCGATGCCGAGCGCCGCGCCCGTGATGACGGCCACCTTGTCCTTGAGTTCCACCTGGGCACCCCTTTTCCCGGCGTTGTGGCTTGTATCCAAGTGGATAGTATGGCCAGCCGGGCGAGGGAAGATGTGGGGCCTGCGCCGCGCCGGGCAAGCGCTGCGCGTCAGTACAAGAACTCCCGGATATCGTAGCGGGCCGCTTTGAGGCCGGCGGCTCGCAGGCGCCGGGCCCAGCGCTGCAGCTCTTCTTCGATGTCCTCTTCGCTCATGGGCGTAAGGCCCATAGCCTGGCGCTGTGCGGCGTACACTGAGGCGGGGTGTTCGATGAAAGGCGAAATGTAGACGAGATCGCCGGGGCCGAGGGGCAGCGTTTCCAGCGTGGCGAGGGTCGCTTCCGCATGGGCTTCGCGGTATTCGAGACCCCCGACGCCGATCATGACGATGAGGCCCACGAGGACTCCGGCCGCTTTCAGCCGCGCCACGAAGTCCACCAGCTCGTCCCGCGAGCCGGGCTTGTTGAGCAGCCGCAACAGCTCGTCCAGCCCCGTCTCCATCCCGATATAGACGCGGCGCAGGCCGAGGGCGGCCAGCTCGCGCCAGTCGGCTACGGTTTTCCTCTCGCCGGTGTAGACGTCGATGAAGCTGTAAATAGGCATCTCCGGAAAGGCGGCCCGGGTGATCTCGAACAGGGGGACGAGGCGGCGCTGGGTCAACGCCAGCGCGTTGCCGTCGCCCAGGAAGACGCTTTTGCGCATGAGGACGCCGCGCCCGAGGAACGCCCGCACCTCGTCCACATGGCGCTGGAATTCGTCCTCGCTTTTCACGTGAAACGGCCGGTCCTGGTAAAACGTGCAGAACGTGCAGCGGTTCCACGTGCAGCCTTCGGTGGCTTGCAGCACGACGCTGAGGTACTGGTCGGGCGGCAAGATGGAGATGGGTTTGTAGACGCGGCGAAATCGCTCAGCCTCCGCCAGCAGCGCCTCCGGGGTCCAGGGCAAAATTTCTTCCTCCAGGCGCCGCCGCAGTTCTCCTGCGGCCAAGGGCCGGACGGCGGCCGCCGTCTCCAGCGCCCGGGCGAACACCGCCAGCGTCTCGGCACGGCCCAGGCGGCGACGCAGGCGCGGCGCCCGCCCGCCGAGGCGTGATTCCTCGTCGCGCCGCCGCACCTCGACTTCCGAAGCCAGCGTTCGGCGGTACGTGAGGCCGCCCTCCACGAACGAAAACAGCCGCCCTTCCCGGTCGAACGACGCCACGACGTCGCGGCTGGGGCTGATGGTCGTAAAGCCGGGTTTCACCGCGGCCAGAAGGTCCATATCGGTCTTCATACTTTCAACGTACCACTTGAGCGCCGCCCCGGCAACCGCGGCCGGTCCGGGGAAGGCTGCCATCCGGCCGCAGGCCGGCGCCTCCGGGCAGGCTGGTGCCTCGGCGCGAGCCTTGCCCAGGTTCGGGACATTCGGCTGCGCGCCGGGGACGTTCGTCCGTGCCGGGCCATGTTCGATTCCGTTAAGCTGGAATACGGAAAAAACGGTATTGCACGGCGAAACACGGAGGGGGTCCCGTGGCGCGGGGGAGCAAGTTGTCGTGGCAAACGGCGGTCATCGCCGTCGTCATCGGCATTTCCTTTCTCGGTTTCATCATCGGCCTGACGCAGCTGCGGATTGCGGCGCGCGATGAAGGCATTCGCACGCAGGCGTCGCTGCCTATCTATGACGGGGAAACGCTGCGGGTCGAGACGACCACCGGGCGCATCGAGTGCGCAACGTGGGACGGCGATCAGGTGGCCGTGGAGGCGGTCGTCAGAGCCCGGGCCCTGACGGATGCCCAGGCGCGGCGCTATGCGGAGCAAGTCAAGGTCGACGTGGCCAGGACCGCGGAGGGCGTGGCCGCGGCGGCGTTCTTGCCCGAGTCGCTGAGAAACTGGAACGTGGTGAGTGTGGACTTCTACGTTTGGGTGCCGGCCGCGTGGCAAGGCAAGGTGGAGCTGCGCACCACCGAGGGGCCCGTGACGGCCGTCGGCTTGCACGGCGACGCCGTGGTGGAGACGACGACCGGACCGATTACGATCCGTTCGCACACGGGCTCGCTGGCGATTCGCACGGTCAACGGAGCGATTGACGTGGACGGCGCGGAGGCGGTGCTGACGGCCTACACGGACAACGGCAGCATCGACGTGCGCGACTCGGTCCTGCTAGGGCAAGGATCGGCCCGCACGCTGAACGGTTCCGTCCGCATCCGGGCGGGGCTGGCGGAGGCGGCCAAGTTCCACGTGGACACCAGCGCCGGCAACGTCACGCTTTTCCTGGACTCGGCGGACGTGGCGCTGGACCTGGCGTCCGGCAACGGGCGTGTGCGGCTGCACGGCGACGCCGTTGCGGCCGTGGAGCGGCCTGATCAGTTCGTCGGGCGCATCGGCCGCGGCGGGTCCGAGCTGCGGGCTCGATCCGGCAACGGTTCCATCGACGTGTACATCCTGGACGGCGCGACGCTGTGAGCGCGGCTCACGGCGTCATGCTTTCCCGCTCATCCCCCCTGGAGCCGCCGCTCCGGCAATAAGGCCCGCAACGCCGGCGCGGCGGCTCTTTCGTCCTTTTCCTGCTGGGACATTTATCCCAAACCTGATAAATGACACGTGACAAACGCCGTCACACCCCGGGGACTTAGTCCCCTGGTACAGATTACGATTGTTTCTGACAATCATTCTTAGACATCGTCCGGCGAAGGCTGTGTGCAGAGCGGGGTTGGTGGGGAGGCCATCGCATGAAGCGCGGCACGAAAATCGCGCTCGCGATCACCTTCGCTCTCATCGTGGGCGGCGTAGGGTACTTCGCCATCGGCCAGCCGATCCAAGTGTTGCCGCGGCTGCAGACGGCGGTCCCGTTTGAAATGCACGACCAAAACGGCGACGTGTACCGGTATCCCGACGGGGCCGGTGCGATCAACGTCTACGTCGTCGTCGCCGCCTGGGACGAAGCGGCGGTGGCCAGGGCCGAGCGGCTGCTGGAGTCCGTATACGCCCGACTCGAGGCCGAGGATGCTCTGCCGTACGCCCGCATCGCCTGGATTACCCCCGACCCCGTCAACGACGACCTCCAGTCCATTCGTTCCCTCGCTACCCGGCTTCCCATTCTGAAAGCAACCGGCGCTTCGCTCCTGATGGCGGCGCCCGCCGCCGTGCGGTTTGCGGTCGGCGCAGGCATGGGCGTCTACGTGGGCCCGCAGCCGGAGCCAGGGCAGCGGGTCAGCTACGAGCCGACGCTGGTGCTGGTGGACGATCAAGGCTGGGTGCGGGGGCGGTACGGCGTCCGCAGCGCCGACGAGCGGTCGCTGCTGCGGGACATTTCGTTGTTGGCGGCCGAGGTGAAGGCGCAGGGCGCCGAGAGAGCGCTGTACAAGGCGGCGCACCTGTTCTTGTGCTACCCGCGGTAACGCCGCGTGTGGTGATAAAGCACGGACGTTGCAGGATGCGGGAAGGAGGAGGCTGCATGGCGCCCGAGACGCGTCCGGAGGAGCAGGCCCTGCAGGCACGCCCGGCGGAAGCGGCGGACGTCGAGACGCCGCGGGGGACGTGGGCGATTCTGCTGGGGTACGCGCTGGTTCTTACGGGACTGTGGGTCTACGGGTACATCGAAATGCTGATTAGGAGATGAGGGTATGCACATCGACCGCTATGAACGCAACTGGATACGGTTCGCCGGCGGGCTGCTCGTCGTCTTTGCCGCGGCGCTGACGGTGGCCGCGGTGTTCTTGGGCGTGCGCCTGCCGGGCATCGCCGAGCAGACGATCCCCATCGCGCAGGCGGGCGGGGAGTACGACATCAACAAAGGCTGGATTCGCGAGCTGGCGCCCCGCCGCTACGAAGTGAACATGCGGGCGCGGGTGTGGTCGTTTGAACCGCGGGAAATCCGTATTCCGGCCGGTTCGACGGTGACGTTCTACATCCACAGCGACGACATCACCCATGGCATCAAGATCCAGAACACGACGGTCAGCACCATGATCTTCCCGGGCCACGTGGCCAAGGTCACGTACACCTTCGACAAGCCCGGCGAGTACGTGTTCGTGTGCCATGAGTACTGCGGCGCCGGCCACCACTTCATGAGCGGCCGCGTCATCGTGGAGGAGTAGGGAGATGAGCCTGGCGGCGATTAAGCAATATGAGATGCCGCGGTCGGAGCGGAACCTGTACCTGTCGTTTATCCTCATCGGCTTCGCCCACCTGATGGTGGGGCTGTTCCTCGGCTTCATGCAGGGCATGCAGCACGCCGGGATCGACCTGTACCGGGTCATCCCCATCGTGCGTCACTATTACCAGGGGTTGACGATCCACGGCGTCTTCAACGTCCTGGTGTTCACCACGTTCTTTATCGCCGGCTTTTTGCTCTTCGTGACGTCGACGTCGCTGAAGAAGCCCATCAACCTGCGCCTGGGCTGGCTTACCTTCTGCGTCATGACCATCGGCCTGCTGCTGACGGACTACGCGGTCTTCACCAACCAGGCGTCGGTCCTGTATACGGCGTATTCGCCGCTGGAGGCGCACTGGACGTTCTACCTGGGCCTCGCCCTGGTTGTGGTGGGCACATGGCTCCAGCTGCTCATCGTCGGCCGCATGGTCCTGCAGTGGCGCAAGGAGAATCCGGGCCAGCGCACGCCGCTGCTGGCGTTCGGCGCGCTGGCGACGCTCCTGATGTGGGGGCTGGCGTCGATCCCGTTGGCGGTTTTGTTCGTCGGCATCTTGCTGCCGTGGTCGCTCGACCTGATTCCGGGCGTGGACGTGCTTTTCAACCGGACGCTGTTCTGGATGTCGGGCCACCCCATCGTTTACTTCTGGCTTCTGCCGGCGTACCTTTCCTGGTACTTCATGCTGCCTAAGCAGGTGGGCGGCAAGCTGTTCAGCGAGCCGCTGGCGCGGCTGGCGTTCTTGCTGTTCATTCCGCTGTCGCTGCCCGTGGGCTTCCACCATCAGTACGTGGACCCCGGCGTCGCCGAAGGCTACAAGTACATCCACTTCATCCTCACCTTTGCGGTGTTCATGCCCAGCGTGATGACGGCCTTCACCGTGCTGGCGTCGCTGGAGACCGGCGGACGGGCGCGGGGCGGCAAAGGCCTGCTGGGCTGGGTCACCAAGCTGCCGTGGAACGACCCGTCGGTCACGGCGCAGCTTTTGGCCATGGTGCTGTTTGCGCTGGGCGGGATCAGCGGTTTGATCAACGCTTCCTATAACATGAACCTGGTCGTCCACAACACCCTGTTCGTGCCCGGCCACTTCCACCTGACGGTGGGCACCGCGGTGGCGCTGACCTTCATGGGCATCGTCTACTGGCTGGTGCCGCACCTGACCGGGCGGCGGCTGTTCAGCGCCAAGATGGGTGTCGTGCAGGCGTGGCTGTGGTTCATCGGCATGACCATCATGTCTCGCGGCATGAGCTGGGCGGGCATGCTGGGCGCGCCGCGGCGCACGGCGCTGGGCTCGGCTCCGTACTTCATGGACGAGTGGGTGTTGCCGTCCTGGTTCACCGCCATCGGCGGCGTCATCCTGACGATCAGCGGGTTCCTGTTCTTCATCAACATGCTGGCGTCGCTGTGGTTGGCGCCGAAGGCGGAGAAGCAGGTGGAGGTGCCGGTGGCGGAGCCCCTTATCGATGAGGGCGCGAAGATGCCGGCTTGGCTCGATCGCTACACGGTCTGGGCCGGCGCGGCGGTGCTGCTGGTGGCCATCGCGTACACGCCCGCGCTGGTCAAGCTCATCAGCGATTTGAGCATGACCGTGCCGGGCTTGAAGCCGTACTGATATAGACCTTTGCACGACGTCGCAGGCTTTCGCGTCCGGCTGCGCCGTACGCAACTCCTCGAAGCCGCCGCACAACTCTCAGCGCCTGGACGCGAGCTCTTACAGGCACGCAGCGTCGCTGCGTGCCTGCTTTTTTTCGCCGTCGAAGATGTTGCCCAGGGGCGCCGGATTGCCGAAGTCGGTGACCCGGATGTTGCCCGTCATGGCGTCGATGTTGAGGCGTAGGCGGCGGTCGGGGTCGTTGCGGATGGTGGTGTTGGCCGTCTGCTTCACCCGCAGCCAGGTGCGCTGGTGTTCGGGGTCCGGGCTGCATGGGAAGAAGGGGAACGTGCCGAACCAGATCCACACGTTCGGATCCGCTTGTCCAGCAGCTTTTCCACGCCCTTTCGCGTAGCGCAAGAGCGGCTCAACCCAGCCTTCAACATAGGCGGAACGAAGGCGGAAAGCTACGGAGCCGCTTCCTCGGGCTCGCGGCTGCCGTTGTCCAGGTCGACAATGCCGGACCGAGCCAGCGAGACGAGGATGATGGCGATGAGGGGCCCAATGATAAAGCCGGCGACCCCGAACAGCTTTAGGCCGACGTAGAGCGAAATGAGCGTGGCCAGCGGGTGAATGCCGATGCGCTCGCCGATGACGCGCGGCTCCAAAATGGTGCGGCCCACGACCAGCACGGCGTACGTGGCCAGGAGCCACAAGCCGAAAACCGTGTCGCCCGCCAGCAGGTGATACGCGGCCCACGGCAGGAACACGAGGCCCGGCCCGACGACGGGCAGCACGTCCAGCAAGCCCGTGAAAATGCCGATGAGCAGCGCGTATTGGGATCCCAGAAGCTGCAGCACGACGACGGTAACGGCCGCGGTGATGGAAACCAGCACCACCAGGGCGTTGAAAAAGCCGATGGCCGAGCGGGTGAACCCCGCGACCACCTCGACGGTCTTGGCGCGCCACGGCCGCGGGACGAGTTGGGGGAGAAAGGCCAAGATGCGCTCCCGATCGCGGCTCATCAGGAACGTCGCCACGCCCGTCACCAGCAGCACGAAGGCCAAGTTCGGGATCCCCTGAAACGTCCACTGGCCCACGAGCTCAAAAAGCTGCCGGGTCAGCAGAGACAGCCACTGCATGACCACTTCGCCCTGCTGGCGCATAAAATCTGACAGGTACGGCGGTACTTCCTCGAAGTAGCGTTCAAGGAAGCCCACCACGCCGTCCACCATCTGCAGCACTTGCAGCGCCAGGCCCGGCACCGCCCGCGACAGCTGCGCTACCTCTACGGTCAGCGTCGCCATGCCGATCACGAGCAGCACCGCCAGCAGCAGCAGCACCACGCCCAAGACCAGCGCGATGGCGAGCGACCGCGGAACGCGGCGGCTTTCCAGCCAGCGCACCGGCCGGTCCACCAGGACGGCCAGCGCCAGCGCCAGAAGAAACGGCAGCAGCAGCGGCGACACGTAGACGAAAAAAAGGTAAAGCAAAACCGCGACGATTCCGAGAATAATGTAGGGCCTTAAAGACTGCTTGTCCAGCCGGATCATGCGCTCGTGACGCTCCTTGCACGGCTCTCGCCCGGGTGATTCGCCTTGCGCCTCGTTGTCTTCGTCGCGGTGCCATTCTTTCCCTACCGCAAGGTCGTCATCCGCGGGGAAGGGTGGAGGCGGCTTCACGGTGCGCCACCAACTCGCGGGCCAGCGCGCGGTCGAGGGGGAGCCCGGTGGTCAACCAGTTCTTGATCAACGTCATCATCGCATTCGTCTGGACGTTCCTGCAGCCGCATCCGACGTGGCGCAGCTTCCTCATGGGGTACGCGGCCGGCTTGCTGGTCCTATATTTCCTAGCCGCCGAGCAGCGGTCGCCGTTTTATCCCCGCGTCGTCTGGGCGGCGGCGGTTCTGCTGGGCGCTTACTTCTACGAAGTGGGCCGGTCGGCCTTGCGGGTGTCGTACTTGATCCTGCACCCCCGGCTGCCCGTCAGTCCAGGCATCGTCCGAGTGCCGTTGGACGTCCAAAGCCCCGGCGCCGTGGCCACGTTGGCCGGGATGATTACCATGGCGCCCGGGACGTTCACCATTGACTTGTCCGAAGACGGCCGGTACTTGTACGTGCATGCGTTGGAGGCGGAGGATCCGGACGAGGTGACCGCCGAGATCAAGGAGCGGCTCGAGCGGCGCATCCTGAGGGTGTGGCGGTAGGAAGGGCGGGCCAAAAACGTGTTCACCGCGGCGCCTAATCAGCCGACCGCGGTGAACACCGTCTTCAGGCCGCGCTGCGCCTTGGCTTTGGCCATGGCCTGGCGGCGCACCTGCATGCGCTGCCGCTCGTTCAGCGCGCTCCATGGCGCGGCGTCGCGATGGCCGCAGGCGCTGAACAGCGTGGGAACCCCGCACTGCTTGCAGAACGTCAGCGTGCTGACGCCCCAGATTTCCTGCAGCTTGGCTTCCATGCGCGTCATCCTGTCGCACCTCCTCTTCTGCTCGGGCCGGCGAAACGCAAAGCCCACAAGACTGCACTGTATCACGGATGCGCCAAAATGTGAAGATCGATTTTGACGGCCGAGAAAAATTTCGGGGCGGGTCCGCCCTTTGCGGGGGACCCGCCCCGTCATCTTTCGCTCGGAGGACCGCCGCCGGCGAGCGATTGCCTGCGTCCGCCCAGCGCTTAGTTGTCCATCGGCTTCAGGTCCGAGCGCGCCGACGAGTGGATGGGCTGGGCGCGGTGCGACGAATCCAGCAGCGCGGCCGCGTGGTTGACGGCGTTGACCACTTCGCCGAAACCGGTCGCGATGAGCTTGATCTTGCCGTCGTAGCCGGCGATGTCGCCCGCCGCGAAGACGCCCGGCAAGTTCGTTTCCATCTTGAAGTTCTTGACGACGATGGCGTCGTCTTTCAGCTCCAGGCCCCAGCGCGCCACCTTGCTGAGATCCGGCGTGAAGCCCAGAGCGAAGATGCAGGCGTCCACCGGCAGCGTCTCTTCTTCCTTCGTCTTGTTGTTGATGATGGTCACCGCTTCCAGCCGATCCTCGCCGTGCAGCGCTTTGGCCTCATACGGCGTCTTGATGACGACCGAAGAGCGGCGCAGCTTTTCCACCGACGCCTCGTGGGCGCGGAAGGTATCCCGCCGGTGGATGAGGGTGACCGACGCGGCCACGGGCTCCAGCATGTTGGCCCAGTCTACGGCGCTGTCGCCGCCGCCCACCACCAGGACCCGCTTGCCGCGGTAATCTTCCACGCGGTGGACAAGATAATCGACGCCCTTGCCGTTCTCGTACTTTTCCACGTCCGGCAGCGGCGGCTTCTTAGGCGAGAAGGCGCCCATGCCGACGGTGATGAGGACGGTCTTGCTGTAGTGCTCCTCCTGGGCGGTCTTGAGCTTCCACACATCGCCGACCCGCTCGAGCTCTTCCACTTCCTGCCCGAGCACGATGGTCGGATTGAACTGCGTGGCCTGCTTAATCAACTGCGCCACCAAATCTTTGGCCAAAATCGCCTGGTGACCGCCGACGTCGAAGATGTATTTCTCCGGATAGATGGCGGTGAGCTGGCCGCCCAGCTGCGGCAGCGCTTCAATGAGTTTCGTTTTCATGCCCCGCAGCCCGGCGTAAAACGCGCCGAACAAGCCGACCGGGCCGCCTCCGACGATAGTGATATCGTAGACTTCCACGTTTCAGCCTCCTAAACCGTTCCGGTTCTCTTCTCCCTACCCTATCGGATTCCGTCCCGCAAATCTAGTGGCGCGAGACCGGCATGGCGGTGTCAATCGTCCCATCCGCCGGCGCCCGCGTGCGGCCATTCGTCAGCTGGGGCAGGAAGTAGAGGCAGACCTTGCACCGGTCGAACTCGTGGATGTCGAATTGCATTTCGTACACGCGGTGCAACACGTCGCCGCGGATAATCTCGTCCACCGAGCCGCACGCCACAAGGCGCCCGTTTTTCATGGCGACGATGTCGTCGGAGAAGCTGGAGGCGAAGTTGATGTCGTGAAGCACCAGCACCACGGTCTTGCCCATGTCGTCCACCAGCTGCCGCAGCACCTGCATGATGTGCACCGCGTGCTTCATGTCCAGGTTGTTCAGGGGCTCGTCGAGCAAAATGTAGTCCGTGTCCTGCGCCACCACCATGGCGATGAACGCCCGCTGCCGTTCGCCGCCGCTCAGCTCGTCCAGGAACTTGTGCTGCAGGTCGCCCAGGTTCAAGTACTCGATGGCGCGGTCGACGTGTTCGAGGTCCGCCTTGGTCAGGCGGCCCTGGGAGTAGGGGAAACGGCCGAAGCTGACCAGCTCTCGCACGGTGAGCCGCAGGTTCAGGTGGTTGCTCTGTTTCAGAATGGCGACCGTGCGGGCCAGCTCGGTGCTGTTCCACCGCCGCACCGACCGCCCTTCGATGAGGACGTCGCCGGCGTCCATGGGCACGAGCCGGCTGATGACGGACAGCAGGGTGCTCTTGCCCGCGCCGTTGGGCCCGATGAGCGACGTGATGCGGTTCTTCTTGATGTCCACCGTGACGTTGTCCACCGCCAGCAACGAGCCGTACCGCTTGGAAACCTGACGAACCTGGATCATGCCTGACTCTCCTTCAGCACGAGGTAGAGGAAATACACCCCGCCGGCCAGGTTGACGATGACGCTGACCGGTACCGCAAACACGAGCAGCCGTTCCACCAGCAGCAGGCCCCCGCCCAGCAGCGCGGTGCCGACGAGAAACGTGCCCGGAAGCAGCGTGGCGTGACGATAGTCGCGCAGCAGCTGGCGGGCCAGGCTCACCGCCAGCAGGCCCAGGAATGTGATGGGGCCTACCAGCGCCGTCGTGACGGCGGTCAGCAAGATGACCGCCAGCCACAGCCGCCTCACGACCCGGTTGTAGTCGACGCCCAGGTTGATCGCGTGCTCGCGGCCCAGCCCGAGCACGTCCAGGTACTTGCAATACGGCGCCGCGTACAGCGCCGCCAGGGCCAGCGCCCCGGCGGCCAGCGCCAGCGCCGGCGCCCGCACGTTGTTGAACGTGGCGAACAGGCGGCTTTGGGTGATGAGAAACTCGTTGGGGTCGAGGATCATCTGCAAGAACGACGCGACGCTCTGGAAAAACGTGCCCGCGATGAGGCCGATGAGCAGCACGACGTAGACGTTGTGCCGCTCGCTGCGGAACAAGCGCTGGTACAAGAGCCCCGCGAACAGCACCAGCAGCGCGGTCGACAGCAGGAAGTGGACGGTGGCGTCGGTCCAGGCCGGGCTGGCGGCGCCGAGAGCGAACACGACCAGCGTCTGCATGAGCACGTACAGGGAATCCAGGCCGATGACGCTGGGCGTCAAGATGTGGTTGTGGGTAAGCGTCTGGAAGATGACCGTCGCGCCGCCCGTGGCCGCCGCGGCGAGGACGACGGCGCCGACGACCAGCAGGCGCCGCGTCACGGCGAACTGCCAGTCGCCCCGGATGTTGAGCACGAGATACAAGGCGAGAAAGATTAGCGCCGCCAGGGCGACCGCGGCCAGCCGCGCCCGCACGCCCGCGCGCGGGCCGACCACGGCTTCCTTCACCAGTGCACGGGACACGAGTCCGCTCATGCCGCCACCCGCTTTCCGTCAGGCCGCCTGCGCTCCACGCGCGTTCCTCCTTAGGAGCATCAGCAGGAACAAGCCGCTGCCCAGAATCCCCATGGTCAGCCCCACCGACACTTCGTAGGGATAGATGATGACGCGGCCCAGCGTGTCGCAGGCCAGGACGAAGACGGCGCCCAGCAGCGCCACGTGCAAGATGTTGTACTTGACGTTGTCGCCCCGGTACAGCGTCACGATGTTGGGCACCACCAGCCCCAGAAACGGCAGGGACCCCACGGTCAGCACCACGGCGGCCGAGACGGCCGCGACGATGACGAGGCCCACGTTGACCACGTGGCGGTAGTTCAGCCCCAAATTGGTGGCGAAGCTGTCTCCCATCCCCGCGATGGTGAAGCGGTCGGCGTAGACGTAGGCTACGAGGATGAGCGGTACGCCGACGTACAGCATTTCGTAGCGGCCCCGCAGGATCATGGAAAAGTCGCCGTGCAGCCACGTCACCAGGCTCTGCAGCAGGTCATACCGGTAGGCGACCGAGGTCGTGACGGCGCTGACGATGTTGCCGAACATGAGTCCCACCAGCGGGATGAACGTGGCGTTCTTGAACTTGATGCGCTCGACGATGCGCACGAACGCGAACGTGCCCGCCAGGGCGAACGCAAAGGCAATGGCGGTTTTTTGCAGCAGCGTTGCGCCCGGAAACGCGATGAGCGCCACCAGGACGCCCAGGCGCGCCGCGTCCATCGTGCCCGCGGTGGTGGGCGAGACGAACTTGTTGCGGGTCAGCTGCTGCATAATGAGGCCCGCGATGCTCAGCGCCGCACCGGCCATCACGGCGCTCAACAGCCGGGGAACGCGGGTGATGGCCAAGATCTGCTTCTGAATCGGGGTAAGACGGAACAGCAGCGCATCGACGGGCGAAATGTCGGCAACGCCCACGAAGAGCGAGGCCAACGACAGAGCCAGCAAGGTGGCCGCCAGGGCCGCCAGCTGCAGCGCGTTGCGCTTGTCCAAAGACATTCCGGACACCCGGTCACACGCCCCATCGGCGGGGCCCGCGCGCCGCGGGCCCCGGGGTTACGGCGCCGTCTTCAGCAGAGCCTGCTCGATGTCTTGGATCATCAGGGCCAGCGACTGCAAGCCGCCGCCGGACAAGTACCAGTAGCTGGGCTCCAGGTACACGATGTTGCCGTTGCGGTACGCCCGCGTCAGGCGCACCAGCTCGTTCTCCACCACTTGCCGCGCGCTCGGGCCCGCGCCGCCCGCGACCACCGCGTCGCGGTCGATGACGAACAGGTAATCCGGATCCCGCATGAGCACGTACTCCCACGAGATGACCTGCCCGTGGGTGGACGCTTGGATGGCGGTGTCCACGGGCGTGAGGCCGAACTCGTCGTGGATGAACCCGTAGCGGGAGCCCGGACCGAAGGCGCTGGCGCGGCCGCCCGTGATGAGCAGCACCAGGGCGCTGCGGCCTCCGCTCCCCGCACGGACCCGCTCGATGGCCGCCTCCAGCTTGGCCAGCTCGGCTTCGGCCGCCGCTTCCACGTCGAAAAGGCGAGCCAGCGTGCGCACGTTGTCTTTGACCGAGCCGAAGTAGTCGTCGAAGCGGACGCCCATGTAAATCGTCGGCGCCAGGCGGGACAGGCCGTCGTAGTGAGCGGACGTGCGGCTCGAGATGATAATCAGGTCGGGCTTGAGAGCGGCGATGGCTTCGTAGTCCGGTTCCTGCAGCGTGCCGACGTTGGCGTACTTCGCGTCGCCGTACTTGGCGAGATAGGGTGGAATGTTGGCCTTGGGCAGCCCGGCGACCTCGATCCCCAACGCGTCCAGCGTATCCAGCACGCCAAAATCGAAGACGACGACGCGCTGCGGCTTGTAGGGAACGACGGTAGTGCCGAGCGCATGCTCGACTGTGATGCTCTCCTGCGCGCCGGCCGGTGCGGCCGCCAGCGCCAGGGCCAATCCCAGGGCGAACACGCCGAGAAGAGACGACACGCTGCGCCGAAGCAGCGTCACAAACCGCCTGTGCGCCATAAGAATCCCTCTCCGTGTGCGAAATGTGGGCGAACCGGCTCCGATAGGGGAAAGGATCGCCTTCACCCGTGTTTGCGGAGCCGAGAAACGGTCTTGTTAGGTTACCCTAACACTAATTCTAAGGTAATCCGTGAACGCCTGGGCGTCAATGCTTTTGTGAGATTTTTCGCCCGGTTGGGCGGCCCGCGGCTGGAAAGGGCTCGCGCCGAGCGGGGCGAGGGAACGCACACCGGGGCAAAGAAGTTATGAACATTGCTTGGGTGCATGGAATGGAGGCGCGTCATGCGGCGCCGGACTCGCCGGTGAATCAAGACCTGGCCGTCGTATTGGGCCTGCTGGCCGCGACCGTCGTGATGTTCGCCGCCAACAGGCCACGGATGGACGTCGTGGCCTTGCTCATGATGACGTTGCTGGCGTTGCTGGGAGTCGTCCCCGTCGATGAAGCGCTGGCAGGCTTCAGCGATCCGAACGTGATTCTCATCGCGGCGCTGTTCGTCGTCGGCGAGGGGCTGGTGCGCACAGGCGTCGCGCAGAAGCTGGGCGATTTTATCGCGCGCCGGGCGGGCAGCGACGATCGGCGGCTCATCGCGCTGCTGATGCTGGTCGTCGCGGCCGTCGGCTCCTTCATGAGCTCCACGGGTGTAGTCGCGCTCTTTATTCCTACGGCGCTGCGGGTGGCGCGCCGGGCCGGGGTGCCGCCGGGCCGCCTGATGATGCCGCTCAGCGTCGGCGCGCTCATCAGCGGCATGATGACCCTCATCGCCACGCCGCCCAACCTCATCGTCCACGGCCAGCTGCAGCGGGCCGGTTACGACGGTTTTGGTTTCTTTTCGTTCACGCTGTTCGGCGTGCCCATCTTGCTGGCCGCCATCACTTACATGGTGGCCGCGCGCCGCTGGCTGGCCTCGGAGCCGTCCCGGGCCGACGAGGCGCTGCGCGGCCGGCCGCGGGTGGCGGAGTGGGCCGAAGAGTACGGCTTGGTCGGGCGCGAAGTGCGGCTGGAGGTGGCTCCGGGATCGCCGTGGGCGGGCCGCCGGCTGGATGAGCTGCGGCTGCGGGCCACCTTTGGCTTCAACGTGCTGGCCATCGAGCGCCGGCGGCCCTTAGGGTCCGACATCGTCGCGCCGTCGGCCGCCACGGTGCTTCAGGCAGGCGATACCTTGTTCGTCGACTTCCGCGAGCCGGCCCGGGAGCTGAACGAGTTGTGCCGGCGCCACCGGCTGGTCGCACTGCCCATTGCGCTGGAGCAGTTCGCCGACGCCTCCCAAACCGTCGGCATGGCCGAGCTCATGATTCCCGCCACCTCCAACCTCATCGGCAAGTCGGCGGTGACGGCCGGCTTCCGCACGCGGCACCAGTTGTCGGTCATCGGCATCAAGCGGGGCACAAAGCCCATCGCCGGCGACGTGCAGCATGAGCCGTTGCAGCTGGGCGACACGCTGCTGGTGGCGGGGCCGTGGAAGGCCATCAACCGGCTGCAGTGCAACCCGCACGAGCTCATCGTCTTGCACGTACCGGTCGAGCGCGACGAAGTGGTGCCGCTGCCCTCGCGGGCTCCGCTGGCCGTGGCGGTGCTGGCCCTCGTCGTCGGGCTGATGGTATCGGGCGCGGTGCCCAACGTCGTGGCGGGGCTGATTGGTTGTTTCTTGCTCGGCCTCTTTCGTTGCGTGGACCTCGAGGGAGCCTATCGCGCCGTTCAGTGGCCGACCGTGTTCCTGATCGCCGGCATGCTGCCGTTTTCGGCCGCGCTGCACAAGACCGGCGGCGTGGAGCTGGCCGCGCAAGCGCTCGGCGGCTTGGTGGGAAGCGCCAGCCCGCTGGCGGCGCTGGCCGCCGTATATCTCATCACCGCTCTCTTCGGCTTGTTCATCTCCAACACGGCCACGGCCGTGCTCATGGCGCCCGTCGCCGTCTCCCTGGCGGCCGAGCTGAACTTGCCGGCCGAGGCGTGCGGCATGGCGGTAGCGTTGGCCAGCTCGGCGGCTTTCCTGACGCCCGTGTCGTCGCCTGTCAACGCGCTGGTGGTGGGCCCCGGGAACTACCGGTTTATGGATTTCGTGCGTATCGGCTTGCCTCTATTTTTGTTGGTCATGGCCCTGAGCCTGGCGCTCATTTGGCTCGTTTATCTGTAAAATGCGAGATAGAGGAGGGGAGCGACTGTGCGGGTTGCACTCATTGCCCACGACCGCAAGAAGGATGAGCTGGTCGAGTTCGTCATGCGGCACCGGGACGCGTTTGCGCGCCACGAGCTGGTGGCCACGGGGACGACCGGCGCCCTCATCCAGGAGCGGACGGGCCTGAAAGTGCACCGTTATTTGTCGGGCCCGCTGGGAGGCGACCAGCAGATCGGCAGCGAGATTGCCCTGGGCCGCATCGACGTCGTCTTCTTCCTGCGCGATCCACTAACGGCCCATCCCCACGAGCCGGATGTGGCCGCGCTGCTCCGCTTGTGCGACGTGCAGGGCGTGCCGGTGGCCACGAACCTCGCGACCGCCAAGTGGCTGGTCAAAGCGCTGGAATAACCTCCCGGCCGTCGCCTTGCAGGATGTAGGCGCCGCGCCTTGAATATTAGAAGTTGGCCGGTTGTGTGCCATCGGTCGAGTTCAGCCTGTCCTTCCGGAAGCCGTAGGTTCCGGAGCACCCAGCGAACAAGCGTGTCATAGCCTCGCAATCTCGCCGCACGAAGGGGAAGGAACGCGTTGGGTTGGATGCTGCCTTTCTCCGTACTGGCATCGGTCGCGCTGGGGTTGGCCGCGCCCGCGCTGTACCGGGTGTTTGGGACGCGTCTTGGGCGCGTGCTGGCGCTCTGGCCGGCAGGGCTGTTCGCGTACTTCTTGACGCTCGCAGGCCGCGTCGCCGGCGGCGAAGTGTTGCGCTGGACGCAGCGCTGGTTCTCGCTTCCCGGCTCGTGGTCGACCGCCGGCGCCGGTGTTGACGTGAACTTCAGCTTTTCCCTGGACGGGCTTTCGCTGTTGTTCGTCTTGCTGATTACGGGCGTCGGCGCGCTGGTGCTGTTTTACGCCGGCTCGTACTTGGGCGAGGGCGAAGACCACGGCAAGTTTTTCGCCTATTTGACGTTGTTCGTCGGCGCGATGCTGGGCGTCGTGACGGCCGACAACGTGCTGCTCCTGTACTTGTTCTGGGAGCTGACCAGCATCACGTCGTTCCTGCTCATCGGCTTTTGGAATCACAAGGAGGCGTCCCGCTACGGGGCGCTCAAGGCGCTGCTCGTCACGGGTTCTGGCGGCCTGGCGCTGCTGACCGGCTTCGTGCTCATGTTGTTCGTGACGGGCTCCGCGGAGTTGCCGCAGCTATTGGCTGGCGCCGAGGCGCTGCGGGCGAGCTCATTTTATCCGGTCATTCTCGCGCTGGTGCTGATCGGGGCGTTCACCAAGTCGGCGCAAGTGCCGTTCCACATCTGGCTTCCCAACGCCATGGAGGCGCCGACGCCCGTTAGTGCCTACCTGCACTCGGCGGCCATGGTGAAGGCGGGCATTTACCTGGTGGCCCGCATGTCCGGCATCTTGGGCGGCACGCCGGGCTGGACGTTGGCCGTGTCCCTGGTAGGCATGAGCTCCTTGGTGCTCGGCTCGTACTGGGCGCTGCGGCAGACGGATCTCAAGGCCATCCTGGCCTATTCGACCATCAGCCAGCTCGGGCTCATTATGGCGCTGCTCGGCTGGGGCACTCCGGAAGCGGCGGCCGCGGCGTTCTTCCATATTCTCAACCACTCGGTGTTTAAGGCCGCGCTGTTCATGACGGTCGGCATCGTCGACCACGAGACGCACACGCGCGACATCCGGGTGCTGAAAGGGCTGGGCGCCGCCATGCCCGTGACGGCGGCCATCGCCGCGGTGGCTTCGTTGGCGCTGGCCGGCGTGCCGCCGCTGAACGGGTTCGTGAGCAAAGAAATGTTCTTCGCCGCGTCGCTGGAGACGGAAGCGGTCCTGGCGGGCGTTCCCGGCGGTGGCTTCCTCACGGCCCTGTTCCCCGTGCTGGCCGTGGCGGGCAGCGCGCTCACGTTCATTTACTCGCTGCGCATCTCGCACGGCGTCTTCTTTGCCAGGGCTAGTGGGGAAAGCGTCTTAAGCGGGCGCGCCGTACACGAGGCGCCGGCCCGGCTCTGGGCAGCTCCCGCGCTGCTGGCGGCCCTGGCCGTGGCGCTGGGCGTGGCGCCGGGACTGGTCGATGAACCGGTGGTGGCGTCAGCGGTGCACGCGGTTCTTGGTCCTGTGGAGACGCCGCACCTGGCGCTCTGGCACGGGGTGAATGCGCCGCTGCTCATGTCGGCGCTCGTCATCGCGCTGGGCGCGGCAGGCTACGCGGCCGGCGATGCGCTGAACCGCGCGCTGGCGGCGCTGCCGGCGCGGCCTAGCGCGAACCGGCTGTACGACTGGTCGCTGGACGCGCTGAGCCAGGCGGCGCACGTCGTGGAGAGCCGCATGCTCACCGGCTTCACGCGCGACTACGTCATCTACATGCTCGGCTTTTTCCTCGCGCTGCTGCTGCTGACCGTCGCCGTCGTGGGGCCGTTCCCCCTGCAGTTTGACTGGCCGCCGCGAGGCGTGCTCCAGTGGGTCGAGCTGGTCGTGGCCGTCCTGATGATGGTCATCGCCGTCCATGTCCCGCGCTTTCAGACGCGGGTCGCGATGGTAGTGGCCATGGGTTCCATCGGTACCTTGCTGGTCATGCTCTGGACCATGTTCCGGGCGCCCGACCTGGCGCTGACGTCGTTGGTCGTGGAGCCCATGACGCTGCTGCTGTTCCTGATGGTGTTCGTGTACTTGCCGCGGCTGAAGACCGACGTGTTCGACCCGGTGGCGAAGCGAGCCAACGTGGCGGTGGCCGCGGCGGCGGGCCTGGCGGTGACGCTACTCCTTCTGGGCACGCGCGGGCTGCGCGCCGAACGGGCGGTGGCCGACTGGTACATCGCCCACAGCTTGCCCGAAGCCCACGGCGCCAACGTCGTCAACGTCATCCTCGTGGACTTCCGCGGGTTTGATACGATGTTCGAAATTACCGTACTGGCCCTGGCGGGCCTCGGCGTGTACATCTTGTCCAACCTGCGCTTTAAGGGGGGCCATCATTGAGCTCCGTTTTGCTGCAAACGACGGCGCGGCTGGCGTACCCCATCATCATGACGTTTGCGTTCTTTATGTTTTTCCGCGGCCACAATCACCCGGGCGGCGGGTTCATCGGGGGCCTGCTGGCCAGCGCGGGCATGCTGCTCATCTACATGGCCTTCGGCGCGAGAGAAGGCGACCGCATCTACGGCCGCTACTACCGCGCCCTGGCCATGTTCGGCCTGGCTTGCTCCTTGAGCGCGGCCGTGCTGCCCATGCTGTTCGGAAAGCCGTTTCTCAAGTCGATGTTCTGGACCATTTCGCTGCCGGGCGGCGTGACGTTTGACCTGAGCACGGTGTTGCTGTTCGATTTCGGCGTCTTCTGGGTCGTCATTGGGACGCTGGTCGGCAGCGCCAAGGTGCTGGTAGTGGAGCGGCGGTTCGCGGCCGGCCGCGGGCGAGGGAGTGAGGCGCGATAGAGACCATTGTCGCCATTCTCGTGGGCGTGCTGTTTGCCGTCGGCTTGTACATGATGATGCAAAAGACGATGCTGCGCGTCGTGGTCGGCGGCAACTTGCTCAGCTACGGGACCTTTTTGGCCCTGATTCTCTCCGGCGGCCTGAACAAGGGCATGGTGCCGGTGCTGGTCGAAGGCGTGGAGGAGTACGTAGACCCGGTGCCGCAGGCCCTCATCTTGACGGCCATCGTGATCGGCTTCGGGATGACGGCTTTCCAGCTGGCGCTGGCGTACCGCACGTACCAGGAGACCGGCACCGACGACTTGGATGAACTTCGCCACGAGGACGAAGGGAACGGCGCCCATGAGTGAGCATTTCGTCTTCTTGCCGCTGCTCATACCGTTCGTCGCCGCCGTCGCGCTGCTGCCGTTGGCGCGCCGCACGCGCCTGCAGCGCGTCATCGCGGCGTCGGCCGTCCTCCTGTTGCTGCTCGTGTGCGCCCGGCTGGTCGTCGCGCTGCGCAGCCAAGGGCTCATCGTGTACGAAATGGGCGGCTGGCCGGCCCCGTACGGCATCGTCTTCGCGGTCGACCTGTTTGCCGCGCTGCTGATGCTGATGGGTGCCATCACCGCGGCGGCTTCGCTTTTCTTCGCCTTCGGGTCCGTGGGGCCCCAGAAGGAACGCTATTTCTTCTATCCGCTGCTGCTGTTTCTGGTGGCCGCCGTCAACGGGGCGCTGATGACCGGCGACATTTTCAACTTGTACGTGTTCTTTGAGCTCATCCTGATTTCGTCGTACCTGCTCTTCTCCCACGGCGGCCGGGCCGGGCAGCTGAAAGAGTCGTTCAAGTTCGTGCTGCTGAACATGATCTCGTCGGCGTTCTTGCTGGTCGGCATCGGCGGGCTGTACGCGCTGACCGGAACGCTGAACATGGCGGATTTGGCGGTGAAGGTGGCGGCGCTGCCTGACAAGCGCATCGCGGCGGCGCTCGCGGCCGTGTTCATGTTCTCGTTCGGCGTCAAAGCCGCCATGGTGCCGCTCTTCTTCTGGTTGCCGCGCGCTTACGGGGAAGTGGCCACGCCGGTGGCCGCGCTGTCGGCGGCGGTCAGCACCAAGGTGGGCGTGTACGCGCTGTACCGGGTCTTTACGCTGATTTTCATCCACCACGTGGAGTACACTCACAAAGCGGTCCTAATGGCGCTGGCGGTGCTGACAATGGTCATCGGCGTGCTGGGCGCCATCGCGCAGATGAACGTCAAGCGCCTGCTGGCGTTTCACATCGTCAGCCAGATCGGCTACATGCTCTTCGGCCTGGCCATGCTCAGCGTGGCGGGGCTGGCCGGCGGCATCATGCACATCATGTTCAACATGATTATCAAGCCGGCGCTCTTCCTGGTCGCCGGCGCGACAGAGCAGGTCACCGGCACCGCGGACTTGCGCAAAATGTCGGGCGTCATTCACCGTGCACCCGCGCTGGCGTTTACGTTCCTCGCCGGCGGGCTAGGGCTGGCGGGCGTGCCGCCCATGAGCGGCTTCATCAGCAAGGTGACGCTGTTTTACGCGGGCTTCCTGGGCGGGCACTATCTCGCCACGGCGGTGGCCGTCGGCGTCAGCTTCTTGACGCTGTTCTCGATGATTAAGATTTTCCGCATGGCCTACTGGGGGCCGCAGGACGGTTTGCCGTCCAAACAGCTGAAGGCGGCGCGCGGGCATGGGCTGCTGCTGGCTCCGGGGGCGGCGCTGGTGGCCGCCGGCCTGGTCATGGGCTTGGGCGGGTCGTACTTGATTGACTACGCCGACGCTGCGGCACGCTGGCTCATGCATCCGGCTTGGTACGTGGCGGGGGTGCTGGGCGAAAGCAGCGCTCAGGCCCTGCTGGCCGCTCTGGAGGTGGTCGCGCCGTGATCACGCAGTTCGTCGTCAACTTGGTCATCGCCGTCGTGTGGGCGCTGCTCCAGGACACGCTCTCGTGGCACAACCTGGTCGTGGGCTTTTTCGTCGGCATGGTCGTGCTCAACTTCGCCGTACGGCGGTTGGAGCACCCGTTTTACATGCACCGGGTGCTGGCGTTCCTCAAGCTGACGCTCATTTTCTTCGCCGAGGTGGTGCGCTCGGGACTTAGGGTGTCGTATCTCATCCTGCACCCGAAGCTGCCCATCAGCCCCGGCCTTGTGGCCGTGCCGCTGGATGTGACCAGCGACGAGGCCATCACGATGCTGGCGGGCATGATCACCATGGCGCCGGGCTCCATTTCCATCGAGCTGTCCAACGATCGCAAAGTCTTGTACGTGCATGCGCTGGAGGCCGGCGATCCGCACAAGGCGGCCGCGTTTTTCAAGAACGCGTTCGAACGCCACATTCTGGAGGTGTTCATGTGACGCTGGAGATATACCTGGATGTTTGCATCGTCGTGCTGACGCTCTCCATCGTGGCGGCGGCCGTGCGGGTATTGCTGGGGCCCACGCTGCCGGACCGGGTGGTGGCCGCCGACGCCGTGGCGACCCACGTCATCGCGCTCAGCGTCCTGGTGGCCATGAAGCTGGAGTCGGTGACGCTGTTCGACATCGCGCTGGCGCTGGCCATCTTATCCTTCCTGACGGCGGTCGTCGTCGGCAAGTACCTGGAGAAGGGACACGTCATCGATGACATCGTTCATCGTTAGCTTTTTCCTGACCTTGGGCATGCTGCTGTCGATCGTGACGGCCGTCGGGCTCCACCGGCTGAAGGACCCGTATTCGCGCCTGCACGCCACGTCGGCCATCAACTCGTTCGGGCTCATCTGCATCCTGCTGGCGTCGGTGTTTTACTTTTGGGGCCATTCGACGGTCAACAGCGTGCGGCAGCTCTTGACGGTGTTCTTCATCTTCGTCACGGTTCCGGCGGGTACGCACATCTTGTCCCGCGCCGCCATCGTGCGGGGCGTCAAGGTGTGGAAGCCGGACGGGCGCGACTTGGCGCCGCACGAACAGGAGATTGTTCAGACGATCAAGAAACAGTCGGACGACCGGCGGGCGCAGCGGCTGCGGCAGATGGACGCGGAGTAGCGGCGGCGCGCCTTGGGGGAGGCGGCTTGCGTGTCGGGTGGACCCATCGTCGTGGAGCTGAAAGACGTTCATAAGGTGTATCCGTTGGGCAAGACCCAGGTGCATGCCGTGCGCGGCGTGTCGTTTGCCGTGGAGAAAGGCGATTTCATCGCCCTGACGGGGCCGTCGGGCTCGGGCAAGTCGACGATCCTGAACATGATCGGCTGCATCGACAAGCCCACCTCCGGCACGGTGACCATCGACGGCGTCGAGACCAGCTCGCTCAGCGACCGGGAGCTGACCGAGCTGCGGCAAAAGAAGCTGGGGTTTATTTTCCAGTCGTTCAACCTCATTCCCGTGCTGGACGTGTACGAGAACGTGGAGTTTCCGCTGCTGTTGGGCAAGCAGCGCCCGAACCGGCGGGAGATGCAGGAGTGGATCGAATTCCTGCTGGAGGCGACGGGCTTGGCGTCGCATCGCCATCACCGGCCCAGCGAGCTGTCGGGCGGGCAGCGGCAGCGGGTGGCCATCGCGCGAGCGCTGGCCACCAAGCCCACCATCGTGCTGGCCGACGAGCCGACGGCTAATTTGGACTCGAAGACGGGTCAAGCCATCATTGAGCTGATGCGCAAGCTGAATCAGGAGCTGCACACGACCTTTATTTTTTCCACCCACGACCCGAACATCGTGGCGGCGGTCGACCACGTGATTCGGCTTCAGGACGGCCAGATCGTGGAGCAAACGGTGGGAAGCCGAGCGCACGGTGACGCCGCCGGGGCGGGCGGCGCGTCATGAGCGTCGTGGCCAAGATCGCTTTCCGCAACGTGCTGCGCCACAAGACGAAGACGTTGATCATCGGCAGCCTCGTGGCCGTGGGCATGGTGGTCATCGTCCTGGGCAACTCGCTGCTGGAGACCGCCGAGCGGGGCATCGAGCAGACGTACGTGCGCAGCTACACGGGGCACCTCGTGATCACCGCCCGGCATTCCGCGACCATCACGCTCATGGGCGTGCAGGGGATGGACGCGGCCGACACCTTCATTCCCGCCATCCCGCGGTTTGAGGAGGTGTTGGCTTACGTATCGGGTCATCCGGCGGTAGAAGCGGTCAACCCGCAAGCCGTCGCCATGGTGCTCGTCGACTACGAGGGCCGGCGCAGCCTGACGCAGGCGTTCGGCATCGACCCGGTATATTACGAGCGCATGTTCCCGGACAACATCGAAATCGTCGCGGGGCGCATGCTGGCGCCGGGCGAGGAGGGCATCTTGCTGAACGAGCGGGGGGTCAAGGCGCGCCTGGAGCGCAGCGGCGAGGTGAAGGTGGTGCCCGGGAGCTCGGTGCTGCTGACGGGCATGAGCGCGACGAGCGGGGTGCGCGTGCGGGAGGTGCCCATTCGCGGCATTTTCCGCTTCCGGCACGGCAATCCGGCGCTGGACGTGGTCTCGCTGGTGGACATCACCAACGTGCGAGCGCTGGCGGGCCTCAACGTGGCGGCCGTGTCCGAGGCGGAGCTGAGCGAGCTGGAGGCGGCGCTTTTGGGCGCGGTGGACGAGGAGGCGCTGTTCGGCGGGGACTTGGACAGCCTGTTCGGCGGCTTGTTCGTGGAACTGGCGGAGCCGGGCGGCGCGGGATTCGCGGAACCGGGGCAGGACGGGGAAGAGGTCCTGTGGAGTGCGCTTTCGCTCGGCGTTGAAGAGGACGATCAGACTTGGTCCGCGGCGGCGTCCAGCGCCTGGCATTTCCTGCTGGTGCGGCTGAAGGAAGGCGCGTCGCCCGAAGCGGTGGCCGCGGAGCTGCAGCGGCATTTCGACGCGGAAGGCATCGACGTGGAGGTGTCCGACTGGCTGTCGGGCGCCGGGGCGGTGGCGCTGCTGGCCACCGGCACCAAGCTGGTGTTCAACGTGGTCGTGCTGGTCATCGCGGTGGTGGCCGTCTTCGTCATCACCAACACGCTGGTCATTTCCGTCACCGAGAGAACGACGGAAATCGGCACCATGCGGGCGCTGGGGGCCCAGAAGTCCTTCGTGCGCCGCATGATCTTCTGGGAGACGCTGATGACCACCGGTCTGTTCGGCCTCGCCGGCGTCGTGCTGGGCCTGCTGGCGCTGGCCGTGCTGAACTGGACCGGCATCGAGGCGCCCAACGTCTTTTTCGAGATCCTGTTCGGCGGAAAGGTGCTGCACCCGCGGCCTTCCTGGAGCGCCATCGCCGGAGCGCTGGCATTGGTGCTGGCCATCGGCGCCGCGGCCAGTGTTTACCCCGTCTCCATCGCCATGCGGACCGAACCCGCCAAGGCGATGCAGGAGTGAGAGCCTATGTGGACCGTGGTGCGCATCGCGTTGCGGAATACGCGCCGGCAGGGCCGGCGCGGGGTGCTGCTGGGCGGCGCCATCGCTTTTTCCCTCATGGTAATCACGCTGCTGAACGCCTTCACGGCCGGCGCCGTGAGCAACATCAAGAACAACCTGGCGTACGTGGTGGGCGGGCACGTGTTCATCACCGGCACCGAGCTGGTGGATGGGCGGCGGGAGGTGGACCGCATCGGCGACGACGCGCGGCTGCAAGCCGCCCTGGCCGCGGTAGAAGACCGCGTCGTATCGGTGCACCGTCGCTCCACCGCGGTGGCGACGTTCATCTTCGGCTCCAAGGCGGTCACGTATGCGCTGGAGGGGGTTGACTTCGCCGCGGAGCCCGACTTCGCCAAAGGGCTGGCCGTCCGGGAGGGAACGACGGTTTTCGACGCGGCCACGGATCCCCGGGCGGTCATCTTGCCGGCGTCGGTGGCGGAGCGGCTTGGCGTGATGGTGGGCGAGACGGTGCTGGTACGCCTGCTGACGATCACGGGGCAGCAAAACGTGGGCGAGCTGCGGGTGGCGGCCGTGACGGAGGAGCTGCAAGGCTTCGGCCTCACCGCGGCGTATACGAGCCTTCAGTACTTGAACAGCTTGCTGGGGCTGGCGCCGGGGGAGTACCAGACGTTCAGCGTCGTCGTCCGGGACGTGCGCGAAATCGACACCGTGGCGGACCAGCTGTATGCGGCGCTGCAGGAGTCCGGCGCGCTGGTGGAGCGCCCGGCGGCGCAGCGGCGGTCCCGCGCCGAGATGGAAGAGGAGGGCATGGCCGTCATCAGCCAGCTGTTCGGCCAGGGCGCGGTGCGGCTCGTGGAAGAGCCGTGGGAAGGCACCAAGTTTTCGCTGGTGACGCTGAACGAGCTGATGCAGCCCGTAGTGTCGGCCATGACGGTGCTGGACGCCATCGCGCGCGGCATCTTCGTCGTGCTGCTGCTTATTACCGCAATCGGCATCACCAACACGTTCCGCATGGTCATCATCGAGCGGACGCGCGAAATCGGCACCATGCGGGCGTTCGGCATGCAGAAGAGCATGGTCCGCAGCATTTTCCTGTGGGAGGCGGCGCTCATCGCGCTGGCGGGCGGCGCGGCCGGGCTGCTGGCCGCCGGCGTCATCGCGGGCGTCGTGTCGAGCCTGGACTTTTCGCACGTGCGCGGGTTTGAGTTCTTCCTGGAGGCGGGCCACGTGACGATGAACATTACGGCGGCCGACCTGGCGCTGAATATGGCCATCGTGCTGGGCATTTGCCTGGCGGCGGCGTGGCTGCCGGCCAGCGCGGCGGCCAACTTGCCGCCGGTGAAGGCGCTGGGAGCCCATTACTGACGGGGGGCGACGGGGATGACGAGCCGTAGGCGGCTGCTATTCATCGGAGCGCTGGTCCTGGCGCTGGCGTCGTGCGCGGCGACGGCGCTGGCCCAGGAGGTGGATGTACAGGCCATCCTGCGGGCGGTGGACGAACAAAGCAATTTCGGCGACCGGGATTTTGCGGCCGTGATGACCATCATCACGCAAGACCCGGAAAAGGGCGCGGAGAAGATGGTGGTGCGCCAATTTCGCCGCGACCGGGAAAACAAGTTCCTCCTGCTCATCGAAGAGCCGCGGATCCAGATGGGCCAAGGCTACCTGATGGACGGGGACAACTTGTGGTTTTACGACCCGGAAAGCCGGCAGTTCTCGCACACGTCGCTGAAGGAGAACTTCGCCGGCAGCGCGGCTCGCAACGACGACTTTTCGTTCCGCTCGTTGTCCGAAGACTACCGGGTCGTCGGCTACGAGTCCGGCGCGTTGGGCGCGTATGACGTCCACATTATCGAGCTGGAGGCGGTGCGGGACGACGTCTCCGACCCGTACCTGAAGGTCTGGGTGGCCAAGGACGCCAACGTGGTGCTGAAGATGGAGAGCTACAGCTTGACGAAACGTCTCATGCGCACCGCGCTGTTTCCCAATTACATCCGCGTCGGCGACAAGGTCATCCCGCGCGTGATGATCTTCGTCGACGAATTGGTGCAGGGCCGCCGGGCGCAGGTGACGCTGGACGAAGTGTCGCTCAGCGACTTGCCCGACACGGTGTTCACCAAAGCGTTCATCGAGCGGGCCAGCCGGTAGCGGGGAGGCGCGGGCATGCGTAGGGCATGGCGCAGAAGTTACTGGCTCGGGGCGCTGCTGGCGGCGCTTTTCGCGGTCTGGGCGCCCGCCGCGTGGGCTCAAGACGGCGGGGTTTCGGGCGCGGCGCCGTTTGTCGGCGACTTGTTCGGCGGCCAGGGTGCGGACGGCGACTGGCTGCGGCTCGACGAGGAGTCGCTCTTCGGCGGAGGACTGATCACCGAAGCGGAGACGGCGGATCAGCCGCTGGAGGAAGTGTTTCTCGTCCAGGATCGGCTCGAGATGGGCGGGACGTATCGCGCCGCGCTGGAGGGCGGCTGGCGGTGGCCGGCGGGCGGCGCATCCGCCCAGGAGCTCGAGAAGTCTCTGACGTACGGCGGCTCGCTGTTCGTCGACGCCCGGCCCAGCCGGGATTTGCACTTCTTCGGCAAGGTCCGACTGGACGGCGTTTTGCGTGAAAACGCGTCCAAGGCCGCCGTCTCGCTGCACGAGCTGTTCGCGGAGTTCGTCCTGGGCGAGCGAGCGTTTGTCCGCGCCGGCAAGCAGACGGTCAAGTGGGGCGTCGGCTATTTCTTCAGCCCGGCGGACGTCATCAACGCGGGCCGCATCGACCCGGCCAATCCGGAGACGGAGCGGGAGGGTGCGACGGCCCTGCGGGTCCACGTGCCGGCCGGTCGCAACAACTGGTACGGGTATATCGTGGTCGACGGCGACGGCGCGGGCGGCTACCGGATCGCGCTGGCGCCGAAAGCCGAGTTCGTCGCCGGGCGAGCGGAGATCGGCGTCGGCTTGTTTTATCGCGAAGACCGCGCGCCGCGCGCGATGGCGACCTTGTCCACCAGCGCCGGGAAGCTGGCCTTGTTCGGCGAGCTGGTGCTCAGCCGAGGCACGGACAAGCGGCTGGCCCGGGAGGCGGCGACGCCGCTCGCACCTTTTGGGCTCACGGTCGTGGAAGACCACGAGTCCCTGTTCGTTCAGGCTAGCCTCGGCGCCCGCGGGTCGTACTCGGATCCCGACGGCCGGTTCACGGTGACCGCGGCCGCCCAGTACTTCTACAACGGGGAAGGGTACGACGACGCGTTTCTCGAAAAACACGGGCCGGGCCTGTTCGGGCTTTTCCAACTCGGGCAGCTGTCGGCGGCGGACTTGCAATGGTGGGGCCGGCATTACGCCGCGCTCTCGGCGACCGGTTCGCACCGGGCGCTGAAGAACGTCTCGGCGTCCGCCTTCTGGCTGGCCGGCTTGTCGGACGACTCCGGCGTCGTCAGCGTGACGCTGGCGTACACGGGCGGGCGGTCGGTCCGGCCGTCGTTGACGATCTCGCACACATACGGAGATCCGCTAACCCAGTTCGGCCTGGCCGGCGCGGGCACGCGCGTCGCGGTGGGCCTGAGCGTCAGCGGCGAGTTTTGACGAAACGGTGCAGAAGGAGAAAGACGCGCCGGGCGAGCGGCGTGCGCGCCCGGGCGTCTTTCGCGTAACGTGAAGAGGAAGAGTTGCCATGGATTCCGCTTTTTTTCTTGTGGCTTACGTGCTCTTGCCGGCCGTCGTGGTCTATTTGTGCGGCAAGTACGCCTGGCTCGACAAGCTGGGCGCGGTCATTCTCTGCTACTTGGTCGGCTTGATCCTCGGCGTCGTCGGGCCCGAGGGCCCTGCGGTGGACGAGGTCAAAAACACGGTTGGTTCGGCGGCGGTGGCGCTGGCCCTGCCGCTCTTGCTCTTTTCCGTCAACGTCGGCGAGTGGCGGCGCGTGGCGGGCAAGACCGCCATCAGCATGGCGCTGGGCTTTGTCGCCGTCGTCACGGCGGCGGGCGCCGGCTTTTTCCTCCTGCGGAACGCGCTGCCGAGCGCGTGGCAGCTGGGCGGGATGGCGGTAGGGCTGTACACGGGCGGCACGCCCAACCTGGCGGCCCTGCGCACGGCGCTCGCGGTGGACGCGGATCTGTACATCGCAGTCCACACGTATGATACCGTCATCGGCCTGTCCTACTTGCTGTTCGCTTCCGCCCTGGCTAAGCCGCTGTTCAGCCGTTTCCTGCCGCGCTTTGATCCCAACGACGCGGCCGCGGCGGAGCAAGCGAACGCGGCGCATGTGGAGGCCCGCGTCAGCGAGCAGTTCGACGGCCTGCTGCGGCGCGGGACGCTCGTGCCGCTGTTGGGCGCTTTCAGCGTGTCGGCCGCCATCGTGGGCGTGTCGGTGGGCATCGGCGGCCTGTTTCCGCCGGAGCACGCCGACGCGGCGACGATTCTGGCCATCACGACGCTGGCCGTGGCCGCCTCGTTTGTGCCCCGTTTGCGCCGCATCGAGCGCACGTTTGCGGCGGGAATGTACCTGATTTACGTGTTCTGCATCGCGGTCGGCTCCATGGCCGATTTCCGCGGGCTGCTGGAGCATTGGAACTGGCCGCTGCTGGGCTTCCTGGGGCTAGCCGTCTTCGGCTCGCTCTTCCTGCACGCCGGGCTGGCGCGCTTGTTCCGCATCGACGCCGACACCGTGATCATCACGTCGGTGGCGTTTATCTGCTCGCCGCCGTTCGTGCCGGGCGTAGCCAACGCGCTGAAAAACCGGGCCGTGCTGCTGCCGGGCCTGTATGCCGGCATCGCCGGCTACGCGATGGGCAATTTCGCCGGCGTGGCCATGGCCTACGCGCTGCGGGCGCTGAGCTGAAGGGCCGGCCGAGGCCGGCAGAGGCTGCAGTGGAGCTCGGCGCCCGGGCGCGCCGTTGCGGGAGGTTGTGAACATTGCCGGATTGGGATCAAGCCGTCATTCCCGAGAAGGGGATGCCGAAAGAGGAAGTGCTGGAGGCGCTGCGGGCGTTCAAGCAAGGCGACGCGGACTACCGGCGTTCCCGCACGTGGAGCCTCGTCTACTACCTGGGCGAAGAACATACGCGGTTTCTGGCCGACGCGTACGCCATGTTCATGTCCGAGAACGCCTTGAATCCGGTGGCGTTTCGCAGCTTGCGGCGCCTCGAGCACGAAGTGGTGCGCATGACGGCGCGGCTGCTGGGCGGGGACGACAACGTGGTGGGCGTCATGACGTCGGGCGGCACCGAGAGCTGCTTGCTGGCTGTCCTGGCGTACCGGGAGCGGGCGGCGTCCCGCTTCGGCCGGCGCGTAGGCCGCCCTGAGATGATCGTGCCCGAGTCGGCGCACGTGGCGTGGGAGAAGGCGGCGCACTACTTCGGCGTCGACGTGGTGCGGGTGCCCCTGCGGGACGACTTCCGCGCCGACGTGGAGGCGGTCGCGCGGCGCATCAGCCGGAACACCATACTGATCGTCGGGTCGGCGCCGTCGTACCCGCACGGCGTGGTGGATCCCATCGCCGAGCTCGGCCGCCTGGCGCAAGAACGCGGCGTGCCGCTGCACGTGGACGCCTGCCTGGGCGGTTTCATGCTGCCGTTTATGGAGCGGCTGGGGTATCCGGTGCCGCCCTTCGATTTCCGGGTGCCGGGCGTTACGTCCATCGCCGCGGACGTGCACAAGTACGGCTACGCGGCCAAAGGCGCGTCCGTGCTGCTGTATCGCAACATGGACTACCTCAAGCACCAGTTTTTCGTGTACGAGAACTGGCCGGGCGGCATCTTCATTTCGCCGGGCCTGCTGGGCACCCGCTCGGGCGGGCCCATCGCCGCGGCCTGGGCGGCGATGAAGGCCATCGGCATGGACGGGTACCTAGAGCTGACCCGCACCGTCATGGAGACGACGCGGGCGCTGCAGGCAGGCATCCGCGGCCTCGGGCTGGACATCCTGGGCGATCCGGAGATGAGCGTGTTCGCCTACGGCGCGGGCGCGGCGAAGGTCAACGTGTACGCCGTGGCGGACCAAATGGAGCAGCGGGGCTGGCTGATGGACCGGCTCCAGCGGCCCGAGGCGCTGCACGCGATGGTGACGCCGCGGCACGCCGGGGTCGTCGACGAGTTTCTGGCGGACTTGCGCGCGTCGGTGGAATACGTGCGCCGGCATCCCTGGGAAGCGGCGAAAGGCAACGCGGCCCTCTACGGCATGATCGCCAAAGTGCCGCTGCGGGGCTTGGTCCGGCACGAGGTACGCAAGATGATGGAGCAAATGTACGGCCCGGAGATGAAAATGCCGGTCTAGCCCCCGAAGGTTCGCTCAGGCGGGGGCGCCGCAGCGGAAAGCGGGTCGGGTTCTCGGGCGGCCGCGAGCGCAGCCGCGGCCGCGGCCAGGGCCGCGGCGGGTACGAGAAAGAGCAGGCGCGGCACCGCGGCCAGGGCTTGCATGGCCAGCGGCCCGGCGCTGGCGCCGAGAAAGAGGATGCACGTGTAAATGCCGAGCGCCAGGGCGCGCCAGGACGCGTCGGCCCGGCCCGCCACGACGTTCATTAGGCTCGGCACGGCGACGGCGATGCCGGCGGAAAGCACTACGGACGCGGCGCCAAGGGCCGCCGGCGTGCGCCGTGCGGCCAGGAGGAAGGCGGACGCGGCCACCGCCAGCCCGGCGACGGCGGCGGCTCGGGCGCCCGTGCGGCGCGTGAGGGTAGGGGCGAGGAAGCCCGTAAGGAGCCCCGGCGTCCCCAGCAGCCGGATGGACGCGGCCGAGAGGCCAAGACCGGACTCTCTCACTGCTGCGGCGATGGGCAGCGCCGCATGGAAGGAAGCGAAACTGAAAAGGACGGCGGCGGCGGCGCCCCACGCGGCCAGCATGACGCGGTCGGGCGCCGGAACCGGGCGCAGGCCGCGGCGGCCTGCCGCGGGGGGACCCGAGTCCGCGCTGCCTGCCGCCACCGCGCGGACGGAGGCCGCGGCGGCGAAAAACAAGGGTACCGAGACGGCGAACGCTGCGGAAAGCGGCGCACCGGCCGCCGCGGCGCCGTATTGCACCAGCGGCGCGGCGGCGAGAAAGGCCACGCCGATGACGGCAGCGCCCAGCGGACGCGCGGCGGCCGGCAAGCGCTCGGACAAGAGCGCGACGGCGGCCGGCGAGAAGGACGAGGCGACAAACCCTTGCAGCGCCCGGGCCGCGAGAAACGCACCGAACGGCGCCGCCGGATGCGCCAGCGCGGCCCCGGCCAGCCCCGTGCACAGCCCAGCCACCGCCAAACCCCACGTCAGCACGCGGACCCGCCCTAAGCGGTCCGCCGCGCGGCCCCAGACGATCATGCCGGGCGCGTAGGCCAGCCCGAAGGCGGAAGTAATCCAAGCCGCCTCCGTGGGGGAGAGGTTGAACCGGCCGGCCACGGTGGGAATGTACGGAATGGCCACGTAGAACTGTCCGACCACCAGGACCGCGCCCGCCGCCGCCCAGGCCAGGAGCGCCCGCTGTCTCCCCGGCAACGCCAGTCCGTCCCTTCTAGCGCATGACGGCTCTATCTGGTTATGCCGGCCGGTCTTCCGGGGTTCCGGGGGCAGCGGTGTTCGGGGGGGCAGGGATGTTCAGGGGGGCCGCCGGTCGCGCCCGTGTTTGCGAGAAGGAGGAACTCCGTTGACGCCGTTGGAGCTGGAGCAGTATCTGCATCGGCACATCCCGCTGACGCAGGCCATGCAGCTGCGCGTCGCCGCGGCCGGTCCGGACTGCGTCGTTCTGACGGCGCCGCTGGCGCCCAACATCAACCACCGGGAGACCGCCTTCGGCGGCAGCATCTCCGCCCTGGCGACGTTGGCCGCGTGGTCGCTGGTCTACGTGCGGATGCAGCGTCTGGGCCTGCCCGCCCGCGTCGTCATCCACCGCAATACCATGGAGTACCGCCGGCCGATTACCGGTGCCTTTGCGGCGCGGGCAGCTCTCACCGACGAGCAAGCGTGGGAGCACTTCGCCGAGATGTTTCGCCGGCGCGGCAAGGCGCGCATCGTCGTGCACGCGCAGGTAGTGCAGCTGGCGGATGATGAAAGCACGGCGGCCGGTGACGAAGCCGGTGTATTCGTGGGCGAGTTCGTCGCTCTCGGCGGGAACCTTCGGCCGCCTAGGGACACGGCGAACGCCCCGATACAGGGAGACGTCCGCGTAACCGGCGCCGAGGGGTCGTGACGGGCGGCGGCGCTAGCTGGGACCCCACCGGGCTGTGCGCTCGGACCGGTCTGCGTGCGGCGCAGCGCCTGGCGCAAAACGCCCCCGGGTTTCCGCCGGGGGCGTTTCGCATCTTTCGCGGCGCTTTCCGCCTACTCCACGTTTCCTGCCCGCACGGACCGCCGGTCGAAGGCCGCATCCAACATACCCAGCACGACATGGGCCAGCCCGAAGCCGAACAGCCCGGCGCCGAACATGGTGTCGGGCAAAGCGAACCATGCGACCAGCGCCACGGCGGCGCCGACGATGGCCACCACGGTGCCGGTGTTCATCGCACTCACCTCAGGCCCAGCATCGCCCACATACCCGCCCGACATGCCGGAAGATGTTGGCAACCCGTGCCGCGTATCGCCCGCGGTTCGGCTTGCGGGCCGCGCGGCCGGGCCATCCTCACTCCGTGCGTACTGTCCGCGGCTTGGACTCCGGCAAAAGCAACGATGCGCCGACGGTCACCGCCAAGATGATGCCGATGACGGCCAGCGACAAGGTAGGCGGCACCGTCACGAGGGAAGAGAGCAACATTTTCGCGCCCACGAAAGTCAAAATGAGCGACAAGCCGGCCCGAAGGAAGCGCAGTTTGCCCAAGGCGTCCGCCAGCATGAAGTACATCGAGCGCAAACCCAAGATGGCCAGCACGTTGGACGTGTAGACGATGAACGGATCCGTGGTGACGGCGAAAATGGCCGCCACGGAGTCCAGCGCGAAGATGACGTCGGTGGATTCGATGACGAGCAGCACCAAGAACAGCGGCGTCGCCAGCAGCTTGCCGCCCTCCCGCACGAAGAAGCGGTGACCGTGCAGGTGGTCCGTCACCGGCACGAAGCGGCGGAACAGCTTCACGACGCGGTTGCCGCTCGGGTCCACCTCCGACTTCTGGTGCGCGGCCATGCGCAACCCCGTCCAGGCCAGGAAGGCACCGAAGACGTAGATCAGCCAGTGGAAGCGCTCCAGCAGCGCGGCGCCGACGCCGATCATCGTCGCCCGCATTACCAGGGCGCCGAGGATGCCCCAGAACAGCACCCGGTGCTGGTACTCCGGCGGCACGCGGAAGAAGCTGAAAATCAGCAGGAACACGAAGATGTTGTCGGCGCTCAGCGACTTTTCGATGAGGTAGCCGGCGAAATACTGAGCGGCCACGTCTGCGCCTCTCCACAAGTAAAGGGCACCGCCAAAGGCCAACGCGAGCGCTATCCAGACCACCGTCCAGGCGGCGGCTTCCTTGGCCGAGACGCGGTGGTCGTCCCGGTGGAAGACGCCTAGGTCCAGCGCCAGCATCGCCAGCACGAAAACGTTGAACGCAACCCACGCCATCAAGCTCAACTCCACCCCCGACTCCCCTCGGCGGGCCGGGCGAGGCGAAAAAACAGACCTTCGCCCGGCACACATGAGTGTGGCCGGGCCGAAGGTCTCGCTCACGAGAAATTCCTCGCTCCCCGGGCGGGTCCCACCAGCGGGAACCGTACTGACGCCCCGAGGGAACAGCTACTCCCCTTCAGACCCTCTGGGTGCGATTATACAGCGGGCTTCGAGTACGGTCAATCTATGGCGCTTCCGCGCTGGCTCGGCGGCCAAGGACGCCGGGCCGCGTTTCAGTTCTCCAGCTGCTTGATGGCCGAGAGCAGGCCGCTGTACAGGCTGAAAAAGCGCGTCTCGTCCAGGGGCCGTTCGCTGTTGTTCCACGTGGCGCTGATGATGTACGGCGTGTTGTCTTCGGCCACCACCAGCGTCGTCAGGTTGAGCACGCCGGGCTCCGAGCCGCCCTTGAAGGCCACGTACTGCCAGTCGCTGGGATTCGCCAGGCCGGGGTTGACGGACATAAACGGCAAATCCGCGACGTAGGCCATCAAGTCGGCCAGCTCCCGCACCGTGAAATACCACTCGACGTCCAGCGCCTTCGGCGTCGTGCTGATGGCTTCCAGGCCCGGCAGAGGCTGTTCCGCCAGCACGGCCAAGAGTTCCCGCCGCGCCGCCTCGTCGCCCGCCCGCCAAGTCTCCAGCAGCTGCTCGTTGCCGGCGGCTTTGAGGATGAACAACTCCCGGGTGCTGAGGAACGGCTTGTTGCGCGGCGCGTACTGCTCCACCGTCTCGCGCCCCACCAGCCGAAGCAGCGCGTCGGTGGCCGTGTTGTCGCTGATAGAGATCATCAGCGTGGCCAGCGACTGCACCGTCAGCGGCGTGCCCGGCGGCCAGTCCTGCAAGATGCCGGTGGGCAGGCTCACGTCCTGCGGCTCCAGCGCCACGACCTCGTCCCACGCGTGCACGCCGAGCGCCACCTGGTCCTTCAGGGCGGCGGCGATGGCCAGCTTGAAGGCCGAGCCCACCGCCAGCGGCTCGTCGGGGTTGATGCTGGCCAAGACGCCCGCGTTGGACACGACGATGACGCTGACCTTGCCGGGCAGTTCGTGGAAGCCCGCCAGCGCTTCATCGAGGCCCGAGACCACGGCCTGCGGAGGGCCGAACCAGATGGCGGCGATTTGCCCGGCTTCGTTCAGCAACAGCTGCGCGTCCACGTAGCCGCGCTCAAAGGTGAGGCGGAAGAACGGCACCGTTCCTTCCGCCCCCACGTACGCGCCCAGCGCCGCGGTGTACTGGGCGACGATCTGGTCGAAGAGCTGGAGCGGCACCTGGGCCAGCACCTCGGGGGCAAACCACTCGGCTTTCGCCGGGCCCTGGGTGAAGAGCCGCTCGAACACCTCTTCCGGCGTAACGCTCTGCGCCGACGCGGAGATGGCGGCGGCCAGCAGCAGGCCTACGGCCAGCCAAGTCGAACTCGTCTTGCGGAAAAGCACGGGGACACCTCCTACGGATTGCAACCCGACATGCAAGCACTAGTTCGGCGCGGTTCTCGGGGAAATCCTGCCCGAGGATCTCTTTGAAAAAGGCGGAAGCGGGGCGCCCGGCATGTTGGAGGAAGCCAGGAAGCTATTTCCGTTCTTGAACGCGATCGAGGCCGAGGAATGGGCGGCGGCGGGAATTGCCGCGGCCCGCTTGCCCAAAGGCGCCGCCGCGTTCGTCGAAGGCCAGCCGTGCCCCCACGTGGCGTTCGTGCTCAGCGGCGCCATCCGCGTCTACAAGACCGGCCCCGACGGCCGCCAGCTGACGCTGTACTACGTGACGCCCGGCGAGTCGTGCGTGCTCATGTGGGCCAGCGTCCTGGCCGGCGCCCGGTACAACGCCCAGGCCGTCGCGGCGGAAGACTCGTACGTGCTGCTGGTGCCCGTCGGCGTCTTTCAGGACTGGATGCAGCGTTACGAGCCCGTGCGGCGCTTTGTGTACGAGGCGTTCGCGCACAGGCTGGCGGCCGTCATGCTGTTGGTGGAGGAAATCTTGTTTCGCCACGTGGACCAGCGCCTAGCCGCGCTGCTGCTGGAGCGGACGACGCCGGAAGAGCCGGAGCTGCAGGCGACGCACGAGCAATTGGCGCTGGAGCTGGGCACGGCCCGGGAAGTGGTCAGCCGCATCTTGAAGTCGTTCGAGGAGGAAGGCGCCGTGCGCCTGGCGCGCGGGCGGGTAGCGGTGGTCGACCGGCGGGCGCTGGAGCGCAGGCACGAGAGGGTCCGGGCCGGCAGGGCAGTGTAACCGCCGTCACAGACGCCGGGGGCGTTCTGCATATATCATGGTGGACAAAACGGCGGGAGAGGTGAGCACTCCGTGCAGGCGAACGTGGGCGGCGCCGACCGCGTGATCCGCTTCCTCATCGGCATCGCCCTGCTGTCCCTGGTCGTGTTCGGGTCGGGAAGCTGGCGCTGGCTCGGCTTGCTGGGCGTTGTGCCCATCGCCACGGCCTTGCTGCGCTTCTGCCCTCTCTATACGGTCTTCCGCATCAACACGGCCAAGCCGCGCTGACGTCGCGGCGCGCGAGCCGCGCCGCGACGTCAGAAGACGAGGCCCGCCGGGTCGTCCGCACCGGCGCCGAGAGGCACGCGGCCCCGCACGGTATAGATAGGGCCGGCGGGCGTCAGCACGCTTTCGATGATTTCGGCCGCGTCCGCGTTCCAGCGCCCGAACTCGTGGCCTTCAAAGCGGCGCAGCGCGTCGGGAAGCGGGGAGGGCTGCCGGGCCCGCGCCACCGTGATGTGGGGCGAAAAGGGTCGATCCTCCGGCTCGCCCAGCCCGTGCAGCCGCCGGGCGACGGCCTCCTGCAGCCGTTTCAGCGCAGCCACGTCGCCCTCCACGCCGACCCAGACGACCCGCGCCAGATTCGGGCTGGGAAAGGCTCCGACACCCCGGGCCACCAGCTCTAGCCCGGCCGGCGAAGGTCCGTCGCCACCGGCCGCGGGGAACGTTTCGGAGATCGCTTCCCGGACCGCCGTCTCGACAGCGTCCACGTCCGCTTCCCGGATCTCGCCGAGGAAGCGCAGCGTGATGTGATACTGATGCTCCGCCACCCAGCGCAGCTGCGGGGCCGGGACGGCCCGCAGCCCGGCGATGTTGGCTCTTACCGATTCCTCGACCGGAACGGCCACGAAAATTCTCGGCATAGCGCCTCGCCTCGCCCTGTTCGTCGCCGCAAGGCGACGGATTCGTCCACGCGGCGGACTTACCCCTAGAAGGTCAGTCGTTCAGGAACAAGAACCGCCCGTCCTTCTGCACCAGCTCGCCGTCCAGGTACAGCTCGCCGCCCTCGCGCAAGTCTTTCACCATATCCCAGTGAATCGCCGACTGGTTGACGCCCCCGCTCTCCGGGTACGACGCGCCTAGGGCCAGATGCACCGTGCCGCCGATTTTCTCGTCGAACAAGATGTCTTTCGAGTACCGGTTGATGCCGTAGTTGCAGCCGATGCCGAACTCGCCCAGCCGGCGGGCGCCTTCGTCGGTGTCGAGCAGCTGGTGGAGCAGCGCTTCGCCGCGCGCCGCCGAGGCGTCCACCACCCGCCCGTTCTTGAACGTCAGCCGGATGCCGTTCACTTCGCGGCCCATGTAAATCGCCGGGAGCTCGTAATAGATCGTGCCCTCCACGCTGTCCTCGATGGGCGCGTAGAACACCTCGCCGTCGGGCATATTGTTCCGCCCGTCGCACACGATGCCCGGCCGGCCTTCGATGCTAAAGCGCAAGTCCGTCTGGGGCCCGACGATGCGCACTTCCTTGGCCCGGTCGAACCGCTCCTTGACGCGGTGCATCATGTCCGACGCGGCTTGCCAGTCGATGTTGGTGGCGCCGAAGAGGAAATCCGCGTACGCCGCGAGGGACATGTCGGCCTCCTGCGCGAGGCTCGGCGTGGGGAAGTTGCACACGACCCAGCGGACGCCCCCCTTCATGATGTGCTCCTGCAGGGGCCGGTTGGCGAGGCTGACCCGCCGCACTTTGGCGGGATCCACCCCCGTCAGGGTCCGGGCGTTCTCCGGCGCGTCGATGCTGATGATGACTTGGGCGTTCTCGACGGCGAACCGGGAGATGGGGTTCAGGTAGTCCAGCTGCTCGTCGGAAGCTTCTGCGTAGAAAATCTCGGAAAGGCTCTCGAAGGACAGCTGCACTACGGGGTAGCCGCCGTTGCGCACGACGAGGCGGTACACCGCTTCGATGAGCGGGCGTGCCAGGGGCGTGCTGCGGATCAAGACGTGGTCTCCCTTTTGCACCCGCGTGGAGTAGTTCACCAAAATGTCGGCCAACGTCTCAATGCGGGGGTCGCGCAGCAAGGATGTCACTCCTCTGCAAGGATTTGGCAACGCCCGTCGTCTTCGGCGCTGGCTCCGGTTTCCCTGCCGTCTTGCCCGCGGCGCCGCGAACTTGCCGTACCGCCTGGTGGCTCGCCGGCTTCGCCCGTGACGGTTCCCGGCCGGCACAGCGCCGCTTCGCCCGCGGCGGCTTCCGTCCGGCAGCGCCCTGCTTCACCCGCGCTGGTTCCTGACTCGGTGCGCGCCGCTTCGCCGGCCAGCAGCTGCTGCAGGCGGCCCGTCCGGACCAGGTAGCGGATTTCGCCGACTTGCCCGAGGAAGCGCGCTCCCAGGTACACTTGCGGCACGCTGCGCCGGCCCGACAACAGCTCCAGCGCGTCGCGGCTTCCGGGCACGAAGCTGATGTCTACTTCACGAAAAGGTACCCCCGCCTCGGCCAGCAGGTGCTTCACCGCCGCGCAGTCGAGGCAGTTGGGCACCGTGTACACCGTCAGCAGCGGCTCCGTGTCGCTCATGCGATTTCACCGCGCTCGAGAACCCGCTTCGGTATGTGCACGACGACCGCCCGCCCCTCCTTAAGGGAAAAACGCGCCGGCGGCTCTGTCAGCTCGTTGCTGATGGTCAGCGTCGACGCCGCAGTCAACGTCGCGTCCTTGAGCGGCCAGCGCACGCCGGTGACGCTTACGCCCGTCACCTGCGGCGTCAGCGGCACGATGGAGAGCACGTCGCCGGCCTCCCCCGGCACGAGCAGCCCGTCGGCCAGCAGGTACACCGTCTGCCGGCCGTCGGTGACGCACCCGCGCCGGCCGGCGGCGGCCAGTTGCTCCAGCAGAGCCAGGCTGCCCAGGGAGTGGTCGAAGCGGTCGCCCAAGCCACCGGCGATGACGATGAAGCCCGCGTCGGAGCGCGCCAGCGCCCAGCGCAGCGCCGCCTCGCCGTCGGTCAAGTCTTTCTCCCGCGGCAACCGCGCTACCGGCACGCCGCAAGCTTTCAGCCGCGCCAGATCTTCCGGCGCCAGCGAGTCGAAATCGCCCACCACGTGGTCCGGCAAGACCCCTTGCCGCAGGGCGTGGCGGGCGCCGCCGTCCGCGGCCACGATGAAGGCCCACGCGCGGCCCGCGATGGAAAAATCGGCCAAGTCGCCGCCCAGCAGCACGAGGCCGGGCTTCGTTGAAGCTCCTTGCTGCACGTCCGCCAGCCTTTCACGCCGTCGTTGGCTTTATGCCATCACTTGTACTATAGCAAAGCGGGCCGGCAAGGAACCGCCCCCCCGGCGCGCCGACGGCGAATCCGAAGCCGCCGGGCGCCGGCGCGAGCGCAGGGCGGCGCCGGGCACAGGCGCGAGCGCAGGAGAAGGCAGCGGCGGCACGAAGTGATACGCCGGGAGGGGTCAAGGCCGTGCAATATCGACCGCTGGGCAATTCGGGACTGATGGTGAGCGCGATCAGCTTCGGGACGTGGGCCATCGGCGGCCAGTGGGGACCCGTGGACCGCGAGGAGGCCATGCGCGGGCTGTACCGGGCCATCGACGCCGGCGTGAACTTTTTCGACACGGCCGACATCTACGGCGCCGGCCGCAGCGAAGAGATGCTGCGCGAAGCCACCAAGGGCCGCGAGGACGAGATCTACATCGCCACGAAGTTCTGCCGCTCCGAAAATATCTACGACCCGGAGACCTATTCCGAGCGGACGGTGCGCCGCCTGTGCGAGGCGAGCCTGCGGCGCTTGGGCCGCGAGTGCATCGACCTGTACCAGATTCACTGCCCGCCCCTGGAGATTCTCAAGCGGGGCGACGTGTTCGAGGTGCTGGATAAGCTGCAGGCGGAAGGCAAGATCCGCATGTACGGCGTCAGCGTCGAAACGGTGGAAGAGGGGTTGACGGCCCTGCAATACCCGGGCGTGCGGGCGCTGCAAGTCATCTTCAACATCTTCCGCCAAAAGCCTTTGAAGGAGCTGTTCCCCAAAGCCAAGGCCCAGGGCGTCGGCATTTTGGCGCGCCTGCCTTTGGCCAGCGGGCTGCTGACGGGCAAATTCACGAAAGACACCCAATTTCCCGAAGACGACCACCGCTCCTTCAACCGCGACGGCCAATTCTTCAACGTGGGCGAGACGTTCGCCGGCCTGCCGTTCGAAAAAGGGGTGGAGCTGGCGGACAAGCTGCGCTGGATCGCGGAGGGGCGGCCCAGCATGGCCGCCGCGGCGTTGCAGTGGATTCTCAGCTTCGACGCGGTCAGCTGCGCGATTCCCGGCTTCAAGAACGCCCGGCAGGTGGAGGAAAATTTGAAAGCGCTGCAGGCGCGGCCGTTCAGCGCCGAGGAGCTGCAGCGGCTGGCGGACTTCTACGAGCGGGAAGTGCATCCGCACATTCGCGGGCCGTACTAAATTGTGGTATGGGCGGCTAGGAAGGGAGTAGGCTAGGCGCCGTCGAATAGCAAGAGAGAGACGAGAATGATGATCTCTTCCGTTTGTTGACGGCGCGAAAACGTTTTCGGATAGATTTTCAGAGGCCGGGGCCCGCGGTCCGGCGGCGGCCGGACGGTTTGGAGGCAGCCATGGGCCAGGTAACGGTGCGGGACGTAGCCAAGCGAGCAGGCGTTTCCATCAGCACGGTGTCCCGCGTGCTGACCGGCAGCGCGCCCGTGTCGAAAGAGCTGTACGAGCGCGTCGTGGCGGCCATCGAGGAACTGGGCTACCGGCCCAACGCGCTGGCTCGCGGCCTGCGGGCCCGGCGCACGGCGATCCTCGGCCTCATCGTTCCCGACATCTCCAACCCCTTCTTCGGCCAGCTGGCCAAAGTCGTCGAGCAGCAAGCCCACGCGCACGGCTACAGCATCGTCCTCTGCAACAGCCAGAACAGCCGCGAGCGAGAACTGCAATACTTGGACCTGCTCAGCCGCCAACGAGTCGACGGCTTGATGGTGGTGGCGGCCGGCGTGTCGCGCGCCGATCTCGAAGGTTTCACCGCGGCCACGGGCGCGCCGGTGCTGGCGCTGGACCGGCGCATTCCGGATTTCGGCGGGCCTTTCGTCGGCGCCGACCCGTATCCGGGCGCGGTGGAAGCCGTCGGGCACCTGCTGGCGCTGGGCCACCGGCGCATCGGCATCCTGCGGGGCAAGACGGGCAGCGCCAGCGCCGACGAGCGCTTCGAGGCGCTGCTGCGGGCGTGCCGGGCCCACGGCCTGACGGAGGCGCCGTGGATTTGGAGCGGCGAGTATTCGCTGGAGACGGGCATCGAGGCCGGCAACGCCTGGGCCGCATTGCCCGCGGACCAGCGGCCCACGGCCATCATCGCCGCCAGCGAGTTCAGCGCCTACGGCCTCATCCAGAGCGTCTTCAGCCACGGCCTGTCGGTTCCGGACGACTTGTCCGTGGTGGGGTTCGACAACACGCCGTTCGCCCAGCTGCTGCGGCCGGCGCTGACGGTCATCGGGCAGCCCATCGAGCGCATGGGCGAGCTGGCCGTGGAGACCATGTTGCGGCTGCTGGCGCGCGCGGAGGAAGAGACGCTGCCGGCGGTGGCGCCGCTGCCGGGAAGAGTGGCGTGGGAGCGGCGGCGTGAGCCCGTGCAAGATCAAGTGTTGCCGACGGAGTTGGTCGTGCGCAGCAGCACCGGCCCGGCGCCGGCGGCACGGTAGGGAAGAAAGGGCGACAAGAAGCATGGCGAGATTGGACGCACCTCGGCTGATGGTCATCGGCAGCATCAATATCGACTTGGTGGCCGACGTCGAGCGGCTGCCCCGCGAAGGGGAGACGGTGGCTGCGCGCGGCTTCCAGCAGCACTTGGGCGGGAAAGGAGCCAACCAGGCGGCTGCAGCTGCGCTGGCGGGCGCACAGGTGAAGATGGTCGGCTGCGTCGGCGACGACGGCTTCGGCCGGCAGTGCCTGGAAGGACTCGAGCGCGCCGGCGTCGATTGTTCGCTGGTGCGCACCGCGCCCGGCACGCCGACGGGTACAGCCCTCATCACCGTCGGGCGGCGCGGCGAGAACACCATCGTCGTCGTGCCCGGGGCCAACGGGGCGCTGGCGGCGGCCGACGTCGAACGGGTCGCGGCGGCCATGGCCGACGCCGACGCGGTGCTCGTGCAGTTTGAGGTAGCCGACGAAGTGGTGCTGGCCGCCGCGCGGGCGGTGGACGGGCTGCGGACCGGCGGGCGAAGCGAAAAGCCTCTGTTCGTGGTCAATCCCAGTCCGTTCCGGCCTTCGGCGGTGCCGCCCGACGGCCTGGCGGACATGTTCGTCGTCAACGAGGTCGAGGCGCGGCAAATGACGGGCGTAGACGTAAGCGACCCGCAGAGCGCGGCGGAGGCGGCGCGGGCGCTGCTGCGGCGGGTGCGGCCCGGCGGCTGCGTGGTGGTAACGCTGGGCGAGCAAGGCGCCGTCGCCCTGGCTGGCGGCGGTGAGCCGCCCCTGTACGTGCCCGCGCTGAAGGTGCAGGCGGTGGATACGACCGGCGCCGGCGACACGTTCATGGGATGCCTGCTGGCAGAGCTGTGCGCGGGACGCCGGCTGGCCGAGGCGCTGCGCTTCGCCACGGCGGCGGCGGCCATCTCGGTCACTCGTCCGGGCGCCCAGTCGTCGTTTCCGCGGCGGGCCGAGGTGGAAGCGCGGCTGGCGGAGGTGCCTGCGGCGCAGCCCCTCAGCGGCTGAAGGAGGTGGGGGCGGTGGCGAGCGACGGCCGAGGCCAAGTGATTTTGCAGATGAAAGGCATCACCAAGGCGTTTCCAGGCGTCCTGGCGCTGGACAACGTCGACTTTGACGTCCGGTCGGGCGAAGTACATGCCCTCCTGGGAGAAAACGGGGCCGGGAAGTCCACCTTGTCCAAGATTATGACGGGCGTCTACCAGGAAGACGCGGGCGAGATTCTCGTCCGGGGACGGCCTGTCAAGATCCGCACTCCTCTCGAAGCCCAGCGCCTTGGCATCCGCATCATCCACCAAGAGTTCACGCTGATCAACGACATGACGGTGGCCGAGAACATCTTCCTCGACGCGATGGGCGAGCGCATGTGGGGTTGGGTGCCGTACCGCCGCTTCCGCGCGGAGGCTCGCGCCATCCTGGAGCGCCTCGGCGTCGACATTTCCCCGGACGCGCTGGTCCGCGATTTGAGCGTCGCCGAGCAGCAAATCGTCGAGATCGCGCGCGCCCTGCGCGAAGATGCGGCTGTCATCATCATGGACGAGCCGACGGCGGCGCTGTCCGACGCGGAAGTGGAGCGGCTGTTCGCCATTATCCGTCAGCTGCGGGACGAAGGCGCCGGCATCGTGTACATCTCCCACAAGCTGGAAGAGATCTTCGCCATCGCCGATCGGGCCACGGTGTTGCGGGACGGGCGCGTCGTGGGCGTTCGGCCCGTGGCCGAGTTGGACCGCGACGAAATCGTGCGCATGATGGTGGGGCGCCCCCTGACCAAGCTGTACGTCCGCACCCACGTCCCGACGCGGGAGCCGGCGCTGGAGGTTGAGGGCCTGACGGTACCCGGCCGGGTGTTCGGCGCCTCGTTCGTCGTCCACAAGGGCGAGGTGGTGGGCATCACAGGCCTGCTGGGCGCGGGCCAGCCGTACCTGGTCCGAGCCATCTTCGGGGCGATCCCGAAGTCTGCCGGCGTCATCCGCCTGCGCGGCCGGCCCGTCGACATTCGCTCGCCGCACGACGCCATTCGCCACGGCATCGCGCTGCTGACCGAAAACCGCAAAGAAGAAGGCCTCGTGCTGGGCATGCCGGTGGTGGCCAACGTCAGCCTCGCGTCCATCGAGAAAGTGACCCGCCTCGGCTTCATCGAGCGCCGGAAAGAGCGGGAGCGGGCACGGCGCTACGTGGAGCAACTGCGCATCCGCACGCCCGGCATCGACCACGAAGTGGAGAACTTGTCGGGCGGCAACCAGCAAAAGGTGGTGCTGGCCAAGTGGCTCGCCACGGAGGCCGACGTCATCATCATGGCCGAGCCGACGCGGGGCATCGACGTGGGCGCCAAAGCCGAAGTCTACCGCTTCATCGACGAGCTGGCCGGGCAAGGCAAGGCCATCGTGCTGGTATCGTCGGAGTTGCCGGAAGTGATCAATTTGAGCGACCGGATTTACGTCATGCACGAAGGGCGCATCGTGGCGGAGCTCGACGCCGCCACGGCGACCCAGGAGCAAATCGGCATGTACGCCACAGGGGGAACGAGCCATGTCCACGCTTGATCGCCCAGCATGGAAGTCGCCGCGGCCGTGGGTGCGCCGCTACGGCATGCTCTTCGTGCTGCTGGCCATGGTGGTGCTGGCTTCGCTGCTCAGCGACCGGTTCCTGACGACCAACAACCTGCTCAACGTCGCCCGGCAAGTGGCCATCAACGCCATTTTGGCCGCCGGCATGACGGTCGTCATCTTGTCGGGCGGCATCGACTTGTCGGTCGGTTCGGTGCTGGCGCTGTCGGGCGCCGTGGGCGCCGGCATTATCGCCGGTGGCGGCAGCTGGCTGGTGGCGGTGCTGGCCATGCTCGGCCTCGGGACGCTGCTGGGGGCGGTCAACGGTTTCTTTGTCGCCTACGGACAGCTGCCGCCGTTCATCGTCACGCTGGCCATGATGGCCTTTGCCCGCGGCTCGACGCTGGTTTACACCGGCGGCCGGCCCATTACGGTCTTCCACCCGTCGTTTCAGTGGTTCGGCCACGGGCAGGTGGGGCCCATTCCCGCCCCGGTGTTCCTCGTCATCGTTCTTTACGTCATCGCCCACGTGTTCCTGAGCCACACGAAAGTCGGCCGACTCATTTACGCCGTGGGCGGTAATGAGCAGGCGTCCCGCATGGCTGGCATCCGTGTCAACCAAATCAAGGTGCTGGTGTACGCGCTCAGCGGCTTCACGGCGGCGCTGGCCGGCATCGTGCTCACGTCGCGGCTCTTTTCGGCGCAGCCGACGGCGGGGAGCGGCTACGAGCTGGACGCCATCGCGGCCGTCATTCTCGGCGGCACGAGCCTCGCAGGCGGCCGCGGCTCGGTGACGGGCACCATCATCGGCGCGCTGATTATCGGCATCTTGGGCAACGTCCTCAACTTGCTCAACGTGTCGTCGTTTTACCAGGACGTGGCCAAAGGCATCGTCATCCTGGCGGCCGTGCTGCTGGATCGGCTCCTGCACGCCGGCGGCAGGGGTGTGGCGGTGAAGGGGGTGAGCCAGGGGGAGTAGGGCGAGACGACGCGCTGTCGGCGTGGAGTTGGGCATCCTTTGTCGTTCGTCGCTGGTTGCAAGTGATTGGACAGGGGAAAGGGAGGCAGCAAACATGACGAAGCGCATTCGGTTGCTGGTCGTGCTCAGCGTGCTGCTGCTGGCGTTCGCCGCCGCGGTGCCGGTTTCGGCGCAGACCATCGGCTTGGCCATTTCGACGCTGAACAACCCGTTCTTCGTCGACCTGAAGGAAGGCGCCGAGGAGAAGGCCGCCGAGCTGGGCGTTACGCTGCGGGTTGTCGACGCGCAGGACGATCCGGCTCGGCAGCTGGCGGGCATTGAAGACTTGATCGCCGCCGGTGTCGACGTGATCTTGATTAACCCGACGGACTCCGCGGCGGTCGTGCCGGGCGTGCTGGCGGCGAACCGTGCCGGCATTCCGGTCATCACCGTGGACCGTGCGGCGGACGGCGGGGTCATCGTGTCCCACATCGCCTCGGACAACGTCCTGGGCGGCCGCATGGCGGCGCAGCTCATCGTGGAGCTGTCGGGCGGCCGGGCGAAGGTCGTGGAGCTGGAAGGCATTCCGGGCACCACGGCGGCCCGTGAGCGCGGCCAGGGCTTCAACGAAGTCATCAGCCAGTACCCTGGCATCGTCGTCGTGGCGCGCCAGGAGGCCGGCTTTGACCGGGCCCGCGGCCTCACCGTCATGGAGAACATCCTGCAGGCGCAGCCCGAGATCGACTTCGTGTTCGCCCACAACGACGAGATGGCGCTGGGCGCCCTGGTGGCCATCGAGGCGGCCGGCCGCGCCGGGCAGATCAAGGTCATCGGCTTCGACGCCACGGCTGATGCGGTGCGGGCCGTCCAGGAAGGCCGCATGCTGGCCACCATTGCGCAGCAGCCGCGGCTGATGGGCGCTCTCGGCGTCGAAACCGCGGTCAAGGTGCTGCGGGGCGAGCCGGTCGACAAGTTCATCCCGGTGCCGCTGTCGCTGGTTATCGGCCGGTGACGGAACTGGTCGGCGATCCACTGACGTAACGTGAGAAAAGGAGCCCCGGGCCGCGGCGGGCGGCCCGGGGCTCGCCCCAACGCCGGGAGGCGTAGTTGCATGAAGAAGATCGGCATCTTGCACGCGCAGCTGTCGCGCATTATCGCCTCCATGGGCCACGGCGACATGCTGGTCATCGGCGACGCGGGCTTGCCGGTGCCGCCCGGAGTCGAGACCGTAGACTTGGCTCTGATGCAAGGCGTGCCCGGGTTTCTGGAGACGCTGGCGGCCGTCTTGACGGAGCTGAAAGTGGAGGAGGGCGTCATCGCCCGGGAGATGGCGGAAGTTTCGCCGCAGATGCACGAGCGCTTCCGGGCCGTGTGGCCTGCGGACGTGCCAGTTCGAGTCGTTTCCCATCAGGAGCTGAAAGAGCTTTCCCGGCGCGCCCGGGCCGTGGTGCGCACGGGCGAGTTCACGCCATACAGCAATGTCGTCTTGATCGCAGGCGTTGTCTTCTAGCCACCCAACGCGGGCGTAGTCTTCTAGCCACCCCCCACCCTGCCGGCGCTGCCCGGCGAGGCGCGGCGGCGAGAGGCCAGGTCCTCTTGCCGCCGCGCCTGCGCGTGTTCAGCCATGCCCGACGAGCCGTTCAGCATATTTTCAGATTGGTTGCATTGCTCCGGTGTAGGCGCAATTGGGTCGTTTTTTCCGTCGACGCCGGCAGGGAAGGGCGCCCAGGCGCCGAATACAGCAGGAAATTTCGGGCGTCCGGCTTCCGGATCGCTCAAGGGGGGATGAGGATTTGTCTAAGCAAACCGTCGTGTCGATGCGCTGGGGGCGGCTAGCGGCGTTGACGCTGGCGCTGGTGCTGGCCGTGAGCGCAGGGGCGCTGGCTCAGACGCGCGTCGTCATCGGGATGCTGGGCCCGCTGAGCGGCGACTACGCTTCCTACGGCCAGAGCGTGGCCAACGGCGTGGAGCTGGCCATCAACGAGGCCAACGCTTCGGGACGGTATAACTACGTGTTCGTTCTGCAGAAGGAAGACACCCGGGGCGACCCGGTCCAGGCGCTCAACGCGATGAACAAGCTCATCGAGCTGGACCGGGTCACGGCCATTATCGGCCCCGTCTTGAGCGGCGAGACGCTGACCGCCGGTCCCATCGCGCAGGATGCCGGCGTGCCGTTCATCACGCCTTCGGCTACGGCGCCGGCCGTCTCGGAGATCGGCAACTACGAGTTCCGCAACGTGATCACGGACGACGTGCAGGCGGCGCAGATGGCCGAATACGCCGTGCGGGTCCTGGGCCTGCGGCGCCTGGCCATCCTGTACTCGAACAACGACTACGGCGTGGGCCTGCGGCGGGCGTTCGAGGCGGCGGCCGTCGCGGCCGGCGGTCAAGTGGTGGCCGTCGAATCGTACCTGGACGGCGACACCAACTTCAACGCACAGATTACCAACATTGCCGCCCGCAACCCGGACGGCCTCTACATCGCCGGCTACTACACCGAAGCCGCCCAGATTGCGCAGCAGGCCGCGCTGCAAGGCTTGCGGGTGAAGCTGATGGGCGCCGACGGTTTCGACTCGCCGCTGCTCATCGAGTTGGGCGGCGCGGCGGTGGAGGGCGCCATCTTCACGTCGGGCTTCTTCGCTGACACCCAGGATGAGCTGGGCCGCAGCTTCGTGGAGAAGTACGCGGCGGCCTACGGCGCCAAGCCTGACATGTTTGCCGCGAACGCCTACGACTCGGCGCGCATCCTCATCGAAGTCATTAACCGGGTCGGCCCGAACCGGGCGGCGGTGCGCGACGGCATCGCAGCCACCCGGGACTTCCCGGGCGTCACCGGGGTAACCACCTTCGCTGAAAACGGCGACGCCGTGAAGCCGCTGTACATCCTGCGGGTCGAAAACGGCACCTTCGTTCAGGAGCGGTAAGCCAGCGCACGCAGGGAGGGACGGCCGCGGAGAGCGGCCGTTTCCTCCCGTATCGCCCCCTCACGGCGCCTCGCCACCACGCCGCGTGCGGAAGCGGGCGGGCGTCGGGCCGCCGCTTTCCACGCGTAGGAGCTGGTCGTCACCGTGTTCGCACAGCAGTTGTTCAACGGGCTCGTCACGGGGAGCACGTATGCCCTCATCGCCTTGGGCTATACCATGGTTTACGGCGTGCTGCAGCTCATCAACTTCGCGCACGGGGAAATTTACATGACCGGCGCGTTCGCCGGCCTGCTGCTCGTCACCGTCGCGAAGCTGCCGTTCTGGCTGGCGTTGCCCGGGGCGATGCTCATCGCCTCCCTCGTGGGCGTGACGGTGGAGTTCGTCGCCTATCGTCCGCTGCGCCGCTCGTCGCGGCTGGCCGTGCTCATCAGCGCCATCGGCATGTCCATCTTTTTGTCGAATCTGGGACTGTGGATTTTCGGGCCCGCCACCCGCAGCTTTCAGCCGCCTTTTCGCGTAGCGACGCTGGAGTTGGCCGGCATCCGGACGAATACGCTGAGCTTGCTGACCCTGGGCCTGGCGCTGGCGATGATGACCGGACTTCATTACGTGGTCACCCGGACGAAGCTGGGCAAAGCCATGCGGGCCGTAGCGCAGGACCGGGACACGGCGGCGCTGATGGGCATCAGCGTCAACCGGACCATCGCCTTTACGTTCGCCATCGGGTCGGCGCTGGCGGCCGCGGCGGGCGTCATGGTCGGCATGCTGTTCAACGCGGTAACGCCCACGATGGGCGTCATGCCTGGCCTGAAGGGGTTCGTGTCGGCCGTTCTGGGCGGCATCGGCAGCATTCCCGGTGCGATGGTGGGCGGCTTGGTGCTGGGCATGGCCGAAACCATCGGGGTTGCGCTGCTCAGCTCGCAGTGGCGGGACGCGATTGCGTTCGCGATTTTGATCGTCGTCTTGCTCTCCCGGCCCACGGGGCTTCTGGGGCGGCGGCTGCAGGAAAAGGTGTGACCACCCCATGATCGACTACTTGGACGGACTGTTGCGCAGCGCCATCAACCCGTATTACTACGGGGTGCTCGTCACGGCGGGCATTAACATCATGTTGGTGCTCAGCCTCAACCTGGTGACGGGCTTCACCGGACAGCTCCATCTGGGCCACGCCGGCTTCATGGCCGTGGGCGCTTACACGGCCGGCATCTTGGCCACCGCGTATAAGTGGACGTTTTACCCGGCGCTGCTCGCGGGGGGACTTGCCGCCGCGGCGGTGGGCCTGGTGGTGGGCCTGCCCACGCTGCGGCTGCGCGGCGACTACCTGGCCATCGCCACGCTGGGCTTTGGCGAAATCGTGCGCATCACCGCGCTGAACCTGAACATCACCGGCGGCCCCTTCGGCCTGCGGGGGATTCCGCGGGTCACCAACTTGCCCCTCGTCGTCATCGCTGTCGTGGTTACGTACGTCTTCCTTTGGAGCTTGGTCCGCTCCCGGTTCGGGCGGGCGCTGGTGGCCATCCGCGAGGACGAAGTCGCGGCCCAGGCCATGGGCATCGAGACGACGCGGATGAAGGTGACGGCGTTCGTGGTGGCGGCGTTTTTCGCCGGCATCGCGGGCGGCTTGTTCGCGTACTGGTTCCGCTACCTGAACCCGTCTTCGTTCGGTTTCATGGTGTCCATCGAACTTCTCGCCATGGCTGTGCTGGGCGGCTTGGGCAACTTGCTCGGATCGGTGCTCGGGGCGTCCATCATCACGTTTTTGCCGGAGCTGCTGCGCACCACCTACCCGGCCATCGCCGAGCGGCGCCTCGTGTTTTACGGCGCGCTGCTGGTCCTGATTATGATCTTGCGGCCCAACGGGTTGCTGGGCTCCAGCTCCGAGAGCGGCTGGCTGGAAATCTGGCTGCGCCGCCGGCGGCGGGCCGCCACGGTCGCGCCGGAGGGGCCGGGCGCCGCGCCGGGGGGTGAACCCCATGGCGCTGCTTGAGGTGCGCGGGCTGACGGTGCAGTTCGGCGGCTTGCGGGCCGTGGACAACGTGGACTTTGACGTGCGCCAAGGGGAAATCTTGAGCCTTATCGGGCCCAACGGCGCGGGCAAGACCACGGTGTTCAACGTGCTGACGGGGATGTACCGGCCTGCCGCGGGGCAAGTGCTTTTCCAGGGGCGGTCGCTGGTCGGCCAGGCGCCGCACCAGATCGCCGCGCGCGGCATCGCCCGCACCTTCCAGAACATCCGGCTGTTCGGCGACATGGAGGCGTGGGAAAACGTCTGCGTCGGCATGCACACCCGCCTGCGCAGCGGATTCTGGGCGTCGGTGTTTAAGCCGCCGTGGACGCGGCGGGAGGAGAAGCGGGCGCGGGAGCAAGCCCGCGAGTACCTGGCTTTCGTCGGCCTGGCGGGGTTGGAGCGGGTCAAGGCGAGGAATTTGCCGTACGGCGCACAGCGGCGGCTGGAAATTGCGCGGGCCTTGGCCGCGGAGCCGACGCTGCTTCTGCTGGACGAGCCGGCCGCCGGCATGAATACCAAGGAGACGGCGGAACTGCTGGAGCTCATCCGCAAGCTGAAGGAGCGCGGCATCACCGTGGTGCTGATTGAACATGACATGAAGCTGGTGATGGGCATCTCCGAGCGCATCGTCGTCTTGGATCACGGCAGCAAGATCGCGGAGGGAACGCCGGCGGAAATTCGCAGCGACCCGGCGGTCATCGCCGCGTACTTGGGGGCGGCGGCCAATGCTGGTCATTGACAGCATCGTCACGCACTACGGGCCCGTGGAAGCGCTGAAGGGGATCTCGCTGGAGGTCCGGGAAGGAGAAATCGTCACGCTCATCGGGGCCAACGGGGCGGGAAAGAGTACGACCCTGCGCACCATCTCGGGCCTCGTGCGGCCCACGTCGGGGAGCATCAAGTATCAAGGGCGAGAGCTGACCGCCTTGCCGCCGGAGCGCATTGTGGCCATGGGCATCGCCCACGTGCCCGAAGGCCGCCGGGTGTTTCCCATGATGACGGTTCTAGAAAACCTCGAGCTCGGCGCGTTTACCCGCAAAGACGCCGCGGGCGTCCGGCAAGACATGGAATTTGTGTTCTCGCTCTTTCCGCGACTGGCCGAGCGGCGCAAGCAGCTGGCGGGCACCATGTCGGGCGGCGAGCAGCAGATGTTGGCCATCGCGCGGGCCCTGATGGCGCGGCCGAAACTTCTCCTCTTGGACGAGCCGTCCATGGGCCTGGCGCCGCGGATCGTCGAGAGCATTTTCGAAGTCATCCAGGACATCAACCGGCAGGGAACGACGGTGCTGCTGGTCGAGCAGAACGCCCACTTGGCGCTGTCCATCGCCCATCGCGGGTACGTCCTGGAGACGGGGCGCATCGTGCTCAGCGGCACCGCGCGCAGCCTCTTGGAAAACGAGGCCGTGCGGCGGGCGTACCTCGGCGCTTGAACGTCCTGCCGGCGGGGTGCTATACTACGTAACTACAAACGTCAACTCGGTGGGTTTGCGGGAATCTCTATGATGCGTTTCCAACGCGATCGGTACGAGGTGGCGCTGCTGACGCTGGCCCGGGCGGTCACCGTCGGCATGGCGTACGTCTCGTCCGTCCCGATCCCCGGCCTCACGTCTTCGTTCGTCGCAATCTTCACGTCGCTGCTGCCCTTCGACATCATGGTGGCGTCCACCCGGCCGCCGCTGCGGCTGGAAGACTGGCGGCACTTCTTCGGAGTCTTGTGGCCGCGCGTTGAATCGACGGCCATCACCCTGCTGAAAGGCGTGGCCGTCGGCACGGTGTTCGGCATTGCGGCCCTCCTCGGGCTGCCGTTTCCGGTAGGCGCGGTGCTGACGTCGGGGCTGGCGTTCGTGTGGGCGGCGATGACGCGGCACAATATTTCCACCTACGTGGCCCTCATCGGCGGGTTGACGCTGTTCGAGCGGCTGGCCGCGCTGGAAGCGGTGGACACGTGGGCGGTCATTCGCGCCATCGTGGGCACGGTGGTCCTGTCGGGCGGCGGCACGTTCCTGGGGCTCGGCTTTGGCTGGATTATCGGCTTCGTCGTGGGCAGCGTGACTCGCTTGTTCCTATCCCGTCCGTATCGGTCGCTGCAGAGCGCGGCCTACGATCCGCCCTTGGAGCGGCGGCCCTTCGCGGAACTCATGCGTCTCAGCGACCGGACTGCCGTGGCGGCCGTGACGGTGGAAGAAGGCGCGCCGGCGGCAAACCGGTCCCTGGCGGCGCTGGAGCTGCCCGCCCGGTGGCATACGACGGTGTTGTCGGTCAAGCGCGGGGACGAAGAGATCGTGATGCCTCGCGGCGACTTCGTGCTGCGGCCGGGCGACGAGCTGTTCATTTTGACGGACCGGGACTACGCGGAAGCGGTGAAGCGACAGTTCAAACCGGCGGACCCCGCTCCGGCGAGCGCGACGTAGCGCCCGGCGGGCCGGCTTTCGTGCGGGCGCGAAAAACCCCCGACCTTCTCGGTCGGGGGGTTGGCTTGGTGCCGGAGGTGGGACTCGAACCCACATGGGGGGCTACCCCAAACGATTTTGAGTCGCTCGCGTCTGCCAGTTCCGCCACTCCGGCGCACCGACAGCAATGATTGTAGCATAGGCCGAGCCGCGTTTCAACACATCGGCCGGCTCGGCCCGTCCGCTACCGCTTCCACGGATTCTCTTCCACGGCTTCCCAGCACAGGCGGCTAAGGCCGCACACGTCGAACGCCACGATGCGGCGGCTGAGGCTTGCCTCCAGAGCCTGCTTGATGGCGGGCAGGGGAATGCCGGCATACCCCGCGGCCTGCAGCGCCTCGTTCACTTCCTTGGCGACGTCCTCCACCATGCCGTCCAAGCCGCGCTCATCGACTTTGACGTGCAGCTGGCGTTCAAGCAAAGCGGCGGTCGTCGTCACCATGCCAGTCACCTTCCCGGCGTTGCTGCCACCATTCTACCCGCGTCCGGTGACGGAATTGAGTGACAAATGCCCCTTTTCTTGGGCGGCGGTGTCACGACGCGGCCGCCGGCGCCGAGCCGGTCTCCAGCAAGGTATTGAGCACGTACTCCAGCACTTCCGCCTCGACGTAGCTCATGGCCGTCTCCCAGTCCTGGTCCAGCACGGCCCGGATCAGGTCCGGCTCGAGCTCGGAACGTTCAGCCAGGATGACCGTCAGGCGTTCTTTGCCGTGTTCTTCCACCGCGGCCCAGTCCTGCTCCAGCAAGGCGGCGGCTTCTTCGGGCGTCACGCCCGCCTCCAGCAGCTGGTTGTACAGCCCCACCTTCAGTTCCGCGGCGGCTTGATCCCAGTCGCGGGCGATGATGGCCGACAGCTGCTCGGGCGTGGCCAGCTCCCTGAGGACGCGCTTGGCTTCGCTGACCACCGCGGGCTCTTCCGGCCCCGTGGCCAGCGCCACCAACAAGCGGCCGCTCGCGTCGGCGTACACCTGCACCTGGTCGCCCGGCTGCAGCGCGGCGAGGCTGGCCGCGGCGCCGTTGCGCACGATGAGCGTCGTTTCGTCAGCGGTGTAGGACACGGTGCGCCGCTCGCCTTCCTGCACCGCGACGGTGCGCGCCGGCGCGTTGACTTGGGCCACCGGTCCCGACAGCCGCTCCAGCGCGGCGGCGGTGCGGATCAAGTGCTGCGCTTCGGCCGCCTGCACGGGCTCGTCCGGCGCGAAGAAGCTGCTGACGTGGAACGGGTAGAGGCCCAGCCGGTGGGCCATCGAAATCGCGGCGTACGCGTGGTGGTGGGCCGGGACGTCGCGGAAGACGGGTTTTTCATACGGAAACGCCTCCGCGGTCTCTCCTAGGCCCAGCGCCCGCACGACGGCGACGGTCAGTTCGGCGCGGCCCACTGTCTGGCGGGGACGGAAGGTGCCGTCGAACCAGCCGTCCATAACGCCGGCGGCCGTCACCGCCGCGATGGCGTCTTCGGCTTCGTGGCCGCGCACGTCCGTGAACGGCGCGACGCCGCTCGGCTCGAGGTTGAAGGCTTCGGCCAGCATCTGCGCCAGCTCTCCGCGGGTCAGCGGCCGGCGGGTCAAGCCGTCCGCACCGGTGGTGGGCAGGTCCTGGCGCGCCGGTTCGTCCAGTGCGCCCAACCCCGCCGGGTCAGCGTCGGCGCGAATCGCCTCTGCCGGTGCCTCGGCCGGTTCGCTCCCGCCGGCGCCGGCAGCCGGCAGCAGGCCGCCGGTCGCGGCCAGCGCGCCTCCGCCCAGGAGCACGGCGGCGATGACGGGCAGCGCCCACTTTATGTTCAAGCGTTTCATCGCTTTCATCCCCTCGCATCTGCTTCGCGCGGCGGATTCGGACTTTCTTCCCCAACCGTCGATTTCGAGACGGGTCGCTTCGAACCTTTATGTAAGTTCCGCCGAGGATGGCGCGAGCCGCCCGGCGTGCCGCTTTGTGGATCCGGCCCGTCCGCTCGTGCTATACTGAACGCAAGTCGCGGGACCGGCGCGGTCTGTGGGAGGCGTGCGACCGATGGGCGAGAAGCGGGAAAAAGTGGTCCTCATCGATGCCTACAGTTTGATCCACCGGGCGTTCTACGCGTTGCCGCCCCTCAGCACGTCCCGGGGCGAGCCGACCAACGCGGTGGTGGGATTCGCCAATATGGTGTTGGCGCTGCTGGACGAGGAGCAGCCCGACTACGTGGCGGTGGCGTTCGACCGCGGGGGACCGACGTTTCGGGATGAGATGTTTGAAGAGTACAAAGCCCATCGGCCGCCGATGCCGGAGGAGCTGCGGCCGCAAATTCCGCGCGTCGAGCAGTTCCTGGCGGCGATGAACATCCCGGTCTTCGGGGTGGCGGGTTACGAAGCCGACGACATGATCGGCACCTTGGCGGAACAAGCCAAAGCCAAAGGCATGGACGTGCTCATCGTCACCGGCGACCGCGACATGCTGCAGCTGGTGGACGAGCAGGTGCACGTGCTCTTGACGCGGCGGGGCATTCGCGACATGCAGCGGCTGGACGTGCAAGGCGTCGTCGAGCTGCTGGGCGTGCCGCCCGAACGGGTGCCGGATCTCAAGGGACTGATGGGCGACGCCTCGGACAACATCCCCGGCGTCCCCCAGATTGGACCGAAGACGGCCGCGAAGCTCCTGCAGGAATACGGCTCGCTGGAAAACGTCCTGGCCCACGCCGGCGCCATCAAGGGCCAGGTGGGCGAAAACTTGCGTGCGTACGGCGATCAGGCGCGGCTCAGCAAGCAGCTTTCCGTCATCCGCACCGACGCGCCGGTTCAGTTCGACGAGGCGACGTTGCGCCGCCGGGAGCCCGACATGGAGGCGCTGACGCGCTTTGCGGCGGAATTGGAGTTCCGCAGCTTGCTGGAGCGCATGCACAAGCAGCAGGGGGCGCGGGTGGGGCAGGCCGTCGAGCCGGCGCAGGGCGAGCCGGCCGCGGGCGAGCGGGAGGTCCGGGAGCCGGCCGCCGTGACGGGGGCCGGGCTCCCGGTGCAAGTGGTGCGCGACGCCGAGAGCCTGCGGGCAGCCGCCGCGGCGCTGGCCGCCGCGCGGCAGCCGCTGGTGGTTGGCGTCCTGGGCTCCGAGGAAGACGCGATGCGGGCCCGCATCGTGGGCGTGCTGGCCGCGACGGAGGCGCAGGCGTGGTACGTGCCCATCGGGCACGCCGGCGGCGCCGGCGCGCAGTTGCTTTGGGACGAGGTGCGGGCTGCGCTGGGACCCGTCTGGGAAGACGCCCGCGTGCCCAAATGGTGCCACGACGCCAAGCAACTGAGAACGCTGCTGCGCCGGCACGGGACGGATCTGCTCGGCGTGACCGTCGACGTCTGCTTGGCGTCGTATCTCGTCAATCCCGAGGGCAGCCACGACTTGCCGTCCGTTTCCATGCGCTATTGCAACCGCTACCTGCCCACCTGGAAGCAGCGCCTCAGCGAAGCGCCAGTCCAGCGGGGCGCATCGCCCGCCGAGCTGCCCCCGGAGATGGTGGCCGCGGCGCTGGCCGACGAGGCGCTTGCCGTACGGGAGCTGGCGCCGGTGCTGACGGAGCGGCTGCGGCGCGACGAGCTGTGGGAGCTGTACGAGCGCATCGAGCTGCCGCTGGTGGATGTGCTGCTGGAGATGGAGATGACCGGCGTCCGCATCGACGTCGACTACTTGCGCTCCCTTTCCGCCGAGCTGGACGCCGAGATCGAGCGGCTGACCCAAGAAATTTACGCCTTGGCCGGCGAGCCGTTCAACATCAACTCGCCCAAGCAGCTGAGCGCCGTCTTGTTCGACAAGCTGCAGCTTCCCGTCATCAAGCGCACCAAGACGGGGCCTTCCACCGATCAGGAAGTGCTGGAGGCGCTGGCCGAAAACCATCCGCTGCCGGCCAAGCTTCTCGAGTACCGGCAGCTGACCAAGCTGAAAAACACGTACGTTGACGCCTTGCCGGCGCTGGTGCACCCCGAAACGGGCAAAGTGCACACGCACTTCAACCAGACCGTGGCGGCCACGGGACGGCTCAGCAGCGCCAACCCCAACCTGCAAAACATCCCGGTGCGGACGGAGGAGGGCCGCCGCATCCGCAAGGCGTTTATTCCCTCCGAGCCCGGTTGGGTCATCTTGAAAGCCGACTACTCGCAAATCGAGCTGCGGGTGCTGGCTCACATCTCCGGCGACGAGACGCTCATCGAGGCGTTCCGGCGCGGGGAAGACATCCACCGCCGGACGGCCGCGGAAGTGTTCGGCCTTAAGCCCGAAGAGGTGACGCCGGAGCGGAGAGACGCAGCGAAAGCCATCAACTTCGGGATCGTGTACGGCATCAGCAGCTTCGGCTTGGCGAAAGGCACCGGGCTCAGCCGCGAGGAGGCGCAAAAATACATCGACGCGTATTTTGCCCGTTATCCAGGCGTAAGACAGTATATCGAGACGATCAAGGCGGTTGGCCGCGAGCTCGGGTACGTCACGACGTTGTTCAAGCGCCGCCGCTACTTGCCCGATTTGCGCAGCCGCGATTTCGCCCGCCGCAGCTTCGCCGAGCGCATGGCGATGAACACGCCCATCCAAGGAACGGCGGCCGACATCATCAAGCTCGCCATGGTGGCGGCCTGGCGCAGGCTGAAAGAGGAGGGCCTGCGGGCTCGGCTTCTGCTGCAGGTGCACGACGAGCTGGTGCTGGAGCTGCCGGCCGAGGAGACGGCCCGGGTGGCCGCGCTGATCCGCGATTGCATGAGCCACGTGGTGGAGCTGAAAGTGCCGCTGGTGGTCGACGTGGAAGTGGGCCCCAACTGGCTGGAGACGGAGAGTGTCGCGGCCGATGCCTGAGCTGCCGGAAGTGGAGACGGTGCGCCGGCAGCTGGCGGCGGCCTTGCCGGGCCGGACGGTGGTGGACGTGGACGTGCGGCTGGCCCGAACGGTGCAAAACGCGACGCCGGAGGAGCTGGCGGCGTTCGTCCGCGGGAGGGCGTTCGCGGGCGTGGGGCGGCGGGGCAAGTACTTGCTGCTGCCGCTGCAGCCGCGGAGGGAGGGCGGCGCGGGAGACGAGCCGGAGCAGCTGGTCGTTCACCTGCGCATGACGGGCCGGCTGACCGTGGCCGGCGCCCGGGAGGCTGCGGATCCGTACACGCGGGTCGTGTTCGTGTTGGACGACGGGCGGGAACTGCGCTTCGCCGACGTACGCACGTTCGGCACCATCCACCTGTGCGGGCCGGGGCGGCCGGCGCCGCGGGGGCTGCAAGAACTGGGGCCCGAGCCGCTGGACGATGCCTTTACGCCCGATGTGCTGGCCGCTGCGCTGCGGGGGCGGCGGGCGCCCGTGAAAGCGGTGCTGCTGGACCAGCGCTGCGTCGCGGGCGTAGGCAACATCTACGCCGACGAGGCGCTGTTTGCGGCGGGCATCCATCCGGGACGGGCGGCGGCGTCGCTGACTGCGGAAGAAACGGCGCTCCTGCACGCCGCCCTGCGGGAAGTCCTCGAGAAGGCCATCGCCTTCGGCGGGACCACCATCCGCGACTACGTGAACGGGAACGGCGCTCCGGGCGGTTTCCAGCGTTGCCTGCAAGTGTACGGGCGCGCCGGCGAGCCGTGCCCGCACTGCGGGGAGCCCATTGCGCGGCTGCGCCTGGCCGGGCGGGGGACGCACTTCTGTCCCCGGTGCCAGCGATGAACACGGCACGGCGCGGGATCGTGGCGGGGCTGACGGGCGGCATCGCCTGCGGCAAATCGACGGTGGCGCGGATGTTTGCCGAGCTGGGGGCGGCGGTGGTCAGCGCCGACGAGATTAGCCGGGAAATCGTGGCGCCGGGCATGCCCGCGTGGGAGGAGATTCGCGCTGAGTTCGGCGACGCGGTGCTGCGGCCCGACGGCACGTTGGACCGCAAGCGGCTGGGCACCATCGTTTTCTCCGACCCGGCCAAGCGGCGGCGGCTGGAGGCGATTACGCACCCGCGCATCCGGCAAGTGATGGCCGAGCGCATCGCGGCCGCCGCGGCTGCAGGCCGGCCGGTCATCGCCGAAATTCCGCTGCTGTTTGAAAGCGAAGCCAGTCGCTCGCTGGTGGACGTCGTCATCGTCGTCTACGCGGACCCCGAAACACAGCTGGCGCGCTTGATGGGGCGGGATCAGTTGACCCGGGAACAAGCGCTGGCGCGCATCGAGGCGCAGATGCCCCTGTCGGAAAAGGTCAAGCGCGCCGACTTCGTCATCGACAACGGCGGCGACTTGGAGCGGACGCGAGAGCAAGTGGCCCGCATTTGGAGCGAGCTGCTGCAGGCGTGAAGGAGCAGCGCCCGTGCGCGGCGGCGACGACGGATGGCTGAGGGGAGAGGCCGGTGGACGTGCCGACCCGGGCAGGAAAGGCGCTGTGGCTGGCGCTGGTGCTGGCGCTGGCGGCCGCCGCGTTGTTCAAGCCCGCCTTGCGCCGCATCTATACCATCGATTACCGTGACGCCATCGCCGCCGCGGCGACCAGCCACGGTCTAGATCCGCTCTTGGTGGCCGCCATCGTGCGGGTCGAAAGCGGCTTCAACGCCCGTGCGCTCTCGCCCAAGGGCGCGCGCGGCCTGATGCAGGTTATGCCCGACACGGGTGCGTGGGTCGCGCAGCAGCTCAGCTGGCCGGACTATCATCCCGACATGCTCTACGACCCGGAGCGCAACCTGGCCATCGGGACCTGGTACTTGCGCTACCTGGCTACGGTGTTCGACGGCAACCTGGTCGCCACGCTGGCCGCCTACAACGCCGGCCAGAACAGGGTGCAGCAGTGGCTGGCCGACTCGACGTGGGACGGCCGCAAGGAGACCATCGACGATATCCCGTTTCGCGAAACCCGCACCTACGTGCGCCGGGTCCTGGGCACGCTGGATACGTACACGTGGTTGTACGACGGCCGCTGGGAGCAGGGCTCGACAACGGCAGAATCGAAGTTTTAAAGAACACGCAGTGCGTTGGGCGCGCGGCGTCGGGAGGGTCGAAGGAGGGCCCGTAATCTATATGGAGTTTCGCTCAATGGCCGATGTGGCCGCATTTCAAGTGGATCAGACCAAGCGGCTTCATTCCGCCACGCACGAAGAGATCTTCGCCGGAGCCACGACGGACGTCTACTTCGTCAAGACGCTGGAAGTGCTCCGGCACCTGGGCTTGGAGGACAAGCCCGTCACCGCCGAGCTGTTCGCCCGGCGCGGCGGCGTGCTGGCGGGCGTGGAGGAGTGCCGGCAGCTGCTGGCGGGCACGGGGGTGCGCGTCTGGTCGCTGCCGGAAGGCGCGGAGTTCGGCCCCAAGGAAGTCGTCATGCGCATCGAAGGCCCGTACGGCCGGTTTGGGATGTACGAGACCGCGCTGCTGGGCATTTTGGCTAGCGCTTCGGGCTGGGCGACGGCGGCGCGGGAGGCGAAGCAGGCTGCCGGCGACAAGCCGGTCATTTGTTTTGGCGCTCGGCACGTGCACCCCGCGGTGGCGCCCGTCATGGAGCGGGCGGCCATGATCGGCGGCGCGGACGGAGCGGCGTGCATTCTCGGCGCAAAGCTGCTGGGCCGCACGCCCGTGGGCACGATGCCGCATGCGCTGTTCCTCATCGTCGGCGACTCGGTGGCCGCCGCGCTGGCATACGATGAAGTGATGCCGCCCGAAGAGCCGCGCACGGTGCTGGTGGACACGTTCAAGGATGAAGTCGAGGAAAGCCTGCGCATCGCCGAGGTGCTGGGAAACAAGCTCGAGGCTGTGCGGCTGGATACGCCCGGCGAGCGAGGCGGCGTCACGCCGGAGCTGGTGGCGGAGCTGCGGGCGCGCCTCGACCTGGCCGGGTTCAAGCACGTGCGGATTATGGTGTCCGGCGGCCTGGATCCGGAGCGCATCCGCCTGCTGGCCGCGGCGGGCGCCGACATTTTCGGCGTCGGCAGCTTCATTTCACGCGCCGCGCCCATCGACATGACGATGGACCTGAAGGAAGTGGACGGGAGGCCCGTCGCCAAGCGAGGGCGGATCCCGGGCCGCACGCCCAATGAACGCCTGGTGCCGCTGCTGTAAGCGGCACTGTTTTGAGGAAACAAGTCAAAACCGGGCGAAAATGCAGCTGTCGGCAGGACATCGGCGAAAGTTAGCGAACTAAATCGGATATTTAACGGATGCAATATGCCCGGCAGCGGAGCCGCGGGCGGTCGCGGCAGCGCGTGCGAAGGGGGAAGCGTCGGTTGCCACCTCTGTTGTCCGTGCGGGATCTCAAGGTCTACTTTGAAACCGAAGATGGCCTCGTTCCGGCGGTGGACGGCATCAGCTTCGACCTGAAGAAGGGCGGGACGCTGGGCATCGTCGGCGAGTCCGGGTGCGGCAAGAGCGTCACGTCGCTCGCGATCATGCGGCTCATCCCGACGCCCCCGGGGCGCATCGTCGGGGGGCAGATCTTGTTCGAAGGCGAGGACCTGCTGAAGAAGTCGCCGGCCGAGATGCGGAAAATCCGGGGCAACGAGATTTCCATGATCTTTCAGGAGCCCATGACGTCGCTGAACCCGGTCTTCACTATCGGCGACCAGATCATGGAGGCCATCATCCTGCACCAGAAGGTCGACAAGAAAACCGCGCGGGAAAAGGCCATCGAAATGCTGCGGCTCGTGGGCATTCCCGAACCCCAGCGGCGCATCGACGAATACCCGCACCAGCTGTCCGGCGGCATGCGGCAGCGCGTCATGATAGCGATGGCGCTGTCGTGCAACCCCAAGCTCCTTATTGCCGACGAGCCGACGACGGCGCTGGACGTGACGATTCAGGCGCAAATCCTCGACCTGATGCGCAAGCTGCGCGACGAGCTGGGCACCGCCATCATCTTGATAACGCACGACTTGGGCGTCATCGCCGAGATGGTCGAGGAAGTCATCGTCATGTACGCCGGGAAGATTGTCGAGAAGACCGACGTGCGGTCCCTGTTCCGCAGCCCGAAGCACCCGTATACCCAAGGCCTGCTCGACTCGCTGCCCAAGCTGCACCAGAAGCAGGAGCGGCTGAAGACCATCGAGGGTGTGGTGCCGAGCCCCTTCAACATGCCGAAGGGCTGCCGCTTCCACCCGCGCTGCGAGTTCGCCCGCGACATCTGCCGCCAGGAGGAGCCGCAGCTCATCGACCTGGGCGGCGGGCACGAGGCGGCGTGCTTCATTCATACGAACTACAAGTCGATGCGGGAGAAGGTGAGCTGACATGGCGATGGCGACGGAACCGGCCCGGCAGAACGCGGGCAACGGCGAGCGGCCGCTGCTGGAAGTGCGCGATTTGGTTAAGCACTTTCCGGTCACGCGCGGCATCATCTTTTCCCGCCAAATCGGCTCGGTGAAGGCGGTCGACGGCGTCAGCTTCAGCATCAACCGCGGCGAGACGCTGGGGTTGGTGGGCGAAAGCGGCTGCGGCAAGTCCACCACAGGCCGCGTCGTGCTGCGGCTCATCGAGCCTACCTCGGGCCAAATCTTCTTCGACGGGCAGGACATCACGAAATTCAACCGCAAGCAGATGCGGGAATTGCGCAAGCGCATGCAGATTATTTTTCAGGACCCGTACGCGTCGCTCAACCCGCGCATGACCGTGGGCGACATCATCGCCGAGCCGCTGGTCATCCACAAGATCGGCAGCAAGCGCGAGCGCGAAAAGCGCGTCAAGGAGCTGCTGGACGTGGTGGGTCTCGCGTCGTACCACGCGCGGCGCTACCCGCACGAGTTCAGCGGCGGCCAGCGTCAGCGCATCGGCATCGCGCGGGCGCTGGCGGTGAACCCGGATCTCATCGTCTGCGACGAGCCCGTATCGGCGCTGGACGTGTCCATTCAGGCGCAAGTCATCAACTTGCTGGAAGACTTGCAGCGCGAGTTCGGCCTGACGTACCTGTTCATCGCCCACGACTTGGCCGTCGTCGAGCACATCAGCGACCGGGTGGCCGTGATGTATTTGGGCAAGATCGTGGAGATGGCGGACAAGGAGGAGCTGTACGCCAATCCGCTGCATCCCTACACGCAGGCGCTGTTCTCGGCCATTCCGGTGCCTGACCCCGACGCGAAGCGGGAGCGCATCATCCTGCAGGGCGACGTGCCCAGCCCCATCAACCCGCCTTCGGGCTGCCGGTTCCACACGCGCTGCCCATTCGCGGAAGCCGTCTGCCGCGAGCAGGAGCCCGAGTTCATCGACGTGGGCGGCGGCCATTTCGTCGCTTGCCACTTCGCGAAGCCCGAGACTATCGCGGCCGGCCAAAATCCGACGCCGGCCAAGGCGGCGGCGCGCGCCGCGGCCAAGAACAAAGGCTCGGCGGCGTGAAAACCGCCGCAGCGCTGGCCGTTCGCCGCCGCGCGAAGCCGGCTGGGCGAGCCGGAGCATGCGCTACCGACGAGAAGCCCCGGCCAAGCGCCGGGGCTGTTGGCGTCTTCACGCAGCCGGTTCACGTCGCCGGTTCGCTGGCCGGCGCCGCGCCGTCCGGCACGTCGATGCCGAAGACCCGTTGAGCGTTGCGGTAGTAAATCCACGGCAGCACGTCTTCCGGCAGGTTGATCCCTTGCAGCAGCGGTTCGCCGTCGGCGTCGGCGTCGTCGATGGGCAGCGGGCAGACCACGTCCGTCTCCCAGAAAAGCTGGTGGATCCAGTAGCGCGACGTGTAGCGGAACGGTTCGGGATTTTGCGTCGCCACCTGGTCGGTGCCGAACAGAATGCGGTCTTTGTACTTGGCGAAAAACGCCCGGGCCGCATCGGGCTGCCGGCCCAGTTCCCGCACGATCCAGCGCGTCGCCGACGTGTCCACGTACATGTTGGGGTAGCGGTCCAGCAGCGCCCCGAGCTCGTCGAGATGCTCGGGGTTGCCGCCCATGTGCGCCACCAAGATCGGGATATCCGGGTGCGCCGCGAGGCGGTCGGTCAGCTGCCGGTACTGCTCAGCTTTTGTGCCGTAGCGCTCCTTGTCGGTGTACACCCGCTCGAACCACTTGTCGGGGTCGGCGACGTGCACCAGGACCCCCAGCTTCTGCCGGCTGATTTCCTCGAACACCGGGTCGAGGCGCGGGTCGTTCATGCGCCAGTTGTGGCGGTCGTAAAAGCGCGGGGCGAACCACATCTTGATGAGCCTAGCGCCCGCGGCCGCCGCCTCGCGCACGATGCGCCGGTTCACGTCGGCGAACTTCTTCGGGTCGTCCGCGCAGTTCCAGTCGAGCCACGCGATCAGGCGCGTCTCGGGAAACGTGCGCTGCAGCGCGATTCCTTCCTCCAGCGTCGTGATGACGCCGAGCCGCTGGATGCCGTACAGGCGCGCCGCCTCCACCAGCGGCCGCGCCGCTTCGACGGACCAGGTGTGCGTATGGATGTCCACGATAGGGCAGTTTACCTTGCGGGCCGGCGGCTGTGCGAACCCTGCGGCCCGGGCCCGCTCGACCAGCTCGTAGTCAATTGTCCGGGTCATACACCTCGAGCCTCCAACCCTATGTACATTCGTACGGGCGCCGTAGAATCCTTGTCCGGAAAATGGTAGAATGAGGGGCGGGCGCGCGAGGACGCGCCGACGGAGGCAGCGGAAGGAGCGTTGCTGCAATGGAGTTTGCCCGTTTCGGCTCCACGGACATTGAGGTGTCCCGCATCGCCCTCGGCACATGGGCCATCGGCGGCTGGCTGTGGGGCGGGACGGACGTCAACGACGCCGTGCGCACCATCCACGAAGCGCTGGATTTGGGCATCACCCTGATCGACACCGCACCCGTCTACGGCTTCGGCTTGTCGGAGGAGCTGGTCGCGAAGGCGCTGGCGGAAAAGGGCGTGAGCCGGGATAAGGTCGTCATCGCGACGAAGGCGGGCCTCGAGTGGGACGAGCAGGAGAACGTCCGCCGCAATTCCAAGCCCGAGCGCATACGCGAGGAAGTGGAGCAAAGCCTGCGGCGCCTGCGGACGGACTACATTGACATTTACCAAATCCACTGGCCGGATCCGGAGACGCCCATCGAGGACACGGCCGAAGCCATGTACCGGCTGCTGCAGGAGGGCAAGGTGCGGGCCATCGGCGTCAGCAACTACGACGTCGAGCAGATGGAGCGGTGGCGGAAGGTCGCGCCGCTTCACTCGAACCAGCTGCGCTACAACTTGCTCGAGCGGGACATCGAAGCGGCGGAGCTACCTTACTGCCGCGAACACGGGCTGGCGATCTTGGCGTACAGCCCGCTGGCGCGAGGCCTGCTGACGGGCAAGTACAACGAGGGCAGCACGTTCCCGGAAGGCGACAGCCGCGCCAAGGACAAGCGCTTCCAGGGCGAGGAAGCGAAGCGCTACTACCGCATCATCCCGAAGCTGAAAGAGTACGCGGAAAGCCTGGGCAAGACGCTGGCGCAGCTGGCGGTGCGCTGGGTGCTGGATCAGCCGGGCGAGCCCATCGCGTTGTGGGGCGCGCGGCGGCCCGGCCAGATCGCCGAAGCGGCCGGCGCCGTGGGCTGGAAGCTGACGCCCGAGCAGCTGGCCGAGATCGATCGCATCGTCAACGAGACCGAGTAGCAGGTCCGACGTCGCTATGCCACGATACGGTTTCGCGCCCCCCGGTCCAGGGGACGGGTTGCGCGAAACCGTTTTTTTGCAGGGGCTGAGAAGGTGCCGTCAAGCGAAGGGGCTATCTTTGCCAACTTGTGCATGGTCTGCGATGACGCGGGGCGGGTGCTCGTGCAGGAGCGCCGGAGTTCCTTTTGGTCCGGCGTCGCGTTTCCAGGCGGGCACGTGGAGCCTGGGGAGTCGTTCGTCGAGTCGGTCATCCGCGAGGTGTACGAAGAGACGGGCTTGCGGATTCTCAATCCGGTGCTGTGCGGCGTGAAGCAGTTTCCGGCGGACGACGGAGCGCGCTACGTCGTCTTGCTGTTCAAGGCTACGCAATTCACAGGCACCCTGCGCTCCTCGGCCGAAGGCGATGTGTTCTGGGTGCCGCGCGATGAGCTGCCGCGGCTGCCCCTGGCCAGCGATCTGGCGGAGACGTTGCCGCTCTTTGAAAACGACGGCCTGAGCGAGCTGTATTACTACCAGTCCGGCGGCCAGTGGAAAACGAAGTTGCTGTAAACAGCAAAGGCGGCGATTACAAGCACTCGACTCGCAATCGCCGCCTTTTTCGTGGTGCCCGGAGTGGGACTTGAACCCACACGGGTTTCCCCATACGCCCCTCAAACGTACGCGTCTGCCGATTCCGCCATCCGGGCACGCCCGCTGCTTTGGCGCCGCTTTCGGCGACGCTTTGGGAATTCGCCGTTACTGATTGTAGCACTGCCCCCGCTTGCTCGTCAACTCCGCGCCTGCCCTGCACGCAGCGGGCGAATCTCCTCACCACCGGGACTTGGGTCGCATATCGTAGCACGGCGACGCCGGAAAACCGGCGCTCGGATGCTCATCCGGGGGAGGAGAGAGCCAATGCAGGGCATAGCGGAGCGGCAGGCGCGGCAAGCGGGAAGGAGAGCGAACGCTCCGCGCCGGAGCAGGCTGCTGGCCGCGGCGCTGGTCGTCTCGGCCGCGGCGTGGCTGCTCGGCTGGGCGGGCGCGGAGGCGCAGAGCCTGCAGCGGGTGCGGCTGTCGGAAGTGGTGCGCTCGGTGTTCTACGCGCCGCAGTACGTCGCGCTGGCGCTGGGCTTCTTTGAGGAGGAAGGGCTCAGCATCGAGCTGAGCACGGCGTGGGGCGCGCACAACGGCATGGCCGCGCTCTTGTCGGGCAGCGTGGATATCGGCTTCTTCGGGCCCGAGGCGACCATCTACGTCTACCAGCAAGGCGCACCGGATCCCGTCGTCGGCTTTCTCCAGCTGACGCAGCGGGACGGCTCGTTTCTGATGGCCCGGGGCAAGGTGGACTCCTTCCAGTGGGAGGATGTTCGCGGCCGGCTGATCGTGGGCGCGCGCAAAGGCGGCGTGCCGCAAATGGTGTTGGAGTGGGTGCTGCGCCAGCACGGCATCGAGCCTTTTCGCGACGTGGGCATCATCACGCACCTGGAGTTTCCGGCGGCCGCGGGCGCCTTCGAAGGCGGCCTGGGCGACTACGTAGCGCAGTTCGACCCGGCGTTGACCCAGCTGGAACGCAACGGGACGGGCACCATCGTGGCGTCCTTGGGCGCCGAGGCGGGCGAGATCGCGTACACCGTATACCACGCGCGCCGCAGCTACCTACAGCGGAATCCGGACATCATCGAACGCTTCACGCGCGCCATCTACCGCGGGCAACAGTGGGTGCACTCGCACACGCCGGTCGAGATCGCGGAAGTCGTCGCACCGTTCTTCGCCGGCATCGACTTCGACGTCCTCGTGCAAGCCATCGAGCGCTACCGTTCCATCGACGCGTGGACGACGAGCCCGCACATTTCGCCCGCGGCCTTTGACATGCTGCAGCGGGTCATGATGGCGGCAGGCGAGCTTGCCGCGCCGGTGCCGTTTGACGCCATTATGACCAACGAATTCGCCGACAGAGTGGGGCCGCGCCGCTAGCGGCGGAGAGCGGGGGTGGCATGGTGACGGCGGCCGCGGTGGAACTGCGCAACGTGTCCTTGACGTACCACACGCCGGAGGGCGAGACAAAGGCCATCGACGACGTCACGCTGCGGGTGGAGGAAGGCGAATTCGTCAGCATCGTCGGGCCCAGCGGCTGCGGGAAAACGAGCCTGCTGTCCATGATCGCCGGGCTCATGAAGCCGACTTCGGGCGTCGTGCTGGTGCACGGCGCCGTGGTATCGGGACCGAATCCGGCCGTGGGCTACATGCTGCAGCAAGACCACCTGTTCCCGTGGCGAACGGTGCTGGACAACTGCCTGCTGGGGCTGGAAGTGCAGGGGAAGCGCAACGCGGCCAGCCGGCAGCGGGTGCTGCAGCTGCTGTCCGACTACGGCCTGCGTGACTTTGCCCGCGCCTTTCCGGCGCAGCTTTCGGGCGGCATGCGGCAACGGGCCGCCCTCGTGCGCACCCTCGCCCTCGACCCGAAAGTGCTGCTGCTGGATGAGCCGTACTCCGCGCTGGACTACCAGACGCGGCTGCAGCTGCAGGAGGAGATGAGCCGGATTTTGCGGGCAGAGCGCCGGACCGTGGTCTTGGTCACCCACGACATCGCGGAAGCTGTGTCGCTGGCGGATCGCGTCGTCGTGCTGACCCGCCGGCCGGCGCGCGTCAAGCGCGAATACGTCATCGACTTGCCCGGGCGCGGATCTCCCGTGCACGTGCGGGAGTCGCCCGACTTCAGCCGCTATTTCCGCGACATTTGGAGGGATCTCGATGTCCACCTCTGAGCGTGCCGGCGCGCCGGCGCTCGGCCCGCCGTCGCCCGCTCACCGCGCCTACTTGCGCCGCCGCCGCCAACGCGCGTTTTTGACGGCCTTGACGCAGCTGTTGCTCCTGGTCGCGCTCGTCGGCGGGTGGGAGTGGGCGGCGGCCACCGGCCGGCTGAACGCCTTCGTCTTCAGCATGCCCAGCCGCATCTGGGCGCTGACGGTGCGGCTCGTGACGCAAGACGACTTGCTGGTCCACCTGGGTGCGACGGTGTACCGCACGTTGCTGGGCTTCGGCATCGCCACCGCGCTGGGCGTCGTCGTCGCCTCGCTGCTTTGGTGGTCGCCCTTCTGGGCCCGGGTGCTGGAGCCGTACCTGATCGTGTTGAACAGCGTGCCCAAAGTGAGCCTCGGGCCCCTGTTCATCGTGTGGCTCGGGATGAACGTGCGGTCGGTGCTGGCGATGACCGTCGCCATCAGCCTCGTCGTTACGATCGTCATGCTGCATACGGCGTTCCGCGAGACAGATCCGAACAAGATCCTGCTCCTGCGCTCCTTCGGCGCCAACCGCTGGCAAGTGTTCCAGAAGGTGGTTTTCCCGGCGGCGGTGCCGACACTGATTGGGGCCGTGAAAGTGAACATCGGCTTGGCCTGGGTCGGGACGATCCTGGGCGAATTCCTCGTGGCCGGCACGGGGCTGGGGTACCTCATCGTTTACGGTGGGCAAGTGTTCAACATGACGCTGGTGCTTAGCGCCATCGTGCTGCTGCTGATCGTCTCGACGGCTCTCTACTACGTGGTCGACTTGCTGGAGCGCCGGTTGCAGCGCATCCGGGGTGCGGCGTGAAGCCGGCCTTCTCGTGGAGCGAAGGACGGGAAACAGCGCACAAAACGGGGGGAACGGGGAAGGGAGCGAGACCGAAGAGGAGGGGGCGGAGCGCACCCCTCCTCTTCGTATGCAAACCGCCGGACGGCCGGGAAGGCTGGGAGCCTATCCCGCGCCGCCCGCCCGGCGGAGGGCCGGATTAGAAGTCCATGTCGCCGCCCGGCGACGGATTGGACTTCTCCTTCTTCGGAATCTCGGCGACGAGGGCCTCGGTGGTCAGCACGAGCGAAGCGATGCTGGCCGCATTCTGCAGCGCCGTGCGAGTCACCTTGGCCGGGTCGATGATGCCGGCCTTGACCATGTCGACGAACTCGCCGGTGGCCGCGTTGAAGCCAATGTTGCCCGACTGGGCCTTAATCTGCTCGACGATGACCGAGCCTTCGTAGCCGGCGTTGATGGCGATCTGCCGCGCCGGGGCCTCCAGCGCCTTCTTCACGATGCGCACGCCGACCAGCTCGTCGCCTTCGGCCTGCACCTCGTCCAGCGCCGGGATGATGCGCAGGTACGTCGTGCCGCCGCCCGGAACGACGCCTTCCTCAACGGCCGCACGGGTCGCGTGCACGGCGTCCTCGATGCGGTGCTTCTTCTCCTTGAGCTCGGTCTCCGTGGCCGCGCCGACCTTAATGACCGCCACGCCGCCGGCCAGCTTGGCCAGCCGCTCCTGCAGCTTCTCGCGGTCGTAGTCGGAGTCGGTCTCCTCAATCTGGCGCTTAATCTGCTCGATGCGGCCTTGCACCGCCGCCTTGTCGCCCTTGCCCTCGACGATGGTGGTGGACTCCTTCGTCACGCGGACCTTACGAGCCTGGCCCAGCATATCCAGCGTGACGTTCTCCAGCTTGGTGCCGAGGTCTTCGGAGATGAACCGGCCGCCGGTGAGGATGGCGATGTCCTCCAGCATAGCCTTGCGGCGATCGCCGAAGCCCGGCGCCTTGACCGCGCACACGTTCAGCGTGCCGCGGATCTTGTTGACCACCAGCGTCGCCAGGGCCTCGCCCTCCACGTCCTCGGCGATGATGAGGAGCGGACGGCCCGCCTGGACGACCTTCTCAAGCAGCGGCAGCAGGTCGTGGACGTTCGAAATCTTCTTCTCGTGAATCAGGATGAGGGGTTCTTCCAGTTCCGCTTCCATCAACTCGGGGTTGGTAACGAAGTACGGCGAGATGTAACCCCGGTCGAACTCCATGCCTTCGACGAAGTCCACCGTGGTCGTGGTGCCCTTGGCTTCCTCCACGGTGATGACGCCGTCCTGCCCGACCTTTTCCATCGCGTCGGCGATCAGCTTGCCGATCTCGGGGTCGTTGCCCGCGATGGACGCGACGTGGGCGATAGCTTCCTTGCCTTCGACCTTGATGGCCAGGCGCTTAATCTCCTCGACGGCCTTCTCCACGGCCTTGTCGATGCCGCGCTTGACCAGCATCGGGTTCGCGCCCGCCGCCACGTTCTTCAGGCCTTCCAGCATGATGGCCTGGGCCAGCACCGTCGCCGTGGTCGTGCCGTCGCCGGCCACGTCGTTGGTCTTGGACGCCACTTCACGGCAGAGCTGGGCGCCCATGTTCTCAAACGGATCTTCCAGCTCAATCTCCTTGGCGACCGAAACGCCGTCCTTGGTAATGATGGGGGCGCCGAACTTGCGCTCCAGCACCACGTTGCGGCCGCGCGGGCCCAGCGTCACCTTCACCGCGTTGGCAACGGCGTTGACGCCACGCTCCAGCGCTTTGCGCGCTTCGGCATCGTAAATGATTTGCTTGGCAGCCATCGAACCTTGCCCTCCTTATGCGTTGGGGAACCAGCCATGGTTATGGTTTAGCCCCGGTTCAAGATGGCCAGGATGTCGGACTCCCGCAGGATGATGTATTCTTCGCCGTCGATCTTGACCTCGGTGCCGCCGTACTTGGCGAACACGACCCGATCGCCGACCTTCACTTCCAGCGGCACGCGCTGACCGTTCTCCAGCAGACGGCCGCTGCCGACGGCCAGCACTTCGCCCTCCTGCGGCTTCTCCTTGGCCGTGTCGGGCAGCACGATGCCGCCTTTGGTGCGCTCCTCCTGCTCAATCGGCTTCACGACCACTCGATCCCCGAGCGGAACGAGCTTCACGAAGCACCCCTCCTTTTGATCCACGTGCGTTGATCCGGTCCGTCGTTAGCACTCGGCAGCCGCGAGTGCTACCAGTCAATACACTATATCCACAGCGACGGCGCTGTCAATAGCCGACGGGAAAAATAAACCACGGCGGAGGAGGGGAAGTCAAGCGGCCAGGCTCAATTGAGCCGACTTATTTTTGTGTCTCCAGGAGGAATCCGCGGCAAAAAGCCGAATGATTACGCCGTTACGTCACGATAAAGTTCGGAAATGCTGCGTGAGGAGGTTTTACGCATGGCGCGGAGCGTGCAAGCGGCAATGGGCGGCGAGACGGTGCTGGAGCGGCTGTTCAAGCTCGCGGAGAACGGTACGACCGTGCGGACCGAGCTGCTCGCGGGGCTGACGACGTTCATGACAATGGCGTACATTATCTTCGTCAACCCCGGCATCGTTTCCGCAACGGGCATGCCCTTCGACGCCGTTCTGATCGCGACGGCCGTTTCGGCGGCCTTCGCCACGCTGTGCATGGCTTTCCTGGCCAACTACCCGTTCGCGCTGGCGCCCGGCATGGGGCTCAACGCCTACTTCACCTACACGGTGGTGCTCGGGCGCGGCATTTCCTGGGAGACGGCGCTGGGCGCCGTGTTCCTCTCGGGCGTGATCTTCATTATCTTGTCGTTGACGCGTGTCCGCGAGGCGATTATCGACGCCGTGCCGGAGACGCTGAAACTGGCCGTCAGCGGCGGCATCGGCCTCTTTATCGCCTTCATCGGCGCGCAGAACGCCGGCTGGGTCGTCAACAGCGACGCGACGCTGGTGACGCTGGGCAAGCTTACGGAAACCGGCCCGGCCCTGGCTCTCGCGGGCACGCTGCTGACCGGCGGCTTGCTGGCGCTGCGGGTGCGGGGCGCCATCTTGTGGGGCATTCTGGCTACAGCGGTCTTGTCGGTGCTCCTCGGCCTCAGCCCAGTGCCTACAACGCTGGTCGAGATGCCGCGCTTTAGCGACTGGCAGCCCGTGCTGGGCAAGCTGGATATCCCGGGCGCGCTGCGGCTGGGGCTGCTGGAGATCGTGCTGGTCTTCGTGTTCGTGGACATGTTTGACACCGTGGGCACGCTGGTCGGCGTCTCGACGCGGGCGGGCTTCCTGGACGCCCAGGGGCGGCTGCCGCGGGCGCGGCAGGCGCTGCTCTCCGACGCCATCGGCACCGTGGCGGGTTCGATTTTCGGCACGCCCACCGTCACTTCGTACATCGAGTCGTCCAGCGGCGTGGCGGCGGGCGGCCGCACCGGGCTGACGGCCGTGACGGTGGCCATGCTCTTCCTGCTGTCCCTGCTGTTCGCGCCCGTCGTGCGCATGGTCGCTGACGTGCCGTTTGCGACGGCGCCCGCGCTGGTCGTCGTCGGCGCCCTGATGATGCAGGTCGTCAGCCGCATCAAGTGGGACGACGCCAGCGACGCCATTCCGGCGTTTTTCACCATCGTGGCCATGCCGTTCAGCTACAGCATCGCCAACGGCATCGCCCTGGGCTTCATCAGCTACGTGGTCGTCAAGCTGCTGGCGGGCAAGGGCCGCGAAGTGCCGTGGCTGACTTATGCCCTGGCCATCGCCTTTGCGCTGCGCTTTATCTTCCTCGATTGATATCGAGGACGCCTGAACTCGGGTTTCTCGATTACAGGACGCTTGGACTCGAGCGCGCGGCGCGTCGCCACCGGCGGCGGGCGCCGCAAGCAAGAGGCGGAGCGCACCCACGCTGCAGTGGGTGACGCTCCGCCTCTACCGTTTCAGCCTTGGCCTTGAGAGGCGCGCCGGCGAGCTCAATGCGGCGCCGGCGACGAGACTTTAATGGAAATCTCGAACCGGTGGGTGGCCGGATTGAAGCCGACGGCCTCCACGACGCCGTCGACAGGGCTGCACAGCGGGCCGCGGAAGTCGGGAGCCGCGCCTAGCGCTTGCCCGCGCCGGACCGTATCACCGGGCTGGACTCGGACTCCCCCGGTCGCCTCGACTTCTACTTCGACCCGGAGGCAGCGCCGGTTGGCGTTCCCCGGACCCGGGCCGTTGTTTTCGGCGCGCGCTGGCGATTGCAAGAGGCTTCCCTCCCCGCAGGCTCCGCAGACCGAGCCGGAGCATCCGGCGGCAGGCTTTCCGCTTGCGCAGCCTGCCGCCGGCTTCGTCCGCTCAGCCGGGGCGAACGTGCGCCCCGTTCCCGCTTACCGCATCGGCCACTCGACGTTCGCCGCAGCCGCAATCTTCGCGGCAATCTCGGTGTTGTCCATGACGCCGCCGAACTGCTCAGCGCCCGGGCCGAAGGCGTACAGCGGCACCGGATTCGCCGTGTGGCCGCCCGTGGAGGCGCTCTTGAGCTGCACGTCGGCCGACACGACGCCGGCATTGGCCCTGCTCGCCAGCACCAAGCCGACAATGTTGCCGATCTTATAAGCGGCCTGGCCGAACTGGGACTGAATCAGGGCGATTTCCTCGGCGGTGAGGTCGTGGATGCCCGCGTAGGTTGCGAAGACCTCGCGGATGCTGGCCTCATCAAAGGCGTTGCCCTCGGCCGCCGGCTTGAACTGCAGCGCCATGAACTCGGGCGACGCCTTGTACTCCTTGAGCCGCTCGTAGTCCAAAGGCTCCGTGGCGGACAGCCCCATCGTGTCGTGGTCCGCCGTGACGACGATCAGCGTGTCGCCGTGCCGCTTGGCGAACTCGTAGGCGATGGCAACGGCTCGCTCGAAGTCCGCCATTTCCGCGGCGACGCCGCGCAAGTCGCCGCCGTGGGCGGCGTGGTCGATGCGGGAGCCTTCAACCAGCAGGAAGAACCCGTTCTCCTTGCCCGCCAGCACCGACAGCGCCTTGGCCGTCATCTCGGCCAGCGTGGGCTCGTCCGTATCGACGTGGGCCTTGTCAAGCTGGTACGTCATGTTGGACAAGTGGAACAGCCCCAGGATACGGTCGCCGCTGGCCGCCAGCAGGCCCCGGCGGTCCGTGACGACGTCGTAGCCGCGGGCCTCCGCTTCCGCCAGGAGGTTGCGCCCGTCGGTGCGCTTGCCGCCCTCCACGCCCGCGGGCAGGAATTGGTCCCGGCCGCCGCCGAGCAGCACGTCGAGGCCTTTCTCGAATTGCTGCAGCGCGATCTGCTCCGACCCGCCGCGCGTATTCCAGTGCGCCGTGAACGCGGCCGGCGTGGCGTCGTACACGCTGTTGGTCACCACGACGCCCACGGCCTTGCCGGCTTTCTGCATCGCCTCGAGAATGGTCGGCAGCACCGTGCCGTCGGGCAACATCGAAATCATGCCGTTGTTGGTCTTGAAGCCCGTCGCGATGGCCGTCGCCGCGGCCGCCGAGTCCGTGACCCAGTTGTCAAGCGAATGAGTCGTTACAATGGCGGTGTGCGGGAACTGCTCGAACGTGAAGCGGCCTTCCGGCCCCATCAGGATGTTCCGGGAGACCTGGATGGCGCCGAAGCCCATGCCGTCGCCGATGAAGACGATGACGTTCTTCGCGGCGCCCGCCGCCAACGCGCCCACCGCGCCGGCGAAGAGCAGCGCCGCAACGAGAGTGCATAGCAGTAGCAACTTCGACGACAGTCGCTTCATTTATGGTAGCCTCCCAAAAGGATTATTCCTGAGAAAAAGTTCTTCAGACAGCATCCAATTCCTACCTATTAACTCGGAAATCGTGGCATTTTCGTTTGAAGTTGCCCTACGAAAAAGGGAAGCCGGGTTCGTCGACCCGGCTCCTGGCCGTTTTCACGCTGGATAGGTCCGGTAAGGGGACGCCCGCGGGACGGTTTTCCGGGTGCTACAGGTCCAGCAAGCGCAGCGGGGCGCGCACCGCCTCCACCGATCGCTTGAACGCGGCCCGCTCTTCGTCGGTAAGGTCGATCTCGATGACTTTCTCCACGCCGCCCGCGCCCACGATGGCCGGCACGCCCACGTAAATGTCCTTTTCGCCGTATTCGCCGTCGAGGTAGGCGATGACCGGAATGAGGCGCTTTTTGTCCTTCAGGATGGCTTCAATCATTTGCGCCACCGACGCGCCCGGCGCGTAGTAGGCGCTGCCCGTCTTCAGCAAGTTGACGATCTCGCCGCCGCCGTAGCGGGTGCGCTCCACGATGGCGTCGATCTTCTCTTTGGGCAGCAGCCGTTCCAGTGGGATGCCGCCCACGTGGGAGTAGCGGACGAACGGCACCATAGTGTCGCCGTGGCCGCCCATGACGAAGGCGCTGACGTCTTCCACCGACACGCCCAGCTCCATGGCGATGAACGTGCGAAAGCGCGTGGAGTCGAGCACTCCCGCCATGCCCATGACCCGGTTGGCCGGCCAGCCGCTCACTTTCCACGCCGCGTAGGTCATGGCGTCGACGGGGTTCGTCACGACGATCATGAACGCGTCGGGCGAATACCGCACGCACTGCTCGACCACGGAGCGCACGACGCCGTAGTTGGTCCGCAGCAAGTCGTCGCGCGACATGCCCGGCTTGCGGGCGACGCCGGCGGTCACGACGATGATGTCAGAGCCGGCCGTGTCGGCGTAGTCGTTGGTGCCCACGATGCGCACGTCGAAGCCTTCCACGGGACCCGCCTGCAGCAGGTCCAGCGCTTTGCCTTGCGGCACGCCTTCCACGATGTCGACGAGCACGATGTCGCCCAGCTCTTTGGCCGCCACCCAGTGAGCCGTGGTGGCGCCGACGTTGCCCGCGCCCACGATGGTGATCTTCGGTCTCGCCCTGCGGGTCACTGCGGTCCCTCCGCTCCGGCAATGTTTCCAATAAACGGCGCAAATGGCTAATGTCAGTGTAACACTTCATTTTTTTAGTAGCAACTCGGCGCTTTCGGCGGCGCCTGCAGGAGAACGTGGAAGGCAGCAAGAATTTGTCAGACTGTCTAGAACCTTGTCGGGAAACCGAGGCGTGGCCGGAATGGGGGTCCGAAGTCATGAGAGCGGTCGCAGCGACGTGCGAGGCCAGGCTCGACGAGGTGCGAGCCAAGTTTATGCGCCTGCTCGAGATGGAACGGAGTTCGCCGGATTTTCTGCGGCTTTACGAAGAAGTGGACGCGGCGCTGGCGGAACTGCTGCGCGCCGAGGAGGCCCGGGACGAAGCGGTGTAGCGGTCGCATCCGGCGTTGACAACGCTTGTGCGGTTGTAGTAGAAATGCAGTATACGGGGAAGCAGAGGGGCGCGCGAGGTGGGGAGCGTTGGCCCGGAAGAAGTACTGCCCGGCGTGCGGAACGCGCATGGAGGCGACGGTGACGACGCACCGGGCCATCAACGCCGAGGGGCGGCCTGTGCAGTACTACAACGTGCTGCGTTTCGAGTGCCCACGCGGCTGCCCGACGGCGACGTTCGATTTCAGTGAGGCCACGCTGCATCCGCAAGGCCGCGTGCGCGGCTTCCGGCTGCACGGCGAGCCCGTGGCCGGCGGCGAGGCGGCGGCGGAGCCCGTCGGCGGCGGCTTCGACTTGGCGTACGCGATTACGGTCGTCGGGCTCGTCTTGGGCTACCTGATGTTCTCGTGGGCTTTGTTCACCACTCCGGCGGCGCCGGCTGCCAAGATCGTGCTGGCGGCGCTGCTGACCCTATCGGCTTTCTACATTTTGATCCACCTCACGACGAAGGCCGAGCCGCCGCGGCCGCGGCTGGAGCCGCCCGGCGGCGAGTAAGTCGGGTGGCGCCCCGGCGCGCCGGGTATACATCTCAACTCACCTCGACAGCGTACCTTAGGACAGGCGACACAGGCGATGACGGGGACAGTAGTCGAGGCGCAAGCGGCTGCAGCGAGCCGGGGGCGGTGCGAGCCCGGCGCCGGCTGCTTCGATGAAGATCACCCCGGAGCCGCCCACCGAAAGCGCTGAGCGCGAGTAGACTGGGCCGGCAGGCCGCCGTTACCGGCCGTACGAGGGGGACGCTCGCGCGGGCGCCGGCGCGCCGCGGGGCGTCCAACGAGGGTGGTACCGCGGGTCAAAAGCCCGTCCCTTCGGGGACGGGCTTTGTTGTTCGGGAGGTAGTGGCATGGAAACGAAGAGCGAAGTGAATTACCGGGACACCCTGCAGCTGCCCCGCACCGACTTTCCCATGAAGGCCAATCTGAGCCAGCGCGAGCCGGAGTTTTTGCGGCGCTGGGAGGAGCAGCGCCTGTACGAGCGGCTGCAGGAGCTGGGCAAAGAGCAAAACCGGCCGCTGTTCGTCTTGCACGACGGACCGCCGTACGCCAACGGCGACATTCACATCGGCACGGCGTTCAACAAGATTTTGAAGGACATCGTCATCCGGTCGCACTCCATGGCCGGCTACCGCGTGCCGTACGTCCCGGGCTGGGATACGCACGGGCTGCCGATTGAGCACGCCGTCATCACGCGGCAGAAAGTCGACCGGCACGCGCTGGATCCGGTGGAATTCCGCCGGCTGTGCCGGGAGTATGCGCTCCACTACGTAAACGTGCACCGGGAACAGTTCAAGCGGCTGGGCGTGTGGGGCGACTGGGACAACCCGTACCTGACGCTTGATCCGCGTTACGAAGCGCGGCAAATCGAAGTGTTCGGCGAGATGGCCCGCCGCGGCTACATTTACCGCGGCCTCAAGCCCGTGTACTGGTGCGTCGTCTGCGAAACCGCGCTGGCCGAGGCGGAGATCGAATACTACGATCGTCGCTCGCCTTCGGTGTACTTCACCTTCCCGGTCATCGACGGCAAAGGCCTCTTGCCCGAGGGCGCAGACGGCGCCGCGGTCGTGGCCTGGACGACGACGCCTTGGACCATTCCTGCCAACATGGCGGTCGCCGTCCATCCCGAGCTGGTCTACGTGCTGGTGGAGAGCGACCGCGGCCGGCTGCTGGTGGCCGAGGGTCTCGTGCAGCGGGTCGCGGAGGCGACGGGCGTGAAGACGGGCGCGGTGCTGGGCCGCTGGACGGGCAGGGAGCTCGAAGGCGTCGTGACCCGGCATCCGCTGTACGACCGGCCAAGCCCCGTGATCTTGTCCGAACACGTGACGCTGGAGCAAGGTTCGGGCTGCGTCCATATCGCCCCGGGCCACGGCCTGGAAGACTACGAAGTGGGCGTGCGGTACGGCTTGCCGGTGTTCGCGCCCGTCACCGGCCAAGGCCGCTTCACCGACGAAGCGCCGCCCTACGGCGGGATGAAGCTGGAAGACGCGAACCCGGTCATCATTGAGGATTTGCGCAAGGCGGGGCGGCTGCTGGCCGCGGGGCAGGTGGAGCACCAGTACCCGCACTGCTGGCGCTGCCGCAACCCGGTGGTCTTCCGCGCCACGAAGCAATGGTTCGCTTCCGTCGACGGCTTCCGCGAGGCGGCGTTGCGAGCCATCGACGAGGTGGAGTGGATTCCGCGCTGGGGCAAAGACCGCATCAGCAACATGGTGGCCGGGCGCAGCGACTGGTGCATCTCGCGCCAGCGGGTCTGGGGCGTGCCCATCCCGGTCTTCTATTGCCGCCGGTGCGGCGAGCATCTCATCGACGACGAAACTATCGCGGCCGTGGCGGCGCTGGTGCGGGAGCAAGGCTCCGACGCGTGGTTCCGGACGGAGGCCAAGGACATCCTGCCGCCTGGCAAGGCGTGTCCGCACTGCGGCGGCACGGAATTCGAGAAAGAAACGGACATCATGGACGTCTGGTTCGACTCGGGCTCGTCCCACGCAGCGGTGCTGGAGCAGCGGCCGGAGCTGCACTGGCCCGCGGATATGTACCTGGAGGGAAGCGACCAGCACCGCGGCTGGTTCCAGTCGTCGCTGCTGACGGCGGTAGCCACTCGCGGCCGCGCGCCCTACCGCGCGGTGCTGACGCACGGGTTCGTGGTGGATGAGCAGGGCCGCAAGATGTCCAAGTCGCTGGGCAACGTGGTGGAGCCGCAGAAGGTGGTCAACCAGTTGGGCGCCGACATCTTGCGCCTGTGGGCGGCGTCGGTGGACTACCGCGGCGACGTGCGCATCTCCGACAACATCCTTTCGCAGCTGGCCGAGGTGTACCGGCGCATCCGCAACACCGCCCGCTTCCTGCTGGGCAACACTTACGATTTTGACCCCGCGCGCGACGCGGTGCCGTTCGAGCAGATGCGGGCCATCGATCGCTGGGCGGTGCTGCGCTCGCGGGAGCTGGCGCGCCGGGCGCGGCGGGCCTACATGGAATACGACTACCACGTGGTCTTCCAGCAGGTGCAGGAGTTTTGCGCCGTGGACATGGGCGGCTTCTACCTGGACGCCCTGAAGGACCGCCTGTACTGCGACGGCGCCGCGTCGCGGCAGCGCCGCTCGGCGCAGACCGCGCTGATGGAGATCTTGGTGACCCTCACCAAGATCATCGCGCCTGTGCTGGTCTTCACGGCCGACGAAATTTGGCAGTACTTGCCCGAGTCGGTGCGCGAACAGCCCAGCGTGCACCTGACGATGTGGGATCCGGTGCCCGAACCTACGGCGGAGGAAAAGGCGTTCATGCAGCGCTGGGAGCGGCTCTTGGCCGTGCGGCGCGAGGTGACGAAGGCGCTGGAGAAGGCCCGGAACGAGAAGCTCATCGGCGCGTCGACGGAAGCCGCGGTGGAGATTGCCGCGCCGCCGGGCGAGGCGGCCCTGCTGCGGGAATTCAGCGACGACGAGCTGAAGGAGATCTTCATCGTCTCGGCCGTCGCTGTGCGGGAGACCGACGGGGAGCTGTCCGTCGCGGTCAGCCCAGCGCCCGGCCAGAAGTGCCAGCGGTGCTGGCGCTACGACGAATCGGTGGGCCAATCCACCGACCATCCGGCCTTGTGCCGCCGCTGCGTCGAAGTCGTGTCGGCGTAGCGGCCGCGCCTTGGTCGGTCGCCTCATGCACGGGCGCCTTCCGCCCATGCAACGCGGCAGCCCCGGCTTGCCCGGGGCTGCTCTTTTCGCGCCTGGCGCCGGCGGTGATGCTCCCCGGGCGCGCCGGACATGCTACTAGCGCGGCGGGCAGCGGGCAGGCGGTGAGGCGAACCGGCGTGACGAAAGGGCGAGTCAACGAGGCGTTGCTGGAAAACTTGCTGCGCAAGATCGAAGGGCTGCTGACCGTGTTCGAGCGCAGCAGCGTCGCTGAACTCATCGAGCTGTACCGGCGACCGCGGCGCATGCTGTGGCTCAGCTTCGCTTCGGGCGTGGCGCGGGGCTTCGGCATCGCGTTCGGGTTTACCATCATCGGCGCCGTGTTCCTGTACGTGCTGAGCCGGGTGGCCATGTGGAACTTGCCCGTCATCGGCGAGTTCGTGGCGGAAATCGCCCGGATCGTGCGCATGGAGCTGTCGCGGCCGTAAGGCGGGCCCGGGCGACCGCTCGGGGGAGGGTCGCTCGGGGGAGGACGGGAGATCGCGGCTTGAAAGGAGCGAGGCGCATGGGAACTGACACGGGCGCCGGCGGCGAGCTGGAGCGGTTCCGGCGGTGGCTGGCGGCGGAGAAAGGTAGGCTGCGGCGGCAAGCCCGGGCGTTCCGGGAGCGGGCCTTGGCGGACGCGGAGACGGGCGGCATCGGGGAGCTGTCGCTGTACGACCAGCACCCGGCGGATTTGGGGAGCGAACTGGCGGCGCGCCAGACCGACTTGGGCCTGCAGCAAAATCTCGACCGGCTGCTGCGGCAGATCGACCGCGCACTGAAGCGCATCGAGGAAGGCACGTACGGGCGGTGCGAGCGGTGCGGCGGGCCCATCGAGAAAGAGCGTTTGGAGGCGGCGCCGTACGTGACGACGTGCGTGGCGTGCCAGCGCGAGGAGGAGCGCGGCGATCGGCCGGGCTCCGGCGGCCGGCGCCCACCCGAAGAAGAGCTGCTTGACCCGCCGTTCGGCCGGTCCTTTCGCGGGGGCGAAACGGGCTACGACGGCGAGGAGGCGTGGCGCGACCTGGCGCAGCACGGCACCTCCAACGCGCCGTCGGACGACCCGCGGCCTTCGTGACACGGGCCGCGGTTGTTGGGAGGGGGGCGGTGTGCTAGAATCGGCGTAGAGCCAACGGCAGGGAGGCCTGCATCGTGCGCTTTTCCTTGGCAGGGCTGGCGGTGGTCGTCCTCGACCAGGCCGCCAAGGCGTGGATACGCGCGTCTATCGCGCCGGGCGAGACGTGGACCATCGTGCCGGGACTCCTTCACGTGACGCACGTGTACAACACCGGCGCCGCGTTCGGCTTGTTCGCGTCGCAGCCCCTGCTGCTCGTCGTCGCCGCGGGAGCCGTGCTGGCCTACGCGTGGGCGCAGCGCCGCTGGATCCGGCGGCAGCCGCCGGCCGTGCGCCTGGGCGTGGCGCTGGGTTTGGGCGGCGCCGTCGGGAATACGATCGATCGGCTGTGGCGCGGTGCGGTGCTGGACTTCTTGAGTGTGCCCTTTATCCCGGTTTTCAACGTGGCCGACATGTCCATTGTGGCCGGCGTCGCCATTTTGCTGGCGGTGCTCTTGTTCGGCCTCGGCCAGCCCGCCGCGGAGGACCGTCTCGCCGCCCGGGCGGAAGGCGACGCGCCGGCGGCCGGCCTGCCGGAGCATGACGAGAAAAGGGGTGATGACGTGTGGAAGTGATCGAGCTGCATGTCCCCCCTGACACGACACCTCAGCGCCTGGACCGGTGGCTCGCGGACCACGGGGTCGGGCGTTCTCGTTCCTACGTGCGCAGGCTCATCGACAGCGGCCTCGTCTGGGTGGATGGCCGGCCGGCCGAGCCCAGCCTGCAGGTGCGGCCGGGACAGCGCATCGAGGTGGAGCTGCCGCCGCCGGAGGAGGACGAGACGCTGCCCGAGCCGATTCCGCTGGACGTCGTCTACGAAGATGAGGACGTTCTCGTCATCAACAAGCCTCAGGGCATGGTGGTGCACCCGGCCGCCGGACACAAAAGCGGCACGCTGGTCAACGCGCTGCTGGCTCGGGGCGGCACGCTGTCGCTCATCAACGGCGAGGACCGTCCGGGCATCGTCCACCGGCTGGACAAGGATACGACGGGCCTCTTGGTGGTCGCGAAAAACGACCGGGCTCACCTCGCGTTGGCTACGCAGCTGCGCTTGCGGGAAATGGTGCGCGAGTACGTGCTCATCGCACACGGGCGCGTCCGGTCGGACCGCATCGTCATCAAGGCGCCCATCGGGCGGCACCCGGTTCAGCGCCAGCGCATGGCGGTGGTGCCCGACGGGCGGCCGGCCGAGACGGAGCTGGAAGTGCTGGAGCGGTTTGAGGAATACACGTACATGAAGGCGAAACTGAAGACGGGGCGCACACACCAGATTCGCGTCCACACCGCGTATCTGGGCCATCCCGTCCTCGGCGACCCGCTTTACGGCCCGAAAGATACGCGCTGGGACTTGAAAGGCCAATGCCTCCACGCCCGCAAGCTGGCGTTCGCGCATCCCCGCACGGGCGAGTGGATGACCTTCGAGGCGCCGCTGCCTGAACATATGGAGCGCGTCTTGCGCGATTTGCGCCAACAAGGTTGACGGAAACAGAATCGTGCACTAATATACTGGAAAGGGTGTCCTTTAAGTCAGTCCCGTGAGGCTGGCAAGGAGCCGTCGCAAGTGCAAAACGGGGTTTGCCCGCGCGGTGGCGCGGGTGGAGCCTGCGCGCGTGAACGACTTCTTGCCGCCTGGCGGCAAGAAGTTTTTTTGTGCCTGCGGCCGGCGGCGTCCGGGGACACCTCCGAGAGACACAGGAGGAGGGGACGGCTTGCATGCGATGACGTGGGTGGACAAAGTGCAGGTGATGGACGAAGCGGCGATTCGCCGCGCGCTGACGCGAATCGCCCACGAGATCTTGGAGCGCAACAAGGGCACCGAGAACCTGGGGCTGGTGGGCATTTACACCCGGGGCGTCCCGCTGGCGCAGCGCCTGGCGGCGCTGATTCGGATCATCGAGCATGCCGACGTGCCCGTAGGCGCGCTGGACATCACGCTGTACCGGGACGATCTGAGCACCATCGGCCCGCAGCCGGTGGTCCGCCGCACGGACGTGCCGTTCGACGTGGCGGACAAGACCATCGTGCTGGTGGACGACGTGCTGTACACGGGGCGCACGGCGCGGGCTGCTCTGGACGCGCTCATCGACTTGGGGCGGCCGGCGCGCATCCAGCTGGCGGTGCTCGTAGACCGCGGCCACCGGGAGCTGCCCATCCGCGCGGATTTCGTGGGCCGCAACCTGCCGACCGCGCGCAGCGAGCTGATTAGCGTGCGGCTGAAGGAAACCGACGGCGTCGATGAGGTCGTCATTTGCGTGAAGAAGGAGGAAACGCCGTGAGCACGCAGGTCGGGAAGGGAACCGTCGTTCACGTGGAAGATCGCCTGCCCTGGTCACAGATGTTTCCGCTGGCTTTGCAGCACGTGTTCGCGATGTTCGGCGCGACGATTCTCGTGCCGGTTTTGACCGGCCTCGATCCGGCCGTGGCTCTGTTCACGTCGGGCCTGGGCACGCTGTTCTTCATCGCCGTCACCGGCGGCAAGGTGCCGGCGTATCTGGGCTCCTCGTTCGCGTTCATCGCGCCGCTGACATACATCGTCGGCCAGGAGCAGTGGGGCATTCCGTACGCCATGGGCGGCGTCGTCGTGGCGGGTTTGGTGTATGCGGTGGTGGCCGTCGGTATCTCCCTCGCGGGCGTCGAGTGGCTGAAGAAGCTGCTGCCGCCCATCGTCATCGGCCCGGTCATCATGGTCATCGGCCTCGGCCTGGCGCCGGCGGCCCTGAACATGACGGGCTTGACGGCGCCGGACGCGTCGCTGGCGGATCCGGGTGTCGTCGTGGCGCTCATCACGCTGGTGCTGGCGCTGCTGGCCGCGCTCGTCAGCCGCGGCTGGCTGTCCGTCGTGCCGGTGCTGGTGGCCATCGTGGGCGGGTATGTGGCCAGCATCTTGTTCGGCCTGGTCGATTTCGGCCCCGTCCGGGAGGCGGCCTGGTTCGGCATTCCGAACTTCACGGCGCCGCGCTTCGACCTTCGGGCCATTTTGGTCATCGCGCCGGTGGCCGTCGTGACGATGGCCGAGCACTTGGGCGACGTGTTCGTGCTCAGCAAGATTACGGGCCGCAACTTCTACGAAAACCCCGGCCTGCACCGGACGCTCCTGGGCGACGGCCTGGCCACGTCGTTGGCGGGCCTGTTCGGTGGGCCGCCGAACACGACCTATGGGGAGAACGTGGGCGTGATGGCCATCACGCGGGTATTCGCCGTGCGCGTCATCGCTTTGGCGGCCGCCCTCGCCATTGCCCTGTCGTTCATCCCCAAGCTGGGAGCGCTCATCCAGTCCATTCCGGCGCCCGTCATGGGCGGCGTGGCCATGGTCCTGTTCGGCATCATCGCGTCGTCCGGCGTGCGCACGCTGGTGGAAAGCCAGATTGACTTCTCCGACAAGCGCAATCTCGTCATCGCCTCGGTCATTCTCGTAGTCGGCATCGGCGGCGCGGCGCTGCAGATCGGTCCTTTCCGGCTGCAGGGCATGGCGCTGGCCACCGTCGTCGGCGTGCTGCTCAACCTTGTGCTGCCCAAGAGCGCACCGCAGGTTGAGCAACCGGCGGCCAAAGCGGCGGCGCAGCCGTAGCCCGCGGGGCGCCGGTCGCGGCCAGGACGTACTCGAGCAAGTTGTCGACCCGCCGCCGCTGGATGTCGGGTTCGTCGAACACCAGCGGCTTGGCGTTGAGCTCGAAGATCCACGGCCGGCCCCGCACGTCGACGCCTACATCCAGCGACAGCTCCACGAAGCGGCGGCGCAAGGCTTCTTCCAGCGCCGCCGCGGCTTTTTCGGCCAGCCGCGCCACCTCGTTCGCCAGCTCCTCCGCGCCTGGGCCGAACGCTTTCTCCAGCGCGGTCAGCATCGCCATCCGCCTCCCGCCGCGCGGAACGTGCGTCGTAATTTGCCCTATTCCCGCGACGCGGGCCGCGCCCCCGGTGAACCGCCACGTCCCGTCGGGCCGCTTTTGAACCAGCAGGCGCAAGTCGAAGGGCCGCCCGTCGGCGCGCGCCAGCGGGATCGCTTGCTGCATCAGGTAGAAGCGGCCCCGGCGCAGGCGCGACACCATCGTCCACGCCTCCGCCCAGGTCTGAAAATACGCCGTGCGCGTCCGGTCGTGGACGCGGTTGTAGCGCAGGCGCCAGCGCCCGTCGGGCAGCGCGGCCAGCTCCATCATGTGGTTGCCGAGGCTGCCGCCGGCCGGCTTCAAATACACCGCGCGGCAGCGGGCCAGAAACCGGCGCAGCCCTTGTTCGTCCTGCAGCGGCGCCGTCGGCGGCACGTGGGGAGCCACCGCCGGGTCGTGCGCCAAGGCGCGGTTCAGCATGGCTTTGTTCAAGTAATGCGGGTTGAAGACTTTGTCGCCGAAGCGGTCGCCCAGCCGCCGCCGCAACAGGCGCAGCGTGCGCTGCACCCACGGGCGGTTTTCCGCCACCCGCGTGGGAACGCGGTTGTAGACCAGGTCGGGGAAGGGGAACGTGCGCATCACCCAGCGGGAGGCGGGCGTGCCCGGCGGCCCGCACCGCCACCCGCGCACGCGGCCCGCGGCCCAGTCGACGCCGTCGGGGGAGAAAACGTACACGAGGACGCCCATCTCGCTGCCGCGCCGGATGATTTGCGCAAACGGACGCCATTGCGGCCACCGCGGCCCGCGGCACGACGTGCCGTCGGGGTAGGTCGTCAAGATGCCAAGCACCGGTCTAGTCACGCTCGCATCGCTCCTCGTCGGCGTCGGCCCCGTTTTCGTCGAAACCGGCCAAGTAGGCGGCGAACCGCAGCGGGCGCTGCACCGACAGCGACAGCGTCCGGACGGAGCCGGCTTCGCGGGTCATCTGCAAGAACGGCTTGGAGTTGACTTCGATGAGCCAGATGCGCCCCCGGCGGTCCAAGCCCAAGTCGAGCCCCAGTTCGCCGATGACGCCGGGAATCGTCTTCTCAATCTCGCGCGCCAGCTCGAACCCCGCGGCCCGCAAAGCCCGGTGAACGGCCGGCCAGCGGCTGCCGTAGACGCGGCGCAGCAGCCAGTCGATGCGGCAGCCCTGCCCGCCGCGGGTCAGGTTGGCGGTAAAACTGCCGGCGGGGGCGATGCGCGAGAACATTTTCGTCAGAGCCCACGCGCCGCCCGTCGTCCGCTGCATCAAGATGCGCACGTCGAACACGCGCCCGCGCCAGCGAGCCAGGGGCAAGCCTTGCTGGATAATGAACGGGCCGCGCCGGGTCAGGCGCGCTACGATCTGGGCCAGGCTCCGGATGGAGGACGCGCGCCGCATCAGCAGCGTCTCGCCGGGTTGGTAGGAGGCGACGTAACCGTCTTCGGTCCGGTGCAGCCGCACGATGCCGAGCCCGAGGCTTCCGCCCACCGGCTTCATGTACGCGATGCCGTACTTGTCGAGGAAATGCGCCAGGTCGGCCGGCCCGCGGTAGAGGGCGGTCTCGGGCAGGAAGCGGCGGAGGCGCTCGTTCTGGTACAAGGCCGTGTGCATGCGCCACTTGTCGAAAAACCCGGGTTCGTTGAACCAGCGGGGCACCGCCTGCGCCAGCCGGGTCCGGAAAGCGGCGAAGCCCTTGCTGCCCTCAGCCTTGCGCGTCTGGACACGGTCATACACCACGTCGGGCAGCGGGTAGACGGATCGGCGCCAGCTTCCTTGCGGCCGGCTGCCGACGTACGCGTAGCCGAACACTTGCCGCTGGGACCAATCGACGTCGCGCGGGCCGAATACGAACGCCCCCACGTGGAGTCGCTGGCCCATGCGGGTAAGGGCTCGAAAGAACGGCTCGTGCTCGCCGTAGCGGGAGCCGCGGCGCGAGCGCAGCGCCAGGATGCCGACGAACGGCCCCAAGGAGAGCGTGCGCGTCGTCGGTTCGTAGCGAGCGCGCAAGGCGACGCCGCTCGGGATGCGCAGCTCGTGCAAAAGCCGCGGGTGCACCCAAAGCACCGGCGGGCCGCCGCCGGCCGGGTCCGCCTCGATGACGACGCGCCCGGCTTCCACGGACGAGCGGGTCGCCACGTGAACGGAGCCGCCCGCCGGCAAGCCCAGGCGCGCGGCGACGGAGGCGGGTATGTGCACTTCAGCCTCGGGCAGCGGGCGCCCGGCGGCTACGACGACGGGTGCGACGCCCGGCATGGCGGGGCGCAACTCCTTTCACGGCCGCATCCGGCGCCGGCATGCGGTCCGGCGCCGGAACGCGTCACCGAACCCAGTGCTTGTCGCCCGTGTCTTCCGTTACGCCGGCTTCCTGGACGATTTCGTCGTCGATGGCGTCCAGCTCGTCGTCGAACTCGTCGTCGAGCTCGCTCTCGCCGGCTTCCCAGAGCTCGAAGCCCTTCTTCTTGTCGTCGAACGCGTCGCCTGCCGCATACACCGGCACCCACAGCGTCGTATCGCCGATGACCTCCGCGGCGTAGCCGTCTTCCACCGCCACCTGCACCACACCGTCCGCGTCCAGGGAAACTTCCGTAGCCCGCGGGTGCCGCGTGGCGGTCAAGCGGCAGGAGGGGTTGGCGACTCCCGCCGACGAGCCGCCGATGAAGCGCACCGGCAGCCGTTCCTCGAACTCCACCGTCTGCACGGACACCGCCGTCTGCACGCGCCCGGTGGCGTCGTCGATGTACGAATACCAGACGTGGATGTCGTAGGAGCCGGCCACGACGACGTCGTCGCCGTCCATGCTGGACGCGTAGCGGTGGTTGGTGATGCGGCAGCCCAGCAAGTCCTCCGGGTGGTACTTGGTGCGGAAGCGGTGCAGGCGCGCACAGCTCCGCTTGCCCCGGGCACAGACGGCTTTGACGAAAATCTCCCGCAAGGTGCCCATCTCCGCGTTCACTCTCCTCCAGCGTGAAGCTTGTTGTATGCTATGGAGGCCGCGCTCAGGGTGTTCCGCTCAGCTGGCGAGCCAGCGCTTTTTTATGTCGACCCGCTCGTTCCAGCGCCGCTCCTCGCTCACCATCTGGTGGACCAGCGCCAGGTGCTTGTGGAACTCGCGGGCGACGGGCGACTGCTGCAAGTCGCGCCAGAGGGCGAAAAAGTACGGCCGGAGCGTGGGCTTGTCGGCCGCGTAGAACGCCCGCTGGTTGTCGAGCGACAAGAAGACGTTGCGCCGGAGCAGCGGATAGTCTTGCGCCACCGCTTTGGCCAGGCACAGCACGGCCGCAGCATAGTGCGGCGACACCACCCAGCTGCCGGGCGTGCGGTACTCGAAGCCGCCGTGCGGCTGCGGCCGCCAGTCGCCCAGATAGCCGTAGCGGGGCCGCCGCAAGCGGGAGCTGACCGGGTTTTCGAGCATCAGAACCGGCAGCGCCAGGTAGTTGTCCAGCGCGCGCAGCAGATCCGTCGAAAGCCGCACGTTGCTGAAATGGATGTGGCCGCCGATGCTGAAGCTGCGCAGCGACGTCCCGCCGGCTTCGAAACTGATCCGGCGCCCCCGCACCGCGCTGGCGGCCTTGGCGATGGCGCGCCGCAGGTTCTCGACGAGCTCCAGCGGGTCCGGACTCGGCGGCGGCCGCACTTCGGCCAGCGGGTAAATCAGCACGCCGTTGCGCTTGAAGCAGGCGCGATCGAGACCTACCACGCCCCAGCGGGGGAAGAAGCGGGCGGCGCTGACGGTGCGGCCGGTGCGGCGGTTGCGCAGGATGAACTCAGGGTCGGCGCCCAGCACGACCTCGGGACCTGGCGCCAGCCCGTGTGCGGCGGCGACGGCCTCCTGCGTGGCCGCGACGTAAGTGACCATCGCCTGGGCGAAGCGGCGAGCGAGGCGCGTGTCCAAAGGAGGATCGGGCAACACCCGCACGACGATGCCTTTGCCCGTGCCGGCCAGGTCGACCGCGCCGAAGTGGAGCCCGAGCGCGTACACCGCGCGCCGGGCCGTCTCCCGCAGCTTCACGATGGGTCCGGACGTCCACTGGCTCACATGGCGCCAGCGGCGCCCGACGCGCTGCATGACTCCAAGGGTGCGCAGGTCAAACACGTACACGCGCCAGCGCGGCTCGAGGGCCGGGTTGGCGGCGAGATCGTTCAGGCGCAGAAAGGCGGCCATGTCGGCGCCGCGCGCGTTGGCCACGGCCTGGGCGGCGTTGACGACCCAATGGCCTTCGTCGGAGCCGTGCACGGCGCCCCAGCGGAAGACGCAAGTCCAGTCGCCGGGCAGCAGCTTGTCGGACAAGACGAAATCGGGCAAGTTCGCGACTAAAGCCGGGTGTGGAGCGCGATCGCCGCAGATGAGCAGACAAGTCAACGGGAAGGCCCCCCGGGCCGAAGCTGGTCGCGCCATACACTATGCAAGGGGACCGGACGGTGACTTCAGCTACGGCGCGCCGGGCGCGCTCCCTTCGGACGCGGCCAGCAGGCGTTGCACGCGCTGCTCGTCGGGGGTCACGAAGAGGGTCTGGTAGTGCTCGTAAAGGACCATGCCGGGCCGCGCCCCCTTCGGCTTGCGGACGTAGCGGGCCCGCGTCCAATCGACGGCCACGTTGCGGGAGCTGCGGGCGCGGCTGAAATACGCCGCGAGCTCCGCCGCCTCCCGCAGCGCCTGTTCGGACGGCTCCTTCCCCGCCGGCTTCAGGATGACGTGGGCACCGGGCAAATTCTTGACGTGCAGCCAAATGTCGTCGGGCCGGGCCGTGTGCAGCGTGAGGCGGTCATTCTGCCGGTTGCTGCGGCCGACGAAGATGAGCGAGCCGTCCGACGCGCGCACCTGCAGCGGGCGGGCGGACGCCGCGCGGGACGCGGAGCTGGCCTGCTTGGCGCGGCCTGCCCCGCTGCCGTCCTTCTTCGCGGCGGCGCCGGCCGGCAGCACGCCGGCCGCCTGCAGCTCAGCTTCCAGTTCCTCCAGCTCCGGCGTGCCCGGTGCGAGCTCAATGTGCAGCAAGGCTTGCTCCAGGTACGCCATGTCGGCGTTGACCGCATCAAGCTGCGCTTTTACCGCGGTCTGCGCCGTCTTGGCTTTGTTGTAGCGCTTGAAATACTTTTGCGCGTTGGCCGCGGGGGTCAGCGCGGGATCCATCGGGATCGTGATGGGCGCGCCGCCTTCGTAGTAGTTGGGCACCGTCGCCTCGGGCCCTTGCTTGACCATGTGCAGGCTCGCGGTCAACAGCTCGCCGAAAAGGCGGTACTGCTCCGCCTGCTCCGCCGCCGCGAGGTCTTCCTTGAGCGCTTCCGCCTTGCGCTGCAGCCGCTTCAGCGCCGCGCGCACGGCTTGCGCCAGCCTGGCGCGCAATTGTTCCCGCGCGGCCACGGCCGTCTTGTGCTCGTAGTACGCATCGGCCGCGCCGCACGGATCTGGCGCGGGCCGCAGCTTGTCGGGCGCCACATGGGCAGGCCGCCACGCCCAGAAGTCGGCCGGGCAACCCGCCTCGTCCAGGACCACCGCAGGCGAGAACGCGCCCGCTTCGGCGGCGCGCACGAGCTCCGCCAACTGGGCTGCGACGGCTGCCATGCTCCTTTCTTCGGGGACGACGGGCGCGTTGGGCGGCAAGCCCGCGGCCGCCACGACGTGCGCCGCGGCGAACGGGCTCACTCCTTCTACCGCTCCCGAAAGGAAGCGCTCCCACGAGGTGCTTGCCGTTAAGGCGGCGGCGCGCTGGACCAAAGCCTCCGCCGTGGCAGACCGGGGATCGAGTTTGCCGGTGGCCGGCGGGGCCACGTACGGCTCGCCCGGCCAGACGGCGCGGTAGCTGTTGACGTCGGATGGAGCGCGCCGCAGCGCGTCGATGATGAGGTTCGCCTCGTCGACGAGGACCAGGTTGCTGTTGCGGCCCGTCAGCTCCGCGATGAGCCGGCGGCGCGCGGGTTTGCCGTTCTCGTCATAGCCGTCTACGACAATGTGCAGCACGCGGTCAAAACCCACTTGCTCTACGGCGACGATCTTGCCGGGATCCAAGTGCTTGCGCAGCACCATGCAGAACAGCGGCGCCTGCAGCGGATTGGGCGGATCGCTGCGGGTCAGGTGCACGCGCGGAAAGTTGGGATCCGCGCTGAGCAGAAGGCGCCGATGTTCCCCGGGCCGCCAGCAGTGGAGGATGACGGTGTGCGGCATGGGCTGGTAGATTTTGTCGATACGGGCACCCACCAGCGCGTCCGCCAGCTGCCGGCGGACGGCCGCGGCGAACAAGCCGTCGAACGGCATAGACCGCTTCCTTTCTCGTTCGCGCGAAATGCGCCCGGGGCTGCGGCGGCTCCCGGAGCGCATACGATATTGTACCATAGTCGTCCGGTGCAGGAAGGAAACGGCCGACGGCGAATCTGCAACCAATCGAAATGTTCTCGGTTCGCGTCGCGACTTGCGCGGGCCGCGCGCTGCGCCGGCGGCGGTGTGCTCGCCGGCCGGTGGGGAGGGACAGTATGCGCAAGCGAATCACGCTTTTGGTCGCCGCCGCGGCGCTCGTCCTGGTACTGGCGAGCCTTGCTCTTGCCCAGTCCCCGGCCGCGCGCTGGCGAGTGGAGACGGCCCTTTATTACATCGCCAACGGGTGGGTTGCCGAAGCCATCGAGCACTTGCAGCAGGCCGTGAAGCTGGCGCCCGGCGACGCCGAGGCGCAGCTGCTCTTGGCCCTGGCGGCGCACAGCGTCGGCGACGTCGAGCAGGCGCTGGCCGCGTACGAACGCCTGCAGGAGCTGGCGCCCGAGTCGGCGCCTTACGGCGTGCTCATGGGCGATATCTACCTTTCTCTGGGCCGCTTGGATGAGGCGCAGGCGGCGTACGAGCAAGCGCTGCAACACTTCCCTGACTCCGGGCTCGCGCATTACGGCCTGGGGCTCGTCCTGGAAGCCCGGGGCGACGCGGCCGCCGTCGACGCCCTGCGGGCGGCGACCACGCACGCGCCGGACTTGGTGGAGGCGCGCCTGCACCTGGGGCGGCTGCTGCGCGTGAACGGACAGCTCGAGGAGGCGCTGGTGCATCTCCAGCACGCGAGCCGCCTCGACGGCCGCCGGGCGGATGTGCGCCTGGAGCTCGCGCTCGTTTACGAGGCGCTGCAGCGGCCGGCCGACGCGGAACGGGAGTTCCGCATGGTGCTGCGGCTCGATCCGACCAACGAAGAGGCCAGCCTTGGGCTGCAGCGGCTGATGGAGGCGGCCCGGGCCAACACATGATCGCCGTCGCGGGCGCATAGATGTGGAGGGACGCCCGCCGAAAGGCGGGCGTAAGGCGCCTGCGAGGTGATGGCCCCATGGCCGACGACCGCTGGCACGCGCTGCCGGCGGCCGACGTCGTTCGGCGTTTGGCCACCGATGCGAGCGCGGGCCTGTCCCCGGAAGAAGCCCGCGCGCGGCTGGCGCGGTTCGGTCCGAACCAGCTGCCGGAAGCCGAGAAGCCTTCCCCCTTGTCGTTGTTTCTCAGGCAGTTTCAAGATTTCATGATCCTCGTGCTGTTGGCGGCCGCGGGCGTGTCCGCGCTTCTAGGCGAATGGCTGGACGCGGCGGCGGTGGCGGCCATCGTGGTACTGAACGGTGTCCTCGGCTTCGTGCAAGAATACCGGGCGGAGCGGTCGCTGGAGGCGCTGCGGGACTTGACGGCGCCGGCGGCGCGCGTGCTGCGGGCCGGCCGGGAACGAGTCGTGGCGGCGGAAGAGGTCGTTCCCGGCGACGTCGTCTTGCTCTTCGAGGGCGACCGCGTGCCGGCCGACGGCCGCCTCTTGGAAACGCAGGCGCTGGCGGTGGACGAGTCGGTGCTCACGGGGGAATCGGCGCCGGCGGCCAAAAACGCGGCCGTCGTGCACCGACCGGAAACGCAGCCCGGGGACCGGAAAAACATGGTCTTCAAAGGAACGGCCGTCGCCCGCGGGCGGGGCACCATGGTCGTCACGGCTACGGGTCCGCACACCGAGATCGGCCGCATCGCCGGCTTGATGCGCGCGCTGGAGCAGGAACCGACGCCGCTGCAGCGGCGCCTGGCGCAGCTGGGCCGCTGGCTCGTGGCGGGGTGTCTGGGCGTCGTGGCGGCCGTCTTCGCCTTGGGCGTGCTGCAAGGGCAGCCCGCGTACCGCATGTTTCTCACGGCCGTCAGCTTGGCGGTGGCGGCCATTCCCGAGGGGCTGCCCGCCGTCGTCACCATCGCGCTGGCGCTGGGCGTGCAGCAAATGCTGCGGCGCAAGGCCATCGTGCGGCGGCTGTCGGCCGTCGAGACGCTGGGTTGCGCCACCGTCATCTGCGCCGATAAGACCGGCACGCTCACGCGCAACGAGATGACGGCGACACGGCTTTGGACGCCGCGGCTGGACGTAGAGGTCACGGGAGAAGGCTACCGCGCCGCGGGGGAATTTCGCGCCGACGGCAAGGTCGTTGAACCGCTGGCGGACCCGGATTTGGCCCTGGCGCTGCGCATCGGGTGGCTGTGCAACCACGCGCGGCTGCAGCTCGCCCCGGGGCGCGCCGGCGAGTGGACGGCGCTGGGCGATCCTACGGAGGCGGCGCTGCTGGTGCTGGCGGCCAAAGCCGGACTTGGCGAGCGGCCCCGCGACCGCGTGGTGGCGGAATTGCCGTTCGACGCCTACCGGAAGCGGATGAGCGTGCTCGTGCGCGAAGGGGCGCGAACGGTGGTGATGACGAAAGGCGCGCCGGACTTGCTGGTAGACCGCTGCACGCGCGTGCGCCGCGGCGGCGCGGAGCACCCGTTGACGGCCGGCGAGCGGCGCCGGATCGAAGTGGTCGTCGACGAGATGACGAAGCAGGCCTTGCGGGTGCTGGCGCTGGCGTACGCCGTGCGCGTGGGGCCGCCGCCGGCGGGCGAGCTGCACCCGGACGAGTGGGAACGGGAGTTGGTGTTCGTGGGCCTGGTGGGCCTGATGGACCCGCCGCGGCCCGAGGCCAAGCGGGCGCTGCGCGTGGCGGAACGGGCCGGCATCCGCACCATCATGGTGACGGGCGACCATCCCCACACGGCCGCGGCCGTCGCCAGGGAGCTGGGCATTCTGGCGCCCGGCGACCCGGTGGCCACCGGCGCTATGCTGGACCAGTGGTCCGACGAGGAGCTGGCGCGGGAGCTCGGGCGCGTGTCGGTGTTCGCGCGCGTCGCGCCCCACCACAAGCTGCGCATCGTCCAGGCGCTGCGGCGCAGCGGGGAAGTAGTGGCCATGACCGGCGACGGGGTCAACGACGCGCCCGCCGTAAAGGAAGCCGACATCGGTGTGGCTATGGGACGGGCGGGCACCGACGTGACCCGGGAAGCGGCCGACATGGTGCTGGCCGACGACAACTACGCGACCATCGTGGCGGCCGTCGAGGAAGGGCGAGGAATTTACGACAACATCCGCAAGTTCATTCGCTACCTGCTGGGCTGCAACGTCGGCGAAGTGCTGACCATGCTCTGCGCGGCCCTGGCGGGCCTGCCGCTGCCCCTGCTGCCCATGCAGATCTTGTGGATGAATTTCGTCACCGACGGCTTGCCCGCCATCGCGCTGGGCCTGGATCGTCCGGCCGTCGACTGCATGCGGCGCCCGCCCCGGCCGCGCGGCGAAAGCGTTTTCGCCGGAGGACTGCACGTGCAGATCGTTCTCCGGGGCGTCGTCATCGCGGCCTGCACGCTGTTCGTTTTTCTCACGGCCTTGGCCGGCGGCGCCGGGGAAGTCCGCGCCCGCACGCTGGCCTTCACCACGCTGGTGGTGCTGCAGCTCGTCTACGTGTTCCAGTGCCGGTCGGGCGCGGCCGGCGCGCCCAATTACTACCTTCTGGCCGCGGTGGCGGCGTCGCTGGCGATGCAGCTGGCCGTATTGCACGCGCCCGCGCTGCAAGACGTCTTCGGCGTCGTGCCGCTGGCCGGGCGAGACTGGCTGCTCGTCGCCTGGGTGACCGCGCTCTACGCCGCGGCCGGCGCGCTGGCGCACAGGACGTGGTTCGCCGTGCGGCGCCGGCTGGCGCTGGTGCGGGCGTAAGAACCGGCGTGACCAGCGTCCGTTTACAAGCCCGGCCGCGATGGGGTAAAATGACAGAAACACCGTTAGGGATTGGGTCTTCGTGCTGTCGAGCATGACCGGCTACGGCCGGGCGGCGGCCGCCGACGGCGGTCTGACCGCCACGGTCCAAGTCCGCACCGTGAACCATCGCTACTTGGACATCTACGTGCGCATGCCCGCTTCCATCATGGCCCTCGAGGACGCGGTGCGCCAGGCCGCGCAGCGGCGGCTCCGGCGCGGGCGCGTGGAAATCGTGGTGGCCGTGGAGGATTCCGAGCGGGCGAGCCGAACGCTGCAGCTCGACCGGGCGTTTCTGGCGCAGGCCAAAGCGGCGCTGGAGGAAGCGGCGGCGCTCTTGGGCGTTGAGCCCCGGGTGGAGCTGGCCCATTTGTCGTTGGTCCCGGGTGTTTTTCGCCTGGAGGAAGCCGAAGCGGATCTGGAACGCGTGCGGGGCGTCGTCTTGCAGGCGCTGGAGGCGGCCCTGGATCAGGTGGTCGCCATGCGCCGGGCGGAGGGACAAGCCCTCGCGGCCGACATCGCGCAGCGCATCGACACGGTGGAGCGGATCGCGAACGAGGTCAGGGAGCGGGCGCCGCAGGTGGTGCAGGAGCTGTTCGCCCGCCTCAAGCGGCGCATCGCCGAGCTGGCCGGCGACGTCGCGCTGGACCCGGGGCGCCTGGAGATGGAAGCGGCGCTGCTGGCCGACCGCAGCGACATTTCCGAGGAACTGGCGCGCATCGGCAGCCACGTGAGCCAGTTACGCGCACTGCTGCACGGCGACGAAGGGGACGGCGTCGGCCGCAAGCTGGACTTCTTGCTGCAAGAGTTGAACCGGGAGTGGAACACCATCGGATCAAAGGCCAACGACGCCGCCATTGCCCAGTGGGTCGTCGAAGCGCGGGCGGAGTTGGAGAAGATTCGCGAGCAGGTGCAAAACATCGAGTAGCGGGAGGTGGCGGAGGTGGCACGGCCCCAACTGACGCCCGACGACAAGCGCCGCGGGCTGGCCAAAGCGCAGGAGATGCGGCGCCGGCGCGCCGAGCTGCGCCGGGAGCTGAAGCGCGGCGCCATCACGCTGGCCGAGTTGCTGGCGCGCGAGGACGACGAAGCCGTGCAGAAGATGCGGGTTTCGTATTTGCTGCAGTCGCTGCCGCACGTAGGCAAGGCCACGTCGGACAAGATCATGCAGGACCTGGGGATCCCGCAAAACCGGCGTGTGCAGGGCCTGGGTGCGCGGCAGCGCATGGAGCTGCTGCAACGTTTCAGCTGAGACGACCGGGGCAGCGACGTGCGATGACCGACGCGAGGGAGGGGCGCGGTGTAGAAAGAGCTGACCGATCCGGATTTCGGCAACGTAGTTACGGCCGGCATGGCTGATTGGCTCGACACCGCGAACGAGTCGTGAACAGTTCTTCGCTTCAATCGAACGGATTTCTCGTCGTTTTGAGCGGCCCGTCGGGCGTAGGGAAAAACACGGTGCTCAACGCCGTGTTGTCCCAAATGCCCGACTTGAAGTACTCGGTATCCGTGACGACGCGGCCGCCGCGGCCCGGGGAAGTCCACGGGCGCGACTATTTTTTCGTCACGGACGAAGAATTTGATCGCCTGGTGCAGGACGATCGGCTGCTGGAATGGGCCGAGTTCGTCGGCCACCGCTACGGCACGCCGCGGGAATACATCGAGCAGTGCCTGCGCTCCGGGTACACGGTTATAATGGATATAGACATTCAAGGCGCCCGCCAGATTCGCCAGAAGATGCCGGAAGCGGTCCTGGTGTTCTTGTGGCCGCCTAGCCTGGAGGAGCTGAGCCGGCGCATCCGCGAGCGCGGTACGGACTCGGAGGCGGCCGTTTCGCGGCGGCTGGCGTGGGCGCGGCAAGAGCTGGAAGCGGTCCGCGACTACGATTACGTCATCGTCAACGATGACGTGGAGAAGGCCGCAGCGCAGCTGCGGTCCATCGTGGTGGCGGAGCGCTGCCGCGTCAGCCGGTGGAATTACCGGGCATGTCTGGCCCGTTTGCGGGGGGAGGATAGCGCCCTATGATCATGAATCAACCGCCTATCGACGTGCTGCGGGAGAGGCTAGACAGCCGCTACGCGCTGGTCGTGGCGGCCGCCAAACGGGCGAGGCAGCTGCTCGACGGCGCGCAGCCGCTGACGAACGTCGATTCGGACAAGCCTGTTACCATTGCCTTGCGGGAACTCGGAGAGGGCAAGCTGGAGATTGAGCGCACCAAGACCGGCATCAAGTAAGGCGGCAGGCTTGTACGCCGAAGTCATCGTCAATGTCCCGGTCCCGGGCGTGGACCGGGTTTTTCACTATGCCGTGCCGGAGCACCTGGTCCAGCGGATCGAAGTGGGCCGGGTCGTCACCGTACCGTTCGGCGGGAGGCGGGTCGACGGGTACGTCGTCGGCTTCGTCCCCCAACCGGCCGTCGCGAACGTGCGGCCGATTCTGGCCGTGCGGGAGGACGGCCCGTATTTTGACGGCGAGGCGCTGGCACTGGCCCGCTGGCTGGCGCAGCGCTACATCGCGCTTGAGGCCGACGCCTTGCGCTGCTTGGTGCCGCCGGGCGCCGTCGGGCCCGAACAGGTGCGGCCGCGCCTGGTCAAGTCGTACCGGCTGGCCGTGCCGGAAGACGAGGCGGCGCGGCTGGCGTCCGACCTGGCGCAGCGGGCGCCTCGCCAGGCGGCGGTTTTGCTGGAGCTGCTGAAAGCGGGCCGGGGTGCGGGCGGCGAGGCGCCGGAGCTGCCGGCGCGGGAGCTGGCGCAGCGGACGGGCGCCCCGGCGTCGGCGTTGCAGGCGCTGCAAGAGCGGGGCGTCATTGAAGTCCGCATGGCGCGCGTCGAGCGCAAACCGACCCCAGCGCTGGACGTGCAGCCCGCGGCGCCGCCAACGCTGACGGCCGAGCAGCGGCAGGCGCTGGCCGTCATCGCGGCCGAGCGGGAAAAGAGCGAGCCGCGGCCGGTGCTGCTGCACGGAGTCACCGGCAGCGGCAAGACGGAAGTGTACCTGCAAGCCATCGCGGACACGCTGGCGCGCGGGAAGGACGCCATCGTGCTGGTTCCGGAAATCGCCCTGACGCCGCAGACGTTTGCCCGCTTCGCGGCGCGCTTCGGCGACCAGGTGGCCGTGCTTCACAGCCGGCTCGGGACCGGCGAGCGGTTCGACGAGTGGGGCAAGATCGCGGCGGGACGGGCCCGCATCGTCATCGGCGCGCGCTCCGCCGTGTTCGCGCCGGTGCGGAATTTGGGCCTCATCGTCGTGGACGAAGAACACGAGACGTCGTACAAGCAAGAGGAGTCGCCCCGCTACCACGCGCGGGACGTGGCCGTGGAGCGGGCGCGCCGGGCGGGCGCGCTGTGCCTTCTGGGCAGCGCCACGCCTTCGTTGGAGACGTTCGTCAAAGCCCAGCGCGGCGAGTACGCGGTGGCTCGCCTGTCGCAGCGCATCGACGGCCGACCGCTGCCGCCGATGGAAATCGTGGACATGCGGCAGGAGATGCTGGCCGGCAACCGCAGCATCTTCAGCGCGCGGCTGCGGGACGCGCTGGCCGAATGCCTGGCGAAAGGACAGCAGGCGCTGTTGTTCCTGAACCGGCGCGGCTACGCGCAGTTCATGCTCTGCCGCGAGTGCGGGTACGTCGTGCGGTGCGAAGCGTGCGCCGTGACGTATACGTACCACGCGGAGCCGGCGCCCCACCTGCGCTGCCACTACTGCAACGACCTGCGGGCGCTGCCTGGCCGCTGCCCGCAGTGCGGCGGGCCGTACTTGCGCCCCTTCGGCGCCGGTACTCAGCGGGTGGAGATGGTCGTGCGGGAGATGTTTCCCCGGGCGCGCGTCCAGCGCGTCGACTTGGACACGACGGCCCGCAAGGACGCCCACGCGCGCTTGTACGAAGCGGTGCGGCGCGGCGAGGTCGACGTCATCGTCGGCACGCAAATGGTGGCCAAGGGGCTCGACTTCCCCAACGTGACCCTGGTGGGCGTGGTGGTCGCGGATAGCACGCTGCACCTGCCCGACTTTCGCGCGGCGGAGCGGACGTACCAGCTCCTGACGCAAGTGGCTGGGCGCGCCGGGCGGGGCCTGCATCCGGGCCGCGTCGTGGTACAGACGTACGCGCCGGACCACTACAGCGTCGTTACGGCCCGCGACTACGACGAGGAGCGCTTTTACCGGCTGGAGGCCGCGTTTCGGCAAGGCGGCGGCTATCCGCCGTTCGCCTCGCTGGTCCGGATTGTCATCTCGTGTCCCGATGCCGACCCGCGGCCGGCGCAGACGGTGGCCGACGCGGTGCGGCTGTGCGCCGGCAACGTGCCCGCGGTGTCGGTGTCCGGCCCGGCGCCGGCGCCGCTGCACCGGCTGCGCGGGCGCTGGCGCTGGCACGTCTTGGTGAAGGGCGACGGCGATTGGCCGCGCCAGGTGACCGCGGCCGCGCGGGAAATGTGGCTGCGGACGTTGAAAGGTCGCGATGCGGTCGTCTCGGTGGACGTCGACCCGGTGTCGATGCTCTGAGCGGCCAGCTCGCCGCCGGCAGGGAAAGGGAGGGAAGCACCGTGGCCGTGCTGCCCATCGTCAAGGTGCCCGCGGAGGTGCTGCGCCGGAAGGCCAAGCCCGTGAAGCGGGTGACCAAGCGGGTGCAGAAGCTCATCGAGGATATGGTGGAGACCATGTACCACGCCAACGGGGTAGGTCTCGCGGCGCCCCAGGTCGGCGTGTCCGAGCAAATTATCGTGGCGGACGACGGCAACGGGCTGCTTTGTCTGATTAATCCGCGCATCACCTATCGCGCCGGCCACGAGGTCGACGTGGAAGGCTGCCTGAGCATTCCCGACATCGTCGCTTACGTGGCGCGGGCGACGGAAATCGAAGTGGAGGGGCTGGACGAGCGGGGACGCCCCGTGCGGCACCGTTTGGAAGGATATCTGGCCCGCATCGTCCAGCACGAAGTGGACCACTTGAACGGCGTCTTGATCACGGACATCGCGGAAAGCGTGCACCGGGCCGACGAGCTGGAGAGGGAAGAACGCCGTGCGCAACAGTCGACCGGCGCCGCGGAGCCGGCCGGCGAACCGGTTGGCGCGGCGGGGGAGCCGGAGGCGGAGAAGGGGTGAGTACGCTGCGTATCGTGTTCATGGGCACGCCCGAATTCTCGGTGCCGTCGCTGCAAGCGCTGGTGGCGGCCGGCTACGAGGTGGCGGGCGTCTTCACGCAGCCCGACCGCCCGCGCGGGCGAGGGTACAAGGTAACGTATTCGCCGGTCAAGGAGGCGGCGCTGGCCGCGGGCTTGCCGGTGTACCAGCCGCGGCGGCTGCGGGAGCCGGAAGCGCTGGCGGCTTTGCGGGCGCTGCAGCCTGACGTCATCGTGGTCGTGGCTTTCGGCCAGCTCTTGCCGAAGGCGGTGTTGGAGCTGCCGCCGCTGGGCTGCGTGAACGTGCACGCTTCGCTGCTGCCGAAGTACCGCGGCGCCGCGCCGATTCAGGCCGCCATCGCCGCCGGCGAGACGGTTACGGGCGTGACAACGATGTACATGGACGAAGGGCTCGACACGGGCGACATCATCTTGCAGCGGGCGGTCCCCATCGAGCCCGAGGATGACGCGGGAACGCTCCACGACAAGCTGGCGCGGGTCGGCGCGGAGCTGTTGGTGGAGACGCTGCGGCGCATCGAGGCGGGAGACGCGCCGCGCATTCCACAGGACCACACACAGGCTACGTACGCGCCGAAGGTGGAGCGGGAGCATGCGCGCATCGACTGGCACCGCGGGGCGAAGGAGCTGTTTAACCACGTGCGGGCTTACCGCCCGTGGCCCGGGGCGTACACCGTGCACGGGGAACGTATATTAAAGGTACTGGACGTGGCGCCGCTGAACGACGATTCGACTCCGGCCGGCGAGCGGGAAGGCGAGGGCGCCGGCCCCGCACCGGGTGAAGTGCTGGCGGTGACCGCCGACGGGTTCGTCGTGCAGACCGGCGCGGGCAGGCTCCTGGTGCGGCAGGTGCAGCCGCCCAACAAGCAGCCGATGAGCGGGCGCGACTACGTCAACGGCTACCGGCTGTCCGTCGGTGACCGCCTAGGCGGGGAAGAGCCGCCGCTCTGAGGCGGCCGTCCGCGGGTGGAGCCATTGACAGGGGAGGTTGGCCCTGATTATAGATTTTGGTAGATAAGTCTTGCGTTAAGGAGCGATACCATCGATGTTTTTCTTTGATCCAACATACATCTTGCTGATTCCCGCGCTTATCCTGGCCATGTACGCACAGATGAAGGTGAGCTCTACGTTCGCCAAGTACTCGCGCGTGGCGGCCCGCGCGTACAAGACGGGCGCGGACGTGGCCCGGGAGCTGCTGGATCAGGCCGGCCTGTACGATGTGCCGGTGGAGATGATCGGCGGCCATCTGACGGACCACTACGATCCGCACCGGCGGGTCATGCGCCTGTCGCCCGAGGTGTATCATGGCCGCTCCATCGCCGCGCTGGCTGTGGCGGCCCACGAGACGGGCCACGCGCTGCAGCATGCGGGCAATTACGTGCCGCTCAACATCCGCAACGGCTTGTTCCCGGTGGCGAATCTGGGTTCTCAGATGGCGTTCCCGCTGTTCTTCATCGGCTTTTTGTTCGCTTCGCCGACGCTGATGGATATCGGCATCTGGCTCTTCCTGGCGGCGCTGGCCTTCCAGCTCGTCACGCTGCCCGTTGAGTTCGACGCTAGCCGCCGTGCCTTGCGGCTGCTGGACGCCGGCGGCTACCTGTCGCGCGAAGAAGCGCCTGGGGCGCGGGCCGTGCTGACGGCGGCGGCGCTGACGTACGTGGCGGCCGTGGCCGTGTCGCTGATGCACCTGTTGCGCCTGCTCATCTACCGCAACGCCCGCGACTGATCGGGGAGCCGGTATGACCGACGGCTTGGCGCGGCGCGAGGCCGCTCTGGACGCCTTGCTGGCCGTAGACACGCGCGGCGCGTTCACGGCGTTGGCCGTGGACGCCGCGCTGCGGCGGCGCGAGCTGGACGCGCGCGCCCGCGGCTACGTCACCGAGGCGGTTTTCGGCGTGCTCCGGCGGCGGGGTACCATCGACTGGATGCTGGGGCTCTGCTCCGACCGCCCGCTGGACTCGCTGCACCCGGCCGTCCGCAACATTTTGCGGCTGGCCGCTTACGAAATCTGCTTCATGACGAGCGTTCCGGGCCCGGTAGCCTGCAACGAAGCGGTCAACTTGGCCAAGCGCCGCGGCCAGGCACAGGCCGCGGGCTACGTCAACGCGGTCTGCCGGGCCGTGTTGCGCCGGCACGAGGCGAGCGACTGGCCGTGGCCGCGGCGAGAGGAAGATCCGGTGGCCGCACTGGCCGTGCTCGCTTCGCATCCCACCTGGCTGGCCGCCCGCTGGATCGAGCGCTTCGGCGCCGAGGAAGCGTGGCGGCTCTGTGAGGCCAACAACGAAACCCCTCCCTTGCATGTCCGCACCAATACGCTGAAGATCACACGCGACGAACTGGCGCGCCGGTTGGCGGCCGAGGGCGCCGAAGTGGAAGCTGGCCCGTGGGCCCCCGAGGCGCTGCACGTACGGGGACTGGGCCGCGTCGCCGACAGCCCCGCGTTTCAGGCGGGCTTGTTCACGGTACAGGACGAAGGCGCCCAGCTCGTCGCCCGCGCGCTGGCGCCGGCGCCCGGGCAGCGCGTCATCGACTTGTGTGCGGCGCCGGGCGGCAAGACGACACATCTCGCCGAGCTGATGGAAAACCGCGGGGAAATCATCGCCGTCGACGTTCATCCGGGGAAATTGCGGCTTGTCGAGGAAAACGCGGCTCGACTGGGCGTCGACATCATCCGGACCTTGGTGGCCGACGGGCGCGAGCTGCCTGGCCGCCTGGAGCCCGCGGACGGCGTGTTGCTGGACGCTCCGTGTTCGGGGCTGGGCGTGTTGCGCCGGCGCCCCGACTTGCGCTGGCAGCGGCGAGAGGACGCTTTGGCGGCCCTGGCGCGCCAGCAGCGGGAACTGCTGGCGGCGGCGGCGCAGCTGACGCGCCCCGGCGGCGTCATCGTTTACAGTACCTGCAGCACGGAGCCGGAGGAGACCACGGAAGTAGTGGAGTGTTTCCTGGCGGACCACCCGGAGTTCGCACGAGAGGAGCCGCCGCTGGGCGTGGAGCTGGCGGAGGACGGGTACTTGTTCCCGCATCGCCACGGCACGGACGGCTTTTTCATCGCGCGGCTGCGGCGGCTGCGTTGACGGCGCTGCGGGTCGTTCTGCGGCGCGGAGCGACAAAAGTTTTCGTCGGCAAAGGATTCGGCGAATGAGTGTAGAAAAAAGGATTCATATTTCAGAAATTTTGTGCCAGGGAGGGGTCGGCGTTGATTGGCGTGTTGATCGCGGACAACAACATCCAGCTTTGTGCGGCGTTGAGCGAGTTTCTCAACGCGCAGGAGGACATCGAGGTGGTCGGCTGCGCCTACGACGGCGAAGAAGCCCTGGAGATGCTGGAGAAAACCGAGCCCGACGTCCTCGTGCTGGATATCACGATGCCGCGGCTGGACGGGCTGGGCGTCCTGGAGCGCATGGGCGACCTGCCGCTGAGGAAGCGTCCCCGCGTCATCGTGCTGACGGCGCTGGCGCGCGACGACATCGCGCGGCGCTTCGCCGAGATGGGAGCCGACTACTACATGCTGAAACCGTTTGACATGCAGCTCTTGGCCGAGCGGATCCGCCAGTTCAGCAGCGAGGCGGAGCCGGAGCTGGAACGCCGCGTCCCCGCGACCACGCCCAAGCCCGCCAAGTCCGCGAAGCCCGACCTGGAAGCCATGGTGACCGAGATGCTGCATGAGATGGGGATGCCCGCGCACTTCAAGGGCTACCAGTACTTGCGCGAGGCCGTGCTGATGACAGTCATGTCGCCGGATCCGGGTGGAGCCACGCTGAGCAAGGACATTTACCCGCGCCTGGCGGACAAGTACAACGCCACGCCCGGCGGGGTCGAAGCGGCCATCCGCAACGGCCTCATCGCCTGCTGGGAGAAGGGCAACCGGGAGTTTATCGAGGAACTGACCGGCCGTTCGCAGCGGCTGCGGGACGGCCGCTTCCCGACCAACTCCATGATCATCGCCAAGCTGGCGGACCGGCTGCGCATGCAGCTGCGGGCCAGCTAGCCGGCGCTCGACGAGGCTTCAGCCGGCGCCGCGCGGGCCCACGGCGCGGCGGACGTTTCCAAGGCCGGCGGCAACGTAGCCGTAGCCGCCGGCCGCTGCTGGGTCAGCCCGAGCCGCGCTTTGACCCAGACCAGCCCAAAGGCCGCTTCCTCCAAGGCTCGCGCGGCGTTGGCGGCCTCTTCGGCGGCTCGCTCCAATTCTTCGCGGTCCAGCGTGCGCACGTGGTGCTGCAGGTGCGCCACGTAGCGCCGCTGGTTCAGCAAGCTTTCGTTCAGCTTGTGCAGGGCCGCGGTGAGCCGCCTTTCCATCTCCAGGTCCAACACGGCCGGCGGCATCATGGACGTGACGGTCAGGCGCGCTTGGTTGACGTCGTGCTTCAGCCGGGCCAACTGCATCCAGGCCGTAAAACGGTCCAGCCGCCCCTCCCTGAGATCGTTCAGCACGCCCGGCACCGCGTCCAGCGCCTGTTCCGCCTTGGCGTAGGCGCCCAGCACCCGGCGCTCCCACTGCTCGTAGGCCGCCTGCTGCTCGGGGGCGACCGACGGGTCCGGCCAAGGCGCCCACAGCGACTCCAGCCGCAGCAGCACGAGGCGGATCGGGGTGGACGGCGGCGCGGTCGGCAGGACTACTTGTTCCGCCGCGGCGCGGGTGGGCGGCGCGGATCCCGCGAAGACCAGCGCCAAGCCCGCGGCGCCGAGCAGCGCCAGCCGGCGCCTGTTTTTCAGCAGCACGCGATCCAGCCGGCCCACCGCCAGTCCTACCAAAGCCAGGCCGAGAGCCAGCGCTCCGCAGGTCAGCGAGACGGCGGCCATGAGTCCCATGCGGCATCACGCTCCGGGAATAGCTTTCCCCGGCCCGCGGCTGCTGCAATCCGCGCGCGGGAAAAGAAAAGGCAGGCTCTGGCGAGCCTGCCTTTTCCCCCTGAAGAGGCGATGCGTGGTCGGGGTGACTGGATTTGAACCAGCGACCTCACGGTCCCGAACCGTGCGCTCTCACCAAACTGAGCTACACCCCGCTGCAGCGGGCGCTCGTTGGACCGCCGCGTGGTTCAGTATACAACAGCTCGCGGCGTCTGTCAACGAAAGGCCGCTACGTTCAGCGCAGGGACGGGCGGCGTCGGCGCCGAAGTAGAAACGAGCAGCCGGCAGGTCCGGCGCGGGAGGTTGGGGGATGGAGTTTTCCAGCGGGGGTACCAGGTTGCACGTAGGCGCCGCGACGCATGTCGGCAAAGTGCGAGAAAACAATGAGGACGGTTTTCTGGTGCGGGGCAACCTGCTGGCGGTGGCCGACGGCATGGGCGGCCACAGTGCGGGCGAAATCGCCAGCGGGACCGCGCTGGCCGTGTTGAAAGATTATCCGTTCAGCCCGCACGCGCTGGGTCTGGACGACGCCGGCGGCGCGGCGGGCTCGGCGCCCGGGCAGGAACTGCTGGCCGCCGTGAAACTGGCCCACGAGACGCTGCTGGCCATGAGCCGGTCGGATCCTGCTTTGGCAGGGATGGGCACGACGCTTACCGCGGCGCTCGTTCAGCCGGACACAATACACGTAGCCCATGTGGGCGACAGCCGCCTCTATCTCGTCCGGGACGGCCGCATCCACGTCGTCACGCAAGACCATTCGGTGGTGGCCGAGCTGGTGCGGGCGGGACAAATCGACGAAGAAACGGCCCGGCGCCACCCGCTGCGGCACGTGGTCACGCGCGCCCTCGGCGCGGCCATGGACGCGGAGTTGCCCATCGACTTGCTGACTCTTGAGCGGCGGCCCGGCGACGGGCTCCTCTTGTGCACCGATGGTTTGAACGCGCTGGTGAGCGATGAGGAAATCATGGAGATTTTGCACGAGGAACCGGACGCGCAGAAGGCGGCGGACGCTCTCATCGCCCTCGCGCTGGAACGCGGGGGCATCGACAACGTGACGGTAGTGCTGGCCTTGCCGGAAGTAGCCGGGGTGACGCCATGATCGGGACGTTGCTGGCGAACCGCTATCGCATCCAAGGCAAAATCGGCGAGGGCGGCATGGCCGTCGTCTACCGCGCGCTGGACGTGGTGCTGCAGCGCGTCGTCGCCATCAAAGTGCTCCGCCCGCAGTACGCGGGCGACGAGGAGTTCGTCGACCGCTTCTTGCGCGAAGCCCAGGCGGCGGCGAGCTTGTCGCATCCGAACGTGGTCAACATTTTCGACGTGGGCCGGGAAGGCGACGTCCACTACATCGTCCTCGAGTTCGTCGAGGGGAAAAACCTGAAAGAGATTCTCCGGGAGCACGGTCGCCTGTCGCCGCGGCGAGCGGCGCAAGTCGCCCGAGCCGTTGCCAGGGCGCTGGAGGCGGCGCACGCGCGGGGCCTGATCCACCGCGACGTCAAGCCGCACAATATCCTGATTACGACCGAAGGGCGCGTCAAAGTGGCCGACTTTGGGCTGGCGCGCGCGGCCAGCTCGTCGACGCTGACGGAAACCGGCAAGGTCATCGGCTCGGTCCACTACTTTTCGCCCGAGCAGGCCCGGGGCGAGGCCGTTGGACCGGCGTCGGACATTTACTCCCTGGGCGTCGTCCTGTACGAAATGCTGACGGGCAAGCGTCCCTTTGACGGCGACAGCCCCATCGCCGTCGCGCTCAAGCACTTGCAGGAGGATCCGGTGCCGCCGCGGCAACTGGACCCGCGCATTCCCGTCTGGCTGGAACAGGTCGTCCTGCGGGCGATGGCGAAGAAGCCGGCGGACCGTTTTCCTACGGCGGCCGCGATGGCGGAAGCGCTGGAGTGGCGCGATGAGGCGCCCGCGGCCGCGGCTTCGCTGCCGGCGGCGGGAGGCTTGCCGCGGCGGGCGGACGGCGGAGCCCGCGCCCGGGTGGGCGCGGCGGTTAAGGGCGGCGGGAACGATTTGCCCTCTCCGTTGGATGGGCGGGGCCGGCTGCGCCGGGCGCCGGAGCGGGACGAACAACGCGCGGTGCCGGCGGGTTTCCGCAGCGAGGAGGAATCCGACGGCGCCGAGGCGACGGCCGAGACGGCCGCGGCGGCCGACGGGCGGGGCCGGAAACGCCGCGGGCGCCGCTGGCTTTGGGTCGCGGCCACGTTCCTGGTGCTGTTCGCCGCGCTGTACGTGGCCAGGCCTTACGTTCTGGCCCTCGTCTTCCCGCCGGAGGTGACGGTGCCCAACGTCGTGGGCCTGACCTATGAAGAGGCGCGGCCGCTGATGGTCGCGGCCGGGCTCACCTTGGAGATCGAAGCCGAACAATTCCACCCGGACTATCCGGCCGGCGTCATCGTGCGGCAAAATCCCGCGGCCGACCGGACGGTCCGCCAAGGGCGGAGCATCCGCGTCGTCTTAAGCCGCGGCCCTGAGATGGGCGTCGTGCCCGATGTCGTCGGCATGGCGCTGCGAGAGGCCCGCGTCGCGGTGACGCAGGCGGGCTTCACGTTGGGAGAGGAATTCGACGACTTCACCTCAAGCGCGGCTGTCAACGTGGTGACGGGCCAAGATCCGCCGCCCGGCACCGCAGCGCAAATCGGCACGCCCATTCACCTGTGGGTAAGCCGCCCGCCCGCGCTGGCCAACCAGACGGTCGTCGTGCCGGACCTGCGCGGGCGCAGCCTGGAGGAGGCCACCGGGGAACTGGAGGCCCTGGGCCTGGTAATCGGCAATCGCTGGCCCGAGCTGCGGCCTCTCATTCCGGCGGGCCTCGTGCTGGACCAAAACCCGGAACCCGGCGCGGCGGTGCCGCCGGGAAGCGCCGTCGACGTCGTCTACAGCCAAGGCTTGCCGGGTGCGGCGGCCGGCTCGCCGGCGCAGCCGAGCTCGTCCCCCCAAGGCTCGCCGCCGGAGCCCGTGGAAGTGGATTGGGGCGCCGTGATCATCGACGAAGCCCAGTCCCAAAGGCGGCGGGCGCGGGTCGACGTGGAGGTTCCCGCCGGCCGGGCCCAGGAAGTCGTCATCCTGATTATCGACGACTTCGGCGCCCGTGAGGTGTTCCGGCAGACGGTGCCCGGCGGCACGACGCTGCACGAGTTCGTGGAGGCGCGCGGCCAGCAAGCCCGCGTGCAGGTATACGTCGGCGGCGTCATGTACATGGACGAACCTTTCCCCGATTGAGTCTTTCATCAGCAAGAGGAGGCGTTGTGTGGAGTCAGGCATCGTCGTTCGAGCCATCGGCGGCTATTTCCGCGTTCTCTTGGACGACGGCCGCCTCGTCGAGACGCGGCCGCGCGGGCGGCTGCGCAAGGACGGGGCGGCGATTCTGGTAGGCGACCGGGTCGACGTGTCGCTGCAGCCCGACGGCAGCGGCGCCGTCGAAAAAGTTTATCCGCGCCGCAACCAGCTGGTGCGGCCTCCCGTCGCCAACATCGACCAGGTGGTCATCGTCACGGCGCTCGCGGATCCGCCGCCGAACTTCGGCCTGCTGGACCGGCTGCTGACGGCGGCGGAGGCCACGGGGGTCACGCCGCTGTTGTGCTGGAACAAGGCCGATCTGGTCGCCGACGAGGCGGTGGCGGAGGCGGTAGCGCCGTATGAAGCGGCGGGCTACCGCAACATCGTCACCAGCGCCAAAACGTCTCGCGGGCTGGACCAGCTCCGCGAGGCGCTGGCGGGCAAAATATCCACGTTCGCCGGACCTTCGGGGGTCGGCAAATCCGCCCTGCTCAACGGCATTCATCCGGAGTGGCGGCGCGAGACGGGCGCTGTCAGCCCCAAGCTGGGGCGAGGCCGCCATACGACCCGGGCGGTAGAACTGCTGGTGCTGCCGACGGGGGGGTTGGTGGCCGACACGCCGGGTTTCAGCGCGCTGGAGCTGCGGGAAATCCCGGCCGCGGAGCTGAGCCGGTACTGGCCGGACATTGACGCACTGTCCGGCGGGTGCCGCTTCCCCGGCTGCCGCCACAAGGCCGAGCCGGACTGCGCGGTGCGCGCCGCGGCCGCTGCGGGCCGGCTGCACCCGCGCCGCTACGAAAGCTACCTCGATTTGTTGGACGAGATTGAGGAATGGGAGGCACGCCGGTACTCATGACGGAACAACGGCTGGTCTTGGCGCCGTCGCTGCTGTCGGCCGATTTCGCCCGGCTGGCGGACGACATCGCCAAAGTGGAGCAAGACGCGGACTGGCTGCACTTGGACGTGATGGACGGCCACTTCGTGCCGAACATCACGTTCGGGCCGGGCGTCGTGCAAGCCGTGCGGCAGGTGACGCGGCTTCCGCTGGACGTCCATCTCATGATTGAGAAGCCGGAACGCTACGTGGACGCGTTCGCCGCCGCGGGCGCCGATCTCATCACGGTACACGCGGAGGCGTGCGTCCACCTGCACCGGACCATCCAAGCCGTCAAGGCCACGGGTCGGCGCGTGGGGGTCGCGCTGAATCCCCACACGCCGCTGGACGTCCTTCGCTACGTCCTGGACGACGTGGATCTGGTGCTGCTCATGACAGTCAATCCCGGCTTCGGCGGGCAGTCGTTCATTCCCGCGGTCGTCCCGAAAATCCGCAAGCTGGACCGCTGGCTGCGGGGGACGGGGCGCCGGGAGCAAGTCTACATCGAAGTGGACGGGGGCATCAACGTCGAGACGGCGCGCGTGGTGAAGGAGGCGGGCGCGGACGTGCTGGTGGCCGGTTCAGCCGTGTTCGGCGCGCCGGATCCCGGTGCGGCGTTGCGGGCGCTGCGGGCCGCTTAGCCCTCTCGCGCGCAATTTACCACAACTTTAGGACAAACGTCCCTTTTGTCCATAAGTTCTTGACGAATTCCGCACAAATTGTTTATTATTCTAATACCGCCGGCGGTCCCCGGCGGGGAGCGGCGAGGACGGGGGAAGGGGGTCGTCCGTCGCAGCGAGCCGCGTAAAGCCTGATTCTTTACCGCACAACCGTCCTTAACTATCCGTTATCTCTTACGCACAACCAAAAAAAAACACAATCCAGGGGTCAGACAGGTCGGTCGCTTGGTCGTGCCAACAGACGAGCACCGCTCGCCGCTCCTTCGTGCGGGGCTCTTCTTGCGGCGGGCCGCTGAATCGGCGGGCGGCCGGCGCGAGGCTAAACCGCTCGGCGCACCTTGCCCGCTTTGAGGCACTTGGTGCACACGTACGCCCGGCGCACGCCGCCGTCCGTTGCGATCCTCACCTTCTGCAGGTTCGGCAAGAACTTGCGCCGCGACTTCCGGTTGGAGTGGCTTACCAGGTTGCCCGTCTCGGTTCGCTTGCCGCACACGATGCAGACTCTCGCCACGGATAACGCCCTCCTTTCTCGCTTGCCGCCGCTCCCGTTCTGAACGTGCGGAAAACCTAGTATACGATAGCACAACGGCTGCGGTTCGACAAGCAGGAACTGCCTTGGCAAAGGCGAAACGGTGTTAGGCAAACTCCAGAAGGTTGGGATGCGCGTGGCGCAAAGTCGGACAACGGAACTCGGCGTCGTCACCATCGCCGAGGAAGTCATCGCGACCATCGCGGGCGTCGCGGCCACGGAATGCTACGGCTTGGTAGGCATGGGCGCCCGGGGCGTGCAAAAAGGGCTGGCCATCTTTCGCCGCGGCGAGGACGTCTCTCGGGGCGTTGAGGTGCACTTGGACGGTGAGAAGGTGACCATCGACCTGCACGTGGTCGTGCAGTATGGGGTCAACATCGCCCAAGTGGCCCACAACGTCATGGAGCAGGTGAAGTACGCGGTCGAGCGCTACTGCGGCCTCGAAGTGTCGCGGGTGAACGTTCACGTCGAAAGCGTGCGGGTGGATATGGACGGCCTCTTGCCGCAGCCTGGCGCTGAGCGACGGGAGAAGTCCGGCCGCCGCTGAGTTCGGAGGAGGTTTGGCCAGTTGTCCTATAAGGAGCTGGACGGGGCAGCGTTTTGGCGCGTCCTGATGGCGGGCGCTGCCTACCTGGAACGCCATAAAGAACAAGTCAACGTACTAAACGTATTTCCGGTGCCGGACGGCGACACCGGCACCAATATGACGCTGACGTTGAACGCGGCGCGCCGCGAGCTGGAGGGCGAGGTGCCCGAGTCCATCGGCGAGGTCGCCCAGCGGGTGGCCCGGGGCGTGCTGCTGGGAGCCCGGGGCAACTCCGGGGTCATCTTGTCGCAGTTCTTGCGCGGCTTGGCGTTGGGGCTGGCCGGCATGCGGTCCGCCGGCCCGGCGGAGCTGGCGCGCGCGCTGGCGAAAGCCACGGAAACCGCCTACCGCGCCGTCATCAAGCCGGTGGAAGGAACGATGCTGACGGTCAGCAAGGGCGCCTCCGACCGCGCCTTGCGAGCGGCCGCGGCGGGCGCGGACTTGGCCGGCGTGCTGGAAGCGGCGGTGAAAGGCGCCGAGGAAGCGCTAGCCCGCACCCCGCGCCTTTTGCCGGTGCTGGCCAAGGCGGGCGTCGTCGATGCGGGCGGCCAAGGACTCGTCTTTTTCTTGACCGGCATGCTGCGGGCCGTGCGGGGAGAATTCGCGGCCGAAGAGCCGCACGCCGCGGCCTCGCCTCAGTCGGTCGTCGACGAAGTGCTGCACGGCGTCATCACCCACGAAGAAGTGACCTTGCCCTACTGCACGGAGTTCCTCATTCGCGGGCGCCATATTCCGGGCGACATCGTGCGAGCCCGCATCGGCGAGCTGGGCGACAGCTTGCTGGTGGTGGGCGACGGCGATCTGGTGAAAGTGCACGTTCACACGGACCACCCGGGACGCGTGCTGGAGATCGCGCTGGAATATGGCGAACTTCTGGACATTAAAATCGACAACATGCAAGAGCAAAACCGGCGGGCCGCGGAGCAGGCGGCGCGCCGGCGCGGGCACGACGACGGCCACGCGCCGCGCCCAGCGGGGCCCGGCCGGGAAACCGGCGGAGGCGCGGCCGCTTGGGCGGCGCATGGGGAGTCCGGGCCGGCCGCGGCGCCGGTAACGGCGACGGCGCACCGGACCCGTAGCGGGGTGGTGGCCGTGGCGCCGGGTCCCGGCTGGGAGACGCTGCTGCAGTCGCTGGGCGCAGCGCGCGTCATCAGCGGCGGGCAGACGATGAATCCCAGCGCGGCCGAGCTGCTGGAAGCCATTGAGGCGGTAGAGGCCGACGACGTCATCGTCATGCCCAACAACAGCAACATTATCTTCGCGGCCCGGCAAGCGCGCGAGTTAACCTCCAAGCGCGTCCATATCGTGGAGACCCGGAGCGCGCCCCAGTCGGTGGCGGCTTTGATGGCGTACAACCCCGAAGGGGATCCGGCGGCGGTCGCGGCGGAAATGGCCCAAGCAGCCGCCCAGCTGCGCACCGTCGAAATCACGTACGCCGTGCGGGACAGCAACGCCTTCGCCGGTGGCATCAAAGCGGGCGACATTCTCGCGATCATCGACGGCGAGATCCGCGTAGTCGATTCGGATCTGCACTCGACGGTGCTGAAAGCGCTGGAGCAATTGTTGGACGACGGCGCGGAAGCGCCGCTGATTTCCATCTATTACGGCGCGGACGTCAGCGAGGACGACGCCCACGCACTGGCTGAGCGCGTCCGGGCGAGATGGCCCCAGAGCGAAGTGGAAGTCTTCGCGGGCGGGCAGCCCGTATACTACTACATCTTGTCCGTGGAATGAACTTTTGCGTAGCATTCACGAACGAACACTTTTTCAATTTTGCATGTTGAAGGAGCGATGGCCATGGCGGGCGTGCGAGTGGTGACCGACAGCGGCGCCGACATCCCGAAGGAGCTCCGCGAGGAGCTGGGCATCGCCGTTGTGCCGCTGACGATTCATTTCGGCGACGAGGAATTTAAGGACGGCGTCGACTTGGATACGGCCGCGTTTTACGCGCGCCTGCGGGCGGGCGGACAGCCGCGGACGACCCAGCCCTCGCCGGCGGACTTCGAGGCGGTGTACCGGCGGCTGCAGGAGGAGGGGGCCGAGGCCATCGTCTCGTGCCATCTCTCGTCCGAGATGAGCGGCACCATGCAGTCGGCGGTGTTGGCGTCGACGATGGAGAGCATCAAGGTTCGGGTGCACGTCGTCGACACGCGGTCGGCGTCGATCGGCATCGGCCTGTGCGCCATCGAGGCCGCCCGCCTGGCCCGAGCAGGTAAGCCCGTCGAGGAAATCGTCGCGCACGTCCAGGGCATCGTGAAGCGCCTGCAGGTGTACTTCCTGGTGGACACGCTGGAATACTTGCACCGCAACGGCCGCATCGGCCGGGCGTCGGCGTTCCTGGGCGGGTTGCTCAACATCAAGCCGCTGCTCACCATCGACGACGGCGTCGTGGCGCCGCTGGAGCGGGCGCGCGGCCGCGCCAAGGCGCGGGCGCGCCTGGTGGAGCTGGTCAAGGCGGGCGTGGGCGACAGCAAAGTGCGCATGGGCGTCGTGCACGCGGACGCGCGGGAGGAAGGCGAGGCGCTGGCGGCGGAGCTGCAGTCGTCGCTGAACGTGGAAGAGCTCATCCTGACCGAGCTGGGGCCCACCATCGGGACCCACGTGGGGCCCGGCACGATGGGCGTCGTCTGTTACACCGTCTAACCGTCCGGAGGCGGGTCCCATGGCGAGCGAGCCGCTGCTGGAGCCGGTGACGGCCGTTGCCGGCGTCGGTCCGGCCCGGGCTCGCCTGCTGGAGAAGCTCGGCGTCGCCACGGTGGACGACTTGCTCCGCTACGCGCCGCGCCGCTACGTGGACGCCCGGCGGCAGGTTCGCGTGGCGGACCTGGTTGACGGCCAGCTCGCCACGGTGGTAGGCGTCACCGTGGAGACGGAGCGGCGCCCGACGCGCACGGCGGGGCTTTGGCTGGCTCGGGCCGTCGTCGCCGATGACGCGGGCGGCAGGCTCGAGCTGGTCTTTTTCGCGCGCGGGAAAGACGGCCAGAAGCCGCGCCACGTACCCCTGCCCGCGGCGGTCGGCGAGCGCGTCGTTGTCAGCGGCGTGGCGCGGCGGCGCCGCGACGGATCTTGGTTCATGCAGCAGCCGGAGGTGGAGCCGCTCCGGGCGGCGGGCGTCCACACGGGCCGCCTGGTGCCCGAGTACGGCCTGACCGCGGGCCTGACGCAGCGCACCATGCGGCGCATCGTGCGGGCCGCGCTGGACGGGCTTATCGGCGACGCCGGCGAAATGTTGCCGGCGGAGCTGCGGCAGCGCTACGGTCTCTTGCCGCGAGCCGAAGCGCTGCGGCAGCTGCACTTTCCCGACAGCGTTGCGATGCTGGCCGCGGCCCGGCGGCGGCTGGCGTTCGAAGAGCTGCTGCTGCTCCGGGCGGCCGTCAGCCGCCTGGGACGGGCGGGCGGGAGCGGGAAGGCGGCGGCGCTGCCTCCGCCGGGGGCGCTGGTGCAGGCGTGGTTCGAGCGGCTGCCTTTTTCCCCGACGGCCGCGCAGCGGCGGGCCGCGGAGGAAATTGAGCGGGATTTGCGCCGTTCGGTGCCCATGCGCCGGCTGCTGCAGGGAGATGTGGGCAGCGGTAAGACGCTGGTGGCCGCCTACGCCTTGCTGCGGGCCGTCGAAGCCGGGGGCCAGGCGGCGCTGCTCGCACCCAGCGAGATCTTGGCCGCGCAGCATGCCCGCACGCTGCGCGGGTGGTTCGAACCGTTGGGCGTGCGGGTGCACCTGCTGACCGCCTCCACGCCGCCGGCGGAGCGGCGGAAGGCCCTCGCGGATTTGGCCGTCGGCAAGCCCGTCGTCGCGGTGGGCACCCACGCCCTGCTGGGCCCTTCCGTTCGCTTCCGCAGCCTGGTCGTGCTCGTGGTCGACGAACAGCATCGCTTCGGCGTCCGCCAGCGCAACGCCCTGGCGGCGGGACCTGCCCCGCCGCACCTGCTGGTCGTCAGCGCGACGCCTATTCCGCGGACTTTGGCGATGTGCCTCTACGGCGACCTCGACGTGTCGGTCCTCGACGAGCTGCCGCCGGGGCGCCTTCCCGTCGACACCCGCTGGGTGCGCCCCGCGCGCCGGGAGGAAGTGTACGAGTTCGTGCGGCGCCGGGTGGAGGCGGGCGAGCAGGCCTACGTCGTATTCCCTTCCATCGGCGACGGAGACGATGAAGACGCAGACGAAGACACGGCGCTGCTGCCGGCGGCGGAGAAGCTGGCCAACGGCATCCTGCGCGGCGTGCGCGTCGGGGTGCTGCACGGGCGGCAGCCGCCGCAAGACCAGGAGAAAGTGATGCGCCGTTTTTGCGAGGGCGACGTGCAAGTGCTGATGGCCACCAGCGTCATCGAAGTGGGCGTGGACGTCCCGCGCGCGTCCGTCATCGTCATCGAAGGAGCAGACCGCTTCGGCCTGGCCCAGCTCCACCAGCTGCGGGGGCGCGTGGGCCGCGACGGCCGGCAGGCGTACTGTTTCTTGATCGCCGACCCCGCCACGGACGCGGCGCGCCGCCGGCTGCAGGCCATTCGCCGGACGACCGACGGCTTCGCGCTGGCCGCGGCTGACCTGGAGCTGCGCGGCCCCGGCGAGCTGCTGGGCGTGCGGCAGGCGGGGCTGCCCGACTTGTCGCCGCTGGCTCTGGCGGCCGATCGCGGGGTCCTGGAAGCCGTGGACGAAGCGGCCCGCACGTGGCTGGCGGAGGCGGCGGCCGAGCCGGAGCGACACGCGGCGCTGTGGACTGCGGTGCAGCGGCGTTTCGGCATCGGCGCTTCGCCCGCGCTGCCGGGGGTGTGACGATGCGGGTCATCGGCGGTAGCCGGCGGGGCATGAAACTGCGCACGGCGCCCGGCCGGGAGACGCGGCCGACGGCCGACCGGGTGAAAGAAGCCTTGTTCAACATCATCGCCGCTGACGTGCCCGGCGCGCGTGTCCTGGACCTGTTCGCGGGCAGCGGCGCGCTGGGCATCGAGGCACTGAGCCGCGGGGCCGCGTCGGCGGTCTTCGTGGAGCGGTCGCCCCGAGCGCTCGCGGCGCTGCGGGCCAACCTGGAGCACACCCGTTTTCTCGAGGTCGCCACGGTCATCCCGGGCGACGCCTTTCGCACCTTGGCCCGGCTCGGCCGCGAGGGCGCGCAGTTCGACCTGGTGTTCGTCGACCCGCCCTACGCCGCGGCGCTGGGCCCCCGCTGCCTGCAGGCGCTGGCGGACGAGAACTTGTTGGCGCCCGGCGGACTGGTCGTCGTCGAGCACGAGGCGCTAGAGGACATGCCCGAGCATGTCGAGAACCTTAGTAGGACGAGAAGCGCCCGTTACGGCCGCACCGCGCTGACGTTTTTCCGGCGGCGGCAGCCGGACGCGCAGCAGGGAGGGGACGCCTAGTGCGCATCGCGATTTGTCCGGGCACCTTCGATCCCGTCACGTTTGGCCACCTGGACATCATCGCCCGGGCGGCGCCGCTGTTCGACCGCCTGTACGTGGCGGTGCTGGAGAACACCAGCAAGCGGCCGCTGTTTACGGTGGAGGAGCGGCTCGAGCTGCTGCGCGAAGCGACGGCGCACCTGCCGACGGTGGTGTGCGAGGCGTTTTCCGGCCTCGTCGTCGAATACGCGGCCCGCAAGCAAGCGCACGTCATCGTGCGCGGCGTGCGCAGCGCGCTGGACTTCGAGTACGAGGTGCAAATGGCTTTCATGAACAAGCAGCTGGCGCCCGACTTGGAGACTTTGTTCATCCCCACGTCTCCCCAGTACGCGCAAGTCAGCTCGACGCTGGTCAAAGAGGTGGCCGCGTTCGGCGGGCCCGTCGACCAGTGGGTGCCCGCCGCCGTGGGCGAGCGGCTGTACGCCAAGCTGCGCGGGAAAGAGGGTGCCAAGGGATGAATCGGATGAACCTGCTGCTGCTGTTGGATCGATTGGAGCAGCTGGTGCAAGACGCGCCGCGCATGCCCATCGGCAACCGCGCCCTGGTCAACGCCGGCGAGATGTTGGAGCTCATCGAGAAAATCCGGCAGTCGCTGCCGGAGGAGATGAAGCGGGCGGACCGCCTGGCTTCGGAGACGGAGCGGGTTCTGGAGGAGGCGCGCAAGGAAGCCGAGCGCATGATCCGGGAGGCGGAGGAATACGCCGCCCGGCTGGTCAGCGAGTCGGAAGTGCTCAAGCGCGCCCACGCGGAAGCGAAAAAGATTCTCGAGCAGGCACAGCAGCGGGTGCGCGAGATGGAGGAAGGCGCCGAAGCGTACGCGGACGGCGTGCTGCGCAACCTGCAGGAGGCGCTGGAGCGGACGCTGCGCACCGTCAAGCAAGGACGCAGCGAGCTGCAGCGGTAACGCCGGCGAAGGCGGCAAGACCGTCTTTTTTCTTTTGCCGCGCGGGGCGGCCGGTCAGCGCGCTCGGACCCAGACGACGGCCAGCCGCTGCGCCAGTTTGCCGGCCGCGACGAAAGTAAGCGCCACAAGTCCCAGCTGCGCCGCGCTGGCCGTCGCGTGGAAGAGCGCAGTACCGAACGTCGGTGCCTGCGCGGCCCACGCCGGCGCGAGGACGGGCACGTAGCTCAGCTCCGCCGTTCCCTGCAGCGGGCCCATCAGCAGCCAAGCCGCCACCCCCGCCAGGACGCCGTGCAGCGCCCGGGCCGCCACGTACGGGAGAACGCGGATGCCCGTGCCGTGGACGATGGCCGCGACCTGGGCGTGCACAGACAAGCCGCTCCAGCCGATGATGGCGGCGGCGGCCACCGTGCGGTGCACGAGCGGCGCGTTGGCGACGCTGGCCGCTTGCGCGCCGGTGGTGATCTCCACGGTTCCTTTGATGAGCGCGTGCAGCAGCGACGGATCGATGGCCCACGCCGCCAGCACAGGCGCCAGCGCGTCCGCCAGGCGGTCCACGGCGCCGCTGACGGAAAGCATCCGGATGAGGACGGAAAACATGATGATGGTGCCGCCCACCATGAGCAGCGAGTTCATGGAGCGCACTACCGCGTCGCCGAACAGCCGGCCCGCGGGGCGGCCATCTTTGAGGCGCGCTTCGTGCATCGCGGCCAGCGCGCGCGGCCAGAAAGGCCCTTGGCGGGGGGGATCCGCGGTGGCGGGACCGCGGGGCTTGTAGAAACGCATGAGCAGGCCGACGCACAAGACCGAGGCGTAGTGGCTCACGGCCAGCACGCTGCCCAACTCGGGCAGCCCGAACATGCCCACCGCCACGGCCCCGGCCATAAAGAGCGGGTCCGCCGTGTTGGCCAGCGCCACCAACCGTTCGCCTTCCACGCCGGTGGCCAGCTTGGCCCGGACCAGGTCGCTGGCCACTTTGGCGCCCAGCGGGTAGCCCGCGGCCAAGCCGATGGAAACGGCGAAGGCGCCGGCGCCGGGGACGCGGAAGAGGGGACGCATGAAGGGCTCCAAGGTGGCGCCGATGAAATGAATGACGCCGAGCCCCATGAGGATTTCGGACAAGACGAAAAAGGGCAGCAGGGCGGGAAAAACCACGTCGAACCAAAGCTTCAAGCCGCTGACCGAGGCTTCGAAAGCGTCTTCGGGATACAGTATAACCGCCGTGGTCAGCACGACGCCCAGCAGGCCGGACACGTAGGTGCGCCAAGGGACGCCCCGGCGCGGCGCGGGTCGGTGCAACGCGGTTCCCTCCTTGCCGCTGGCGGTGCCTTTGGGAAGCCTGATGCAGGCCGGTACAATCTTACGGGCGGGCGCCGGGTGAATATGTCACGGCGCCAAAGGCGCAAGAGGCGGTCATTGACACCCTTTTGCGCAGACCGTATAATTGGTCGAGGTGACAGCGGGTGCAGATTTCAATTTCGGCGATCCGCGAACGGCGCGGCGCCACCCTTCCTTTTTTCTTTTCCCTCCCGCCTGAAGCGGTTGCGGACCTGCCGGGCGACGTGCGGGCCGTCTCCGACGTCGAGGTGCGGGGGACTGTCACCAACACGGGCGAATCGATGCTTGTCCGGGCTGACGTGCGCGGCCTCTTCGAGACGCCGTGCAGCCGTTGCCTGCAGCCGGCGCGGATGGAAATCGAAACGTCGTTCGAGGAGCGGTTTCGCCGGGAAGACGCGGCCGGTGCGGACAGCGGGCGCGGCGAGGACGACGACGTCAGCTACTACCAAGGCGAGCGCATCGACTTGGGCGACATCACGCGCGAGCACATCGCGCTGCAGCTGCCCATGAAGCCCATCTGCCGCGAAGACTGCCGGGGACTGTGCCCGCGTTGCGGTGCCAATCTCAACGAAACGCAGTGCAACTGCCGGCTCGACGACATCGATCCTCGCCTGGCCGTGTTGCAGGCCCTCGTGGACGAGCGGTCGGAGGCCGAGTGAAGTCGCGTCGACGGTTGGACGAAACGGAGGTTGAAGACGGTGGCGGTTCCGAAGCGACACGTCTCTCGCTGGCGCAGGCGGATGCGCCGCTCCCAGCAGAAGCTGTCCGGGCCCACGGTCGTGCGTTGCGACCATTGCCATGAACCGAAGCTGTCGCACGGCGTCTGCCCCTCGTGCGGCTATTACCGCGGGCGGCAGATCCTCGCGGTGAAGAAGAACGAAGGGTAAGCTCGGTTCATGTCCTCTTCGGGCGAAAGCTTCCGCATCGCCGGGCGGGCGGTGCGCATCGCGCTGGATGCCGCGGGCGGCGACCGGGCGCCGGAGGAGACGGTGCACGGCGCGCTGGCGGCTGTTCGTGATTTGGGCGTGCAGGTGACCCTCGTCGGCGACGAGGGCGCGATTCACCGCACCCTGGGCGGCCAGCGGTTGCCCGAAGGCGTGACCGTCGTGCACGCGCCGGACGTGGTGACGATGGACGACGAGCCGGCGCGGGCCGTGCGAAAGAAGCGGCAATCCTCGATCGTCGTCGCTGCACAGCTTGTGCGCGCACAACAAGCCGACGCGCTCGTCAGCGCCGGAAATACCGGCGCGACGATGGCGGCCGGCCTTTTTCATATCGGCCGCGCCGCGGGGGTGGAGCGTCCGGCCATCGCCACGCCCATGCCCACCGAGACGGGCTTTTGTTTCATTATTGACGCGGGCGCCAACGCGGAGGTGCGGCCCGAACACTTGCACCAGTTCGCCCACATGGGCGCCGTGTACGTGCGGGAAGTGTTCGGCGTCCAAGAGCCGCGCGTCGGCCTGCTGAACGTCGGCGAAGAGCCGTCGAAGGGCACCAAAGTCGTGCGCGAGGCATACGAGCTGCTGCGCAGCGATCCCGCGCTGCGCTTCGTCGGCAACGTGGAAGGCAGCGACGTGCCGGCCGGGAAAGCGGACGTGGTGGTTTGCGACGGCTTTGCCGGCAACATCGTGCTGAAGCTGGCCGAGGGCATCGCGGCGACGATCTTTCAATTCCTGCGCCGCGAGGTGTTCGCCAGCGGGCGCGGGAAGCTGGCCGGGCTGCTGGTGCGGCCGGGGCTGCGGCGCGTCCGGAACCGGCTGGATTACGCAGAGTATGGCGGCGCGCCGCTGCTGGGGCTGGAGGGGACGGTCATCATCGCCCACGGGAAGTCGGATCGGCGGGCCATCCGCAACGCCATCCGGGCGGCCGCGGCCGCCGTGCAGAGCGACGTGCCGGCGCGCATCCGCGCGGCCATGGCGCAACTTTCCGGGCAGCAAGGAGCGCAGGCATGAGACCGACGGGCATTTTGGGCATCGGGTACGCCGTGCCCGAGCGCAGGCTGACCAACGCGGACCTGGAAAAGATGGTGGACACGTCCGACGAGTGGATCACGACCAGAACGGGGATCAAGGAGCGGCGCATCGCCGCGCCCGGTGAGGCCACTTCCGACTGGGCGGTGCGGGCCGGCGCCAAGGCGCTGGCCCACGCAGGCGTGTCGCCCGAGGAAATCGACTTGGTCATCGTCGCCACGGCCACGGGCGACTACGTGGTGCCTTCGACGGCCAGCATTGTGCAGCACCGCCTGGGCATCCCGTCCGCGGCGGCCTACGATTTGGGCGCGGGCTGCTCGGGCTTCGTGTACGCGCTGGACCAAGCCTGGCACGCCGTGCGCTCGGGCGGCTACAACAAGGCGCTGGTCATCGGCGCCGACTTGATCAGCCGCATCGTCAACTGGCAAGACCGTTCCACCTGCGTTTTGTTCGGCGACGGCGCGGGCGCCGTGGTGGTGGGCGAAACGGAGCCCGGCTACGGCGTGCTGGCCACCTATTTGGGCAGCGACGGATCGGGCGCGCCGTTCCTGTGCGTTCCGGCGGGCGGCTCGCGGCGGCCGGCGACCGCGGAGACGGTTCAGGCCGGCGAGCATTTCCTGCGCATGGTGGGCAACGAAGTATTCAAGTTCGCCGTACGCATCATGGAAGAAGCCACGCTGGAAGTGCTGCGGCGCGCAGGACTTGCGACTGACGACATCGACTTGTTCGTACCCCATCAAGCCAACATTCGCATCATCGACGCCGCGGCCAAGCGCTTGGGCGTGTCCGACGAGCGCATCGTCGTTAACGTGCAGCGTTACGGCAACACGTCGGCCGCGTCGATTCCGATCGCGCTGGGCGAAGCGCTGGAAGAGGGGCGCCTGCGCCCGGGACACTTGGTGGTTTGCGTCGGGTTCGGCGCGGGCCTGACCTGGGGCGCCGCCGCCTTGCGCTGGAGCGCGGCGCCGGCGGGGGGAGCGGCATGAGCCGAGAACGCATCGCCTTCGTCTTTCCCGGTCAAGGCTCGCAAGCCGTCGGGATGGGGCGGGATCTGTACGAGAATTACGCGGCGGCGCGGGCCGTGTTCGACGCCGCGGACGAAGCGCTGGGCTTTCCGCTGAGCCGGCTTTGCTTCGAAGGCCCGGCCGAGGAGCTGCAGCTGACGTACAACACGCAGCCGGCGCTGCTGACGGTGAGCGTGGCGGCGCTGCGGGTGCTGGAAGAGCACGGCGTGGCGCCGGACGTCGTCGCGGGCCACAGCCTGGGCGAATACAGCGCGCTCGTGGCGGCGGGAGCGCTGTCCTTCGAGGACGCCGTCCGGCTCGTGCGGCTGCGGGGCCAGTTCATGAACGACGCGGTGCCGGCCGGCACGGGGGGCATGGGGGCCATCCTCGGGTTGGACGCGGGCGTCGTCGAGCGGCTGTGCGCGCAGGTGGAAGACGGCGTCGTGGAACCGGCCACGTACAACTGCCCCGGCCAGGTGGTCGTCGCAGGCCACGTCGCGGCGGTCGACCGCTGTTTGGCGCTGGCGCTGGAGGCGGGCGCCAGGAAAGTGCAGCGGCTCAACGTCAGCGGGCCTTTCCACTGCTCGCTGCTGCAGCCCGCGGGTGAACGCCTGGCGGAGGCGCTGGAGGGCGTCGTCATCCGGGATCCGCGCATCCCCGTTATCGCCAACGTGGACGCACAGCCGGTCGCGTCGGCCGCAGCCATTAAGCAGGCCCTCATCGAGCAGGTGAGCAAGCCGGTGCTGTGGGAGCAGACGGTGCGCCGCCTGCTGGCGGACGGCGTCACGCTCATGATCGAGGTCGGCGAAGGGCGCACGCTGTGCGGCCTGGCCAAGCGCATCGATCGCGACCTCGAATGCCTGGCCTGCGGCGACAAGAGCGGCGTCGAGCAAGTGCTGGCGCGGCTCGGAAAGGGGGAGGCGCAATGAGACTGTCAGGGAGGACGGCGGTCGTTACGGGCAGCACGCGGGGCATCGGCCGGGCCATCGCGGAGGGGCTGGCGCGGGAAGGAGCGTTCGTCGTCGTGTCGGGCCGCAGCCGGGAACAGGCCGAGCAGGTGGCGGCCGAACTGGTTGCGGCGGGCGGCCAGGCCATCGGCGTGGCCGCGGACGTGGCCAACCCGGAGTCGGCGGAAGCCCTCATCCAAGCGGCGCTGAACGCCACGGGCCGGCTCGACATTTTGGTCAACAACGCGGGCATTACGCGGGACAACCTGTTTGTCCGCATGAAACGGGACGAGTGGGAAGCCGTGCTTGACGTCAACTTGCACGGCGCTTACAATTGTACACGAGCCGCCGTCAGGCCCATGTTGAAGCAGCGTTACGGCCGCATCGTCAACATTTCGTCGGTCGTCGCGCTGACGGGCAACGTGGGCCAGGCCAACTACGCGGCGTCCAAGGCGGCGCTGATCGGGTTCACCAAGAGCTTGGCCCGAGAACTGGCGAGCCGCAACATCACCGTCAACGTTGTGGCGCCCGGGTACATTCGTTCCGACATGACCGACGCGTTGAGCGACGAGATTAAGCAGAAGCTGCTGGCGCAAATCCCCATGGGGCGCGTGGGAGAACCCGAAGAGGTTGCCCACGCGGTGCTGTTTTTGGTCGACGAAGCAGCCAGCTATATCACGGGTCAGACCATCGTCGTCGACGGCGGTCTGTCGTGACCCGGTGCCCGGCGGTGGGACAAGGAGGTGAAGGCGGATGGACATTATGGAACAAGTCAAGCAGATTATTGTCGAGCAGCTGAACGTGTCGGAAGACCAAGTGGTGCCGTCCGCGTCTTTCGTCGACGATCTGGGTGCCGATTCGCTGGACATCGTCGAGCTGATCATGGAGTTTGAGGAGAAGTTCGACCTGGAAATCCCGGATGAGGACGCCGAAGGCATCGTGACGGTGGGCGACGCCGTCCGGTACATCGAAAGCCGCCTCGGCTCCAATTAACCCCCACGATCCGCCAGCGCGCCGGGATCGGCGCGCTGCTTGTTCTTGTATCACCGTGTGCTCCGGCTAGCGAGGTGAGCTCTTTGAAAAAACGCGTCGTCGTCACGGGGGTGGGGGTTGTCAGTCCCTTCGGCGTCGGCAAAGACGTCCTCTGGGAGTCCCTCCTGGCGGGCAAATCGGCGGTTCGTCCTATTTCACGCTTCGACGCGTCCCAATTCACGACACGGTTCGCCGCGGAAGTCGTCGATTTTGACCCGGAGCAGTTCATGGACAAGAAGGACGCCCGGCGCTTTGATCGGTTCGTCCAGTACGCGTGGGCCGGCGCGCGCCTGGCGCTGGAGGACGCGGGGCTGGACGTGACCAAGATGGACCGCGAACGGATGGGCGTCCTCATCGGCTCAGGCATCGGCGGCATCGAGACGCTGGAGCAGCAGGTGCGCGTGCTGGTGGAGCGCGGGCCTTCCCGCGTCAGCCCGTTTCTCGTGCCGATGATGATCCCCGACATGGCGTCCGGATACGTCTCCATTCAGACCGGCGCCAAAGCGCACAACGCCTGCACCGTGACCGCCTGCGCTACCGGGTCCAACGCCATCGGCGACGCGGCCCGCATCATCGAGCGCGGCGACGCGGACGTCATGATTGCCGGGGGTGCGGAAGCGTCGGTCACGCCCTTGTCGCTGGCGGGATTTGCGGCGGCGCGTGCGCTGTCGACGCGCAACGACGACCCGCAGCGGGCGTCGCGGCCGTTCGACGCGGAACGGGACGGGTTCGTGCTCGGCGAAGGCGCGGGCATTCTGATTCTCGAGAGCGAGGAACACGCGCGGGCCCGCGGGGCGCGCATCTACGGCGAAGTGGCCGGCTACGGCTGTACGGGCGACGCCTACCACATCACGCAGCCGGCGCCCGAAGGCGAGGGCGCGTACCGGGCCATGAAGCTGGCGCTGGAAGACGCCGGCGTGCGGCCGGAGGACGTCGATTACATCAACGCCCACGGCACGTCGACGGAGTACAACGACTACTTTGAGACGCTGGCCATCAAGCGGGTGTTCGGCGAAGCCGCGTACCGCGTCCCCATTAGCTCCACCAAGTCCATGACGGGCCATCTGCTGGGGGCCGCCGGCGCCGTGGAAGCCATCGTTTGCCTGCTGGCCATGCAGCACGGGGTCATCCCGCCCACCATCAACTACGAGCACCCGGATCCGCGCTGCGACTTGGATTACGTGCCCAACGAGAAGCGGGAAGCTCGCGTCAACATAGCCATGTCCAACTCGTTCGGTTTCGGCGGGCACAACGCGGTGCTCGTGTTCCGGAAAGTGACCTGAGATGACGGAGCACAAAGAACAGCAGCAACACGTGCCCGGCGCGGTGCCGGGATGGGAGGCTGGATTGGCCGACGCTCTGGGCGTCTGGCCGCATCCGGCCTCGCTTTTTCTTGAGGCGCTGACGCATCCTTCGTATCCAGCCGAGGCGCCTCCGCCCAAGCCTGCCCACTACCAAAGACTGGAATTCATCGGCGACGCGGTCATTGGACTGGTGGCCGCTCATATGCTGTGGCAACGGTTCCCCGCGCGCAGCGAAGGCGAGCTGGCGCGCATGCGGGCGGCGCTGGTCAACACCGGCGCGCTGGCCGAGGTCGCGCGGCAGCTCGGCCTGGGCCGCTGGCTGCGGATGGGGCGCGGGGAAGAGCTGTCGGGCGGCCGCGACCGGGATTCCACGCTGTGCGACGCGCTGGAGGCTGTCACCGGAGCGCTGTTCGTCGCGTACGGATGGGAGACGGCGGCCGCCTTCGTGCGGCGCATCTTGACGCCGGGCGTTGAGCGGCTCGCGGCCGACGACCAGCCCGTGGTCGACCCGAAGTCGCGCTTGCAGGAACTGCTGCAGCACGCCGGGGGAGAGGTGCCGGAGTACGAGCTGGTCGGGGTGGAAGGGCCGGACCACGCCCGGACGTTCACCGTCGTCGTGCGCTGGCAAGGCAAGGAGCTGGGCCGGGGGCGAGGGAGCTCGAAGAAGGCCGCCCAGCAGGAAGCGGCGGCCGACGCGCTGGCCCGGCTGCAGGCTTCAGAAGCTCCGGTGGAGCGCGACGATGCGCCCTAGTACCGTTACTGCCCCGTGGAGCAACTCCGGCAGCGGCTTGCCCGTCACCGGGTGGACGTACAGCCGCCGGGGTCCCACGTAGATGCGGCACAAGCGGGGCGGCTCGGCGCCGCACCGCACCAGCACCAAGTCGCCGTCGCTCGGCTCCTCTTCCGGGTCGACGAGAAGCACGTCGTTGCGCTCGACCAGCGGCCGGTAGTCGTCGGACTCCGCGGTGACGGCGAAGGCGTCGGGGCTCACCGTGCGCGTGGTAAGGACGTAGTCGATGGGAGCACCGGCGGGCGACCGTTCCGCCGCCAGGAGGGGCAGCTCGGCGACGTGGCGGGCGCGAAACGGCATGGTACCGCGGCCGGAGCGGAGGGCGATGCGGTACTCGCCCGTCAACACGGCGGTGCGGAACTCGTTCAGCCCGGCGAAGCCGGCCTTGTGCAGCCAGTAGTATACGCTGCGCTCCTGGGAGAAGCCGAGCGCACGCGCCAGCTCCCGGGCCGTGACGGTGGGATGCGTGAGGATCATTTCGGCCATGGCGTTGACGTAGTCGTGGCGTTCCGTCTCGGTCATGGGGCGAAAGTTGGAAACCGGCAAGCCGAAAACCTTTACACTGGACCAGCCAAAAATGGCCGCGGAGCGGCGAAATATGTACAGAAATCGTGTAATACCCCGGAAGGCGCGCGGGGAAGACGACAGTGAACAGGCAGGTAAATAGCGGACTATGGTAGAAAATTGATTACTGTACAATTGAACGAAAGAACGGGGGTGAATGCATATATTGGACGACACCCGTATGAGCGCCAAGGTCGGCGGAGTGCGGCGAGGCGCAGGTGCATCGAAGGAGGAGTCGCCCAAGGTGGAAGTGCTCAAGGTTTCCGCTACGTCCAAGCCGAAGGCGGTCGCCGGCGCGCTGGCGGCGGTGGTACGGGAAAAGGGTGTGGTGGAGATTCAGGCGGTGGGAGCCGGCGCGGTGAACCAGGGCGTGAAAGCCATCGCCATCGCGCGCGGGTTCGTCGCTCCCAACGGCATCGACCTGGTGTGCGTCCCGGCGTTCAGCGAGATCGAGATCGACGGCGAGGAGCGGACGGCCATCCGGTTCATCGTCGGGCCTCGCTGACGCCGCGCCGGTGCTTGGACATATGTTTCCCATGCCGGCCATATAAGTGTGCCAAGGACGGGCTACGGCTGCCACAGGGAGGTGCCACCATGCCGCATGACGCCAATCAGGCGGCAGACTTGGCCCTGGTCGCTCGCGTGCGGGCCGGCGACGGGGCGGCCCGCGAGGAGCTGATCAGGAAGTACACGCCCATGGTGAAACATATCGTCCGGCACCATGCCGCGGGTTTCCTGGACTTCGACGATCTGACCCAGGAGGGACTCATCGGGCTGTTGGGGGCCATCGACGAGTACCGGCCCGAAGAGTTCGAGGTCAAGTTCAGCTCCTTCGCCTATCTGTGCATTCTCCGCAAGGTGTACAACGCCATTAAGCAAACGCGCGGGAACAAGCACCGCCTCTTGAACGAAGCGGTGTCGTTGCACAGCCCGGCGTTCGCCGACGAAACGCGGACCGTGCTGGATCGGGTCGACGACGACGCGCAGCCCGACCCGTGCGACGTGGTGGCCGACAAGCTGATGGCGCAGCATCTGACGCGGCTGTTGCGCAACCACCTGTCGCTGCTGGAGTTCACCGTCGTGCAGCTGATGATGCAAGGATACACGGCCGCCGAGATTCAGCGGCTGGTGGGCGTCAAGGCGAAGACCGTCGACAACGCCCGGACGCGCGCGAAGTTGAAACTGCGGCGCATCGTGGAGCGGTACGGCTCGCTGTCGGACCCGGCGGTACCGCTCAAGCCGCGCCGCCGGCGCGACGTCTACGGGCACCTGCGGGCCGTGGCGCGCCGGTGAACGCTTCGGCGGCCGTGCCGCCCTGACCGTCGGGCGCGTTTGTGGTAAAATGCAGGGGTGGTTTCCAGGGAGGTGCCACCCTTCGTGCGCTTACTCGCGCTCCGACTGCTGGGCTTCAAGTCGTTTCCCGACGCGACGGAGCTGCGCTTCGGCCCCGGCGTAACCGCCATCGTGGGGCCGAACGGCAGCGGCAAGAGCAACATCGTCGACGCCGTCCGTTGGGTGCTGGGCGAGCAAAATACGCGGGCGCTGCGCAGCGCGCGCGTGCCCGATCTCATCTTCAACGGCACCGCCCACCGCAAGCCTCTCGGGATGGGCCAAGTGACGCTGGTCATCGACAACAGCGACGAAACGCTCCCCCTGGAGTATTCGGAAGTCCATATCATGCGCCGCGTGCATCGCTCGGGCGAGAGCGAGTTTTTCATCAACGGCACGCCGTGCCGCTTGCGCGACGTTCAGCACTTGTTTCTCGGCACCGGGCTCGGGCGCGGCGGCATGGCCGTCATCGGCCAAGGCGAGATTGACGCCGTGCTGAGCGCCGACCCGGCGGAGCGTCGCTTGCTCATCGAGGAAACGGCCGGCACGAGCCGCTACACCGCGCAGAAGCGGCTGGCGGAGCAGCGGCTGGAGCGCGCGGCGCAAGACTTGGCGCGCGTGAAGGACTTGGCGGCGGAGCTGACCGCACGGGCGGCGGTGCTGGAGGAACAGGCCAAGGCGGCGGCCCGCTGGCGGGAAATCAACGCGGCCCTGCAGGCGCACCGCGCGGCGCGCACGGCGAAGGAGTGGCTGGCGGCGCGGGCGCGGCTGGAGGAGGCGCAGCGGGATCTGGCCGCGGCGCGCGAGGGGCTGGCGGCGGCGGAAGGCGACGCGCAGGCGGCTGCAACAGCCGCGGCGCGGGCGGCGGAGGAAGAGCAGCGGCTGCGGGAACGGCTGGATGAGGCCCGGGCCGCATTGCACGCGGCGCAGTCGGAGCTGGAGGGGGCGCGGCACCGGCTCGAGCTGGCGACGGCGCAGTGGAACGGCGCCAAGAAGCGCCTGGAGACGCTGGAGGACGAGCTCGCCCGCTACGAAGCGGAGCGCGCGGAAGCGGAAGCGCGGGCGGCGGCGGCGCGGGAGGAGCTGGCCCGGGAGCAGGAAAGCGTGGAACAGCTGGCGCATAAGGCGGCGGCCGCGGAGGAGCGGCTGGCGGCGCACGACGCGGCTAACGCGGACGCGTACGCGAAGCTGGAAGCGCTGCGGGAGGAATTGCTGGCGGCCCGGCAGCGGGCGGCCTTGTGCGCAGGCGAGCTGCAGCGCTTGGCGGAGGAGGCCGCGCGGCGGGAGCAGGAGCGAGAGCGCTGGCGCCTGGCCGCGGCGGACGCCGAGCGCCGGCTGGCCGAGGCGGAAGTGGCGCTGGCGGCGGCTCGAGAGGAGTTGCGGCGGGCCGAGGAGGCGGTACGCGGGCGGCGCGAGGAGGCCGAGCGACTGGCGCAGGCGCTGCAGGCGGCGCGGGCCGCGCTGGATGGGCGGCGGCGAGCGCTGGAGGCGGCGCGGGCGGCGCTGCAGGAGGCGCAGGCCCACCGGCGGGCGCTGGAGCGGCTGGAGGAAGAACATGTGGGATACCGCCCGGCGGTGCGGGCGGTGCTGGGAGCGGCCGCTGAGCTCGGGGGCATCCGCGGGCCGGTCGCGCAATTGCTGGACGTGCCGGCGGAATACGGAAACGCGATCCAAGCTGCGTTGGGCCCCGCGGCCCAGTACATCGTCGTCGACGACGAGCGGGCCGTGCAGCGGGCTATCGAGTTTTTGCGGAAACAGCGCGCCGGGCGGGCCACCTTCATGGCGCTGGACGCTGTCCGACCTCGCCCGCGGCCTGAAGAAGCCCGCGCGCTGCTACAGACTGCTGGGGTACTGGGCGTCGCCGCGGACCTGGTGCAGTTCGATCCTTCGGTGCGCCCGGTGGTGGAATATTTGCTGGGCCGCATCCTGGTGGTGGCCTCGCTGCCCGAGGCGCAGGCTCTCGCCCGGCGGCTGCCTGCCAGCCTGCGGTTGGTGACCCTGACGGGAGAGCTCCTGGTGCCGGGCGGTCCCGTGACGGGCGGCGCCGAACCCGGCCACGAGGGCGACGGGCTGCTGGCGCGCCGTCGCGAGCTCAAGGAGTGGCAAGCCAAGGAGCGGCGGGCCGCGGAGGAGCTGGCGCGCTGCCAGGAGGCGTTGCACGCGGCGGCTCAGCAGGTGGAGGCGCTGGAGCAGACGGCGGCGGCGAGCCAGGACGACGTGCAGCAAGAGGCGTTGCTGCTGGCGGAGCGCCGCCAGCGAGCGGCGCAGGCGGAAGCCGACGCGGCCGGGGCGGCCGCCGCGCTGCGGGAGGCGCGCGAGCGGCTGGCGGAGCTGGAGCGGCAGGCCGCCGGGGACACCGAACGGGCGCAGCGGCTCCGGGCGGAGGCGGCGGAGCTGGAGGAGCGCGTGCAGGCGCTGCAGGCGCAGGTGGAGCAGCTGGCGGCCGCGAGCCGCGAGGTGGAAGCGACGCGCCGCCGCCTGGCCGAGGAGCTGGCAGAGGTGCGGGCGCGGCTGGCGGCGCGGCAGGAGAGCTGGCGGGGCGCCCAGCGCGAGCTGGCCCGCTGGGAGGAGGCGCTGCGGCAGGCGCAGGCCGGCGCGGAGCGGCTGCGGCGGCAGCGCGCGGAGGCGGACCATGAACTGGCGGAGCTGAGCGCCGCGCTGGAAGCCCTGCGGGCGGACCTTCCTGCCAAGGAGGAGGCCGCACAAGCAGCGCAGGCGCGGCTGGAGCAGGCCAGCCTGGCCCTGGAGGAGGCGCAGCGCCGCAGCCGGCAAGCGCGCGCGGCCGTCGCGCAGGCGGAGCAACAGCTGGCGGCCTGGCGCGAGCGGGTGTGGGCTCTGGAGACGGCCGCGGCGCGCCACGCCGCGGCGCTGGAGAGCGCGGCGCAGCGCCTCGCGGAGCTGGACCTGTCGCCGGAGCAGGCGGAGGCGGCGGCTCGCCAGGAGGGGGCGTCGGCCCGGGTGCTGCGGGAGCTGGAGGAGGAGCTGCTGCAGCTAGGGGCCGTAAACTTGGGGGCGGAGCAGGAGCTCGCGGAGCTGCGGCAGCGCCTCGACTTTCTCAAGGCGCAGCAGGAAGACCTGGAGCGAGCCGCGGCCGACTTGGAGCAAGCCATCCGCCGCCTGGACAAGTTGTCGCAGGAGCGCTTCGAGGAGGCATTCCGGCGGGTGGCTCGACACTTCGACGAAACGTTCCGGCGCCTGTTCGGCGGCGGCAAGGCGCAGCTGTCGCTGCTGGAGGACGGCGGCGTCGACGTGCACGTCCAGCTGCCCGGCAAGCGGCCGCAGCACCTGTTGGCCCTGTCGGGGGGCGAGCGCGCGCTGACGGCCATTGCTCTCTTGTTTGCGCTCCTGAAAGTGCAGCCCAGCCCTTTCTACGTGCTGGACGAGATCGACTCCGCACTGGACGAGGCCAACTTGGCGCGCTTTCAGACGCTGCTGCGGGAGGCGGCCCAGGAAGCGCAGTTTATCGTTGTCACGCACCGGGCCACGACGATGGAGACGGCCGACGCGCTCTACGGCGTCACGTCCGCCGAGCCGGGCGTTTCCACCGTGGTGTCCCTCAGCTTGCAGGAAGCGTTGTCGACGGTCAGCTGAAGGAGAGGAAGGCGAAGACGTGGGATTGGCAGGCGGTTGGCTGCAACGGCTGAAAGAGGGTCTGGCCCGCACCCGGGAAGGCCTGAAGGAGCGGGTGGACGAGCTACTTACCGGCCGCGGCGGCCGCATTGACGAGTCAGTCTACGAAGGGCTGGAGGAAGCGCTGATCTTGGCCGACACGGGCGTGGCGGCCACGATGCGCATTATCAACGGCTTGCGGGAGCGGGTGCGCGCGGAGAAGCCCCAAAGCGAGCAGGCCGTCAAAGCGCTGCTCAAAGAGGAAATTCTCGGCCTGCTCAAGCCCGTCGCGCAGCCTTTGGCGTGCAACGAGCAGGGCTTGACGGCCATGCTCGTCGTCGGCGTCAACGGCGCCGGCAAGACGACCACCATCGGCAAGCTGGCCCACCGGTTTGTCGCCGCGGGTAAGCGCGTCGTCATTGGCGCGGCCGACACGTTTCGCGCCGCGGCCATCGAACAGCTGCAGGCGTGGGGCCAACGCACCGGCGCGACCGTCATCGCTCAGCAAGCCGGTGCCGATCCGGCGGCAGTGGCCTTCGACGCCGCCGCGGCGGCCATGGCGCGAGGCGCCGACGTGCTGATGGTGGATACGGCGGGCCGGCTGCAGACCCGCGCTAACTTGATGCAGGAGCTAAGCAAGGTACACCGCGTGCTGGTCCGGCAGCTGGGACGGCCGCTGGACGAGGTGCTGCTGGTCTTGGACGCGACGACGGGCCAAAACGGCTTGTCGCAAGCCAGGCTGTTCAGCGAGGCCGTTCCCGTCACCGGCATCGCCCTCACCAAGCTGGACGGTACCGCCAAAGGCGGCATCGTCATCGCCATCGCGGAGGAACTCAAACTGCCTGTGAAGCTGGTGGGCGTGGGCGAGCAGGTGGACGATCTGCAGGACTTCGACCCCGAGGCGTTCGTCGAAGCGCTCTTCGCTTGACAGGCGAACGGCCCATTCTGTATACTCACACCTGTAAAGTCCACGGGCTTAACAGAGGTGCATGCACGCAACGTGTCGACGGCCAAAAAGGTCCGCATGAACCTTCTCTACGATTTCTACGGCCAGCTGCTGACGAAAAAGCAGCGCACATTTTTCGACTTGTACTACCAGGATGATTTGTCGCTGGGCGAGATCGCGGCGCAGCACGACGTGACCCGCCAGGCGGTGTACGACATCCTCAAGCGCTCCGAGCGCACCCTGGAGGCGTTTGAGGCCAAGCTCAAGCTGGTGGAGCGTTTTTTGCGCGGCCAGCAGGTCCTCCGGCAAGTAGAGAAGGACCTGGCGGCGTTGGCCGACGACGTGGCGAAGCTCGTGGACGGAGAGAAAGGCCGGGAAGTGGTCGAGCGCATCCGCGCCATCGGCCGGCTGGTGCAGTCGCTGGCGGAGACCGACAAGTAGAGGCGGTGTCGCGTTGTTCAGCAACTTGGCGGAAAAGCTGCAGTCGGCCCTCGACAAGCTGCGCGGGCGGGGCAAGCTGACCGAGAAAGACGTGGACGAAGCGCTGCGGGAAGTCCGCCTCGCGCTGCTGGAGGCCGACGTCAACTTCCGCGTCGTCAAGGACTTCATCGCCCGGGTCCGGGAGCGGGCCGTGGGCGAGGAGGTCATGAAGAGCCTGACGCCCGGCCAGCAGGTCATCAAGATCGTCTACGAAGAGCTGACCGCGCTGCTGGGCGGAAGCCAAGCCAAGTTGCAGTTTTCCGGCCGGACGCCCCACGTGGTCATGCTGGTGGGGCTGCAAGGCGCGGGCAAGACGACGACGGTGGCCAAGCTGGCCGCGCTGCTGCGGCGGCAAGGGCACCGGCCGCTGATGGTGGCGGCCGACGTGTACCGGCCGGCGGCCATTAAGCAGCTGCAAGTGCTGGGCCAGCAGTTGAACGTCCCGGTCTTCGCGCTGACGGAAAAGGACGACCCGGTTGAGATCGCCAAGGGCGGCGTCGCCCACGCGCGGGCGTACGGCAACGACGTGGTGCTCATCGATACGGCGGGCCGGCTCCACGTGGACGCGGAGATGATGGACGAGCTGGCCCGCATCGCCCGCGAGGTGGAGCCGAAAGAGACGCTGCTGGTGCTCGACGCGATGACCGGCCAGGAAGCGGTCAACGTCGCCGTTAAGTTCAACGAGCGGCTGAATCTGACCGGGTTCATCATGACGAAGATGGACGGCGACGCCCGCGGCGGCGCCGCACTGTCGGTCAAAGCCGTGGTGGGCAAGCCCATCAAGTTCGTCGGCGTCGGCGAGAAGCTGGATGCGCTGGAGCCTTTCCACCCGGACCGCGCGGCGTCGCGTATTCTGGGCATGGGCGACGTGCTGACGCTCATCGAAAAGGCGCAAGCGGCCATCGACGAGCAGACGGCGCAGAAGATGGCCGAGAAGCTGCGCACGGCCGACTTCACGCTGGAAGACTTCCTGGAGCAGATGCAGCAGCTCCGGAAAATGGGGCCGCTGGACCAGCTGCTCGGCATGCTGCCGGGCTTCGGCCCGCAGCTGAAGGGCCTGCGGGTCGACGAGAAGCAACTGGTCGTCATGCAGGCCATCATCCAGTCCATGACGCCGGAGGAGCGGGCCAACCCGTCCATCATCAAGGGCAGCCGCAAGCGGCGCATCGCCGCCGGCAGCGGCACCTCGGTGCAGGACGTCAACCGCCTGCTGAAACAGTTCGAGCAGACGAAAGCCTTGTTCAAGCAGCTGGGCGGCCAGGGCGGCCGGCGCCGGGGCATGTGGGCCCGCTTGTTCCAAAACTGACGCTTTCCACCCATTGCTTGGTTCCTGATCAGGGAGCCGACGCGGAAACGGAGGTGACAACGTGGCGGTTCGCATTCGCCTGACCCGGATGGGGGCCAAGAAGCAGCCGTTTTACCGCTTGGTCGTCGCCGACGCGCGCACGCCGCGCGACGGGCGCTATATTGACCAGCTCGGCTACTACAACCCTCTGACCGAGCCGGCGGAGATCGTGATTGACGAGCAAAAGGCGCTCGATTGGCTGCGCAAGGGCGCTCAGCCGTCCGACACCGCGCGGGATCTGCTGCGGAAGGCCGGCATCTGGCAGAAGTTCAAGCCGTCGGAGTAAGGTCGCGAGGGGGACGGCTCGTGAAGGAGCTGTTGGAGTACGTCGCGCGCCAACTGGTGAGTCGCCCGGAAGCCGTGGAAGTGCATGAGGTCGCGGGCGAGCGGTCGGTGGTGCTGGAGCTGCGCGTGGACGACGAGGACCTCGGGCGCGTCATCGGGCGCCGGGGGCGCGTCGCTCGCGCCTTGCGGACCCTGATCAAGGCGGCGGCGGCGCGCGAAGGGCGCCTAGTACACGTGGAGATCGTCGACTGACGGGCATGGACGAGCTGGTTTCCATCGGGCGGGTGACGGCGCCCCACGGCGTGCGGGGCGAGGTGCGGGTCCTGCCGCTGACCGACTTTCCCGAGCGCTTTCGGGTCGTGCAGCGGCTGTTCGTCAGGCGGCCGCGGGCACAAGCCCCGGAGGAGCGGCGGGTCGAGCAGGTTCGGTTCCATAAGCAGTTCGTCATCGTCAAGCTGGAAGGCATCGACACCCGCAACGACGCGGAGACGCTGCGGCGCGCCTTGCTGCAGGTGGCGCCAGACGAAGTGTATCCGTTGCCCGAAGGGTACTACTACGTGTTCCAGATCGTCGGCTTGCGCGTCTTTGATCAAGACGGGCGCGAGCTCGGTGTCGTCGACGACGTGTGGTTTACGGGCGCCAACGACGTGTACGTCGTCAAGGCTTCGGACGGCCGCGAGATCTTGCTGCCCGCCGTGCGTGAGTTCATCCTGCGCATCGACTTAGAGAGCGGGCGCATGGACGTGCGGCTGCTGCCGGGGTTGGAGTGACCTCATGCGCATCGACGTCTTGACGTTGTTTCCCGAAATGTTTGCCGGGCCCTTGGACCACAGCATCGTGGGCCGGGCCCGCAAACAGGGAATCTTGGAGATTCGGTTGGTCAACATCCGAGACTTCGCCACGGACAAGCACCGGCAAGTGGACGACACGCCTTACGGGGGCGGCCCGGGCATGGTCATGAAGCCGGAGCCCATCTACGCCGCCGTGGAGGCAGTCGCGGGTCCGCGGCGCTTGCCGTGGGAGGAAAACGGGCCGGAGGCGGAGGGCGGTCCAGGCCAGGCGCACGTGATCCTGCTGGATCCGCAAGGTGTGCCGTTCACCCAGGCGAAAGCGTGGGAGCTGGCCGCCAAGGAGCACCTGGTGCTCATTTGCGGACACTACGAAGGCGTCGACGAGCGAGTGCGAGCCATCGTCGACGAAGAGCTGTCCATCGGCGATTACGTCCTGACGGGCGGGGAGCTGGCAGCCATGGTGGTCATCGACGCGGTCTGCCGGCTGCTGCCGGGAGCGCTGGGCGAGGCCGAGTCGGCCAAGCAGGAGTCCTTCGAAGGTTTCGTGCTGGACCACCCGCACTACACGCGGCCCTTCGAGTTCCGCGGTATGAAAGTGCCGGAGATCTTGCTCAGCGGGCATCACGAGGAAATCCGGCGCTGGCGGCGGCGGGAAGCTCTGAAGCGGACGCTGGAGCGCCGGCCAGACTTGCTGGAGAAGGCGCCGCTCTCCGAGGAAGACCGCCGCATGCTGGCCGAGCTGCGGGCGGCGCGCGGCGAAACGGCGCAGTAGTTGTCGGCCGTGGGAGCCCGTGGTAAAATAGCGCGGTCCCACGATGCGCGTAGCGAGCAAGTGGCTGCAAGGAGTGAACGGAAGTGGACATCATTCGCTCCATCGAGCAAGAGCAAATGCGCACCGACTTGCCGGATTTCAAGCCCGGCGACACGGTTCGCGTGCACGTTAAGGTCATCGAGGGCGATCGCGAGCGCGTCCAGGTCTTCGAAGGCATCGTGATGCGGCGCAGCGGCGGCGGCCTGAGCGAGACGTTCACCGTGCGCAAGATTTCCGCCGGCGTCGGCGTCGAGCGCCTGTTCCCGCTGCATTCGCCGCTGATCGAAAAGATCGAAGTGGTCCGGCGGGGTCGGGTGCGCCGCGCGAAGCTGTACTATCTGCGGGACCGCGTCGGTCGCGCTGCTCGGATTGAAGAGCGCCGCGCCTGACGGGGGTGCGGCGCCTTGCCGGGCGACAACGGGCGAAGGGGCGCGTTGAAGTCGGAGATCCGCGAGTACATCGAGGCGCTGCTGCTCGCCGTCATCTTGGCGGGACTGATTATCGCCTTCGTCGCGCAGTCGTTCCTCGTGCACGGCAGCTCCATGGAACCGACGCTGTCGGACGGCGAGCGGCTGCTGGTGGATAAGATTACGTATCGCCTGCGGCCGCCGGAGCGGGGCGAAATCATCGTCTTCCACTACCCCGCGGATCCGAAGCGCAAGTTCATCAAGCGCGTCATCGGGCTGCCCGGCGACGTGATTCAGATTCGCGGCCATCAGCTGTATCTGAACGGCGTGCCCGTCGAGGAACCGTACATCAACGGTCCGATTCTGGAGTCGTTCGGCCCCGTGCGCGTGCCCGAGGGGCACGTGTTCGTCCTCGGCGACAACCGCAACAACTCGGACGACAGCCGGTATCCGGACGTCGGCCCGGTGCCGATGGAGATGATCGTAGGCGTAGCCCGCCTGGTGTACTGGCCGCCGAGCCGCATCGGTCTCATCCGTGTGCCGGCGGTTTTTGCGGCGCTGGAGCGCTAGATTCCGACGGGACCGGCAGGCTCCGTCCGCGGCGGATCGCGCTCGCGGCCGCGGCAAGGAGGCGAGCACGATCGAGCTGCAATGGTACCCGGGCCATATGGCCAAGGCCCGGCGCGAGCTGCAAACCCGCCTCAAACTGGTCGACGTCGTCTTGGAGGTTATCGACGCCCGCATACCGGATACGTCGCGTCACCCGCGGCTGGTCGTCTCGGGGCGGCCGCTGCCGCGGGTGTTGCTGCTTTCCAAAGCGGATCTGGCCGACGCAGCGGCAACCCGGGAGTGGCTGGAGTATTTCCGCGCCCAGGGCTGGCCGGCGCTCGCGGGCGACTTGCGCTCAGGCGCCTGGGTGGCTCGTGCCCGGCGGCTGCTGCAGGAGACGGCCTCGCCCAAGCGCCCGGGAGTAGTGCGGGTGCTGGTCGCGGGGCTGCCCAACGTGGGCAAGTCTACCGCCATCAACAGCCTGGCCGGGCGCAGCAAGGCGCGCACCGGCGCGACGGCCGGAGTCACGCGGTCGTTGCAGTGGCTTTCCGGCGGGCCGGGCCTGCAGCTGCTGGACAGCCCGGGCGTCTTGTGGCCGGAGCGAACGACCGGGTTGGCCGCCGTGTACCTTGCAGCCACGGGCACGGTGCCGGAGACCGCCTATGACCCGCTGGAGGCGGCCAAGGAGCTGCTGGCCCTGCTCATCGAGCGGTTTCCCGAACGGGTCGCCGCGCGGTATGGGCCGGAGCTGCTGGCGGACACCGACCCGTTGGCGTACGTCGGCCGGCGGCGCGGGTGCTTGCTGCCGGGCGGCGGGGTGGACCTGGAACGGGCGGCGGCGGTGGTGCTGGGCGATTTCCGGGAAGGGCGGCTGGGCCGCTTGACGCTGGAGCAGCCGCCGTCCGGCGAGGCGGCAGGCGAGGACCGGGCGGGCGGAGAGGTGCCGGCCCGCGAGGCCGGCGAGTCGCCGGGCGCGGGCGAAGGGTGAAGCGCGCGATGGGCATGGCGACGATGGATGCGCCGCTGGTGGCCGGCGTGGACGAAGCGGGACGCGGTCCGTGGGCCGGCCCCGTCGTCGCGGCCGCGGTCATCCTCGGGCCCGCGGCGCCGCCGGGGCTGGCGGACTCCAAGACGCTCTCGGCCGCCCAGCGGGAGCGGCTGTTCACCGCCATCGTGGAGCAGGCGCTGGCGGTCAGCTACCGGGTCGTCTCGGCGCGGCGCATCGACCGCACGGACATTCTGCGCGCGACGCTGGCGGCCATGCGGGAAGCGGTACTGGCGCTGCCCGTGGCACCGGCCTTCGTTTACGTGGACGGCCAGCAGACGATTCCCGGCTTGTCCGTGCCGCAGCAGGCGGTCGTCGACGGCGACGACCTGCTACCCGTCGTCTCCGCCGCGAGCATCGTGGCCAAAGTGGTGCGCGACCGCATCATGACCGCATGGGACGCGGTATATCCGGCCTACGGTTTCGCCCGGCACAAAGGCTACGGCACCCGCGAGCACGCGGCGGCGCTGGCCGCGCACGGGCCCTGTCCGCTGCATCGCCGCTCGTTCGCCCCCGTGCGGCGGCTGGCTAAAGAGCAGGAAACGGCAGGTTCCGTGTCCAAATAGTGTAAATATGGTGCGTTTCGTGCCTATTCGCGAGCTGCAGCCCGGGTCCGTGGTAGCGCGCGCCATCGTCGGCCTGAACGGCGCACCGCTGGCGCGGGACGGCGTCGCGCTGTCGGAGGAGCTCATCGGCCGCCTGGAGGCGATGGGCTTTCCCGGCGCGTACGTCGACGACCCGCAGGCGCTGCTGCCCGATAAGCCCGAGCTCATGGCCGACGCCACGCGGGCCGCGGTAATGAATCGGGTCTGGCACACCTTTCGAGAGCTCGAACAAGGCAGCGCACGGGAGTACGGAGAGCTGGCGAGTCGCCTATCCGCCATCATCGAAGATGCGCTGTCCGTTCCGCACGTGCTCGACAACCTGACGGATTTGCGCAGCCACGACGTCTATACGTTCGGCCACTCGGTCAACGTGGCGGCGCTGTCGCTGCTCATCGGCCACGACCTGGGCCTGTCGCCCGAGCAGCTGCACACGCTGGCCCTCGGCGCGCTGCTGCACGACATCGGCAAGATCGCCGTGCCGGTCGAGATCTTGCGCCGGCCGGGCCCGCTCAGCGACGAGCAATGGCGGCGCATCGTCGATCATCCCCGCGTGGGCTACGACATCCTCCGCCTCTACTACGGCTTCAGCCTCGCCATTTGCCATATCGCATACCAGCACCACGAGCGGCTGGACGGCAGCGGCTATCCCCGCGGCTTGCGGGGCGACGCCATCCAGCGCTACGCGCGCATCGTGGCGGTCGTCGACCTTTTTGACGCCATGCGAACGGAGCGCGTCTACCGCCCCAGCATCCCGGTGCACCAGGTCCGGGAAGAAATCCGGCGGGGCCGCGGGACGGCGTTTGCTCCGGACGTGGTAGACAGCCTGCTGCGGCGGGTCGCGCCGTACCCGGTGGGCACTGCCGTGCGGCTGAGCACGGGCGAGGTGGGCGTCGTCACCGAGGTGCCGCTGGATTCCCGGGACCGGCCCGTCGTGCGGGTGTTGATGAGTCCGTCGGGGGAGGCCGTGGAGGGCGTCGTGGTGCGGAGGCTGGCCGAGCACGCGAACGTCGCCATCGAGCGGGTGTTGCCGGGCCTCGGGAAGGATATGGCGCATGGCGAGTCCGCGTGAGCCCGCGCGGCGGGGCCGAGCCGCGGAAGAGGCGGCGGCTGCGCTGCTGCAGCAGCAAGGCTGGCAAATCTTGCGCCGCAACTATCGCACGCGGCGGGGCGAGATCGACCTGATCGCCCGCGACGGCGCCACTATCGTGTTCGTTGAGGTAAAGGCGCGGCGCGCCGGCGAAACGAGTTCGCTGGAAGCCGTGGATGCGCGCAAGCGGCGGCGCATCGTGCGGGCGGCGCTGGAGTTTCTGGCGTCCCGCCGGCTGCGGGGCGTCGCCGTGCGCTTCGACGTCGTCACCGTGGTGCTCGGTTGCGACGGGCGCCCGCAGGCGGCGCGCGTGCTGAAGAACGCGTTCGCGGCCGACGAGTAGCGAAAGCCGGCGAGTAGCAAAAGCCGAGAGGACTTGGGCGGTCACCGTCTAACTACGTCCTATGTCTCATCGCGTCTCACTGCGCCGCTGGAAGCGACGGCGCCAGGCACCGACCGCTGACTCCGCAGGCGGGAGGTGCTTGTTTTGTTTGCGCGCCTGATCGGCGGCACGGTCTACGGCATCGACGGCCACCTGGTGCAGGTGGAGGTGGACGTCAGCCGCGGGCTGCCGATGTTCGATATCGTGGGGCTGCCGGACGCTTCGGTTCGGGAAAGCCGGGACCGGGTGCGGACGGCGCTGAAAAACGCGGGCTTCGAGTTTCCGGCAGGACGAGTCGTGGTCAACCTTGCGCCGGCGGACTTGCCCAAGACGGGCCCGGCGTGTGACCTGGCCATCGCGCTGGCCGTCCTGGCCGCCGCGGGCGAGGTCCCGCAAGACGCTCTGGCCGACGTGTGCTTCGTCGGGGAGTTGTCGCTGGACGGCAGCGTCCGGCGCGTGCCTGGCCTGCTTTCCATCGCCCTGGCGGCGCGCGACGCGGGGCTGCGCCTGCTGACCGCTCGGGAAGCGGGCCCTGAGGCCGCCCTTGTTCCGGGCCTGGCGGTGGCCACCGTCGACACCCTAGCGACGGCCGTCCGCTGGGCGCGGGGCGAGGTGCGGCTGCCCCCGCCGTCGGCGCCGGAGCTGCCCGCAACGGCGGCGGCTGGGCTCGGCGAGGATCTAGCCGACGTGGCCGGGCAGCAAATGGCCAAGCGCGCCCTGGAGATCGCCGCCGCCGGCGGCCACAACCTGCTGATGACGGGGCCGCCCGGTGTGGGCAAGACGATGCTGGCCCGGCGCATGATCAGCATCCTGCCGCCGTTGTCTCCCGACGAGTACCTGCAAGTTTGCCGCATCTACAGCGCCGCAGGCATGCTGGAGGCGGAGCCTGTGCGGACGGGGGCGCGCCCTTTTCGGGCGCCGCACCACAGCGCCACGCGCGCCGGGCTGCTCGGCGGGGCACGCGGCATTCCGGGCGAGGTGTCGCTGGCTCACCACGGCGTCTTGTTCCTGGACGAGCTGAGCGAGTTCCCGCGCAGCGTCTTGGAGTCGCTGCGACAGCCGCTGGAGGACGGCTGCGTGGTGCTGGCGCGCCTGCCGAGGCCGTTGCGCTTCCCGGCGGCGTTCACGCTGGTGGCAGCCGCCAATCCTTGTCCGTGCGGCTATTACGGCGACCCGCGCCGCCCGTGCCGCTGCAGCGACGCCGCGGTGCGAGCGTACCGCAGTAAACTTTCCGGACCCCTCATGGATCGCATCGACCTGTATGTGGAGCTGGCGGCGCCGTCGTGGCTGGAGCTGAAGGAGCGGCCGCGCGGGCCGCAGTCGCCGGCGGTGCGGGAGCGGGTGATGGAAGCGCGCCGGCGGCAAGCCTACCGGTTCCGCGACGCGCGGGCGAAAACGAATGCGGCCATGCAAGGGCAAGACGTCCGGCGCTGGTGCGCGCTGGACGGTGCCGCCGAAAGCGTGCTGCGCCTGGCCGTGGAGCAACTGCGGCTCAGCGCCCGGGCGGTGGACAAGATCCTGAAAGTAGCCCGGACCATCGCCGACTTGGAAGGCTCGGAGCGCTTGACGGCCGCCCACGTGCAGGAGGCGCTGCTGTTTCGCGCGCCGGCCGCCGCGACATGGGCCGCGGAGAGCGCTCATATGCATTCCCCAAGCGGCGGGGGTGCGGAACGGTGAACGCGCGTTTCCTCCAGTTTGGTCGATGCGCGCGGCGCGGCCGCGTGCTACGCTCGGTAGCGACGGCGGCCGCGCTGGCGGCCGTCGCGCTCGCTGTCGGCTGGAGCGGAGCCAAAGCGGCCGATCCGAGCGTGATGTTGCCGGCGCTGGCGTGCGAAGGTGCGCCGATGGTAGGCGTGCTGCGGGCGCCCATGGAGCACGCGCTGGTGTGGGAAGTACGGCAGCGGCTGCACCAGCTCGGATTCAACGTCGGAAACCCCGACAGCGAACGTTTCGACGATGCTCTGGCCGAGACGGTACGCGCGTTTCAGCGCGCCCACGGGCTGGTGGCCGACGGCGTGGTCGGACCGCAGACGTGGGCGGCGCTGGCGCGGGATGCGGAAGTGGAGGTCAGGGCGGCCAAAATGCCGCCGCCCCAAGGGGAAATCGTCATTCACGTGGACACGGAGCGGCTGACGCTGACGGTGTACGCCGACGGCAAGCCGTACAAGACATATCCGGTGGCCGTGGGCAGGCCGAAAGCTTCCACCCTGACTCCGGTGGGCGAATGGCGCATTATCCACAAGGGCGTGAACTGGGGCGGAGGGTTCGGCACCCGCTGGCTGGGGCTCAACGTGCCGTGGGGCATCTACGGCATCCACGGCACCAACAATCCGGCATCCATCGGCACGCGCGCCAGCGCCGGCTGCATCCGCATGTTCAACCACGACGTGGAAGAGCTGTACGAGTGGGTTCCCATCGGCACTCGCGTCATCATCACGGGCGTCAAGCCGCCGATCTCCTTCGAGCGAACCTTGGCGCCGGGCGCGGTCGGCCCGGACGTGGTCGAGGTGCAGTTGCGGCTGGCGCAGCTCGGCTTCGATCCGGGCGACGCGGACGGCCGGTTCGGACCGCGCACGGAGGCCGCCGTACGGCGGCTGCAGGAAATGTTCGGCCTGCCGGTGGATGGGCGCGTTTGGGCCGACGTGTACTACATCCTCGGGCTACGCTAGCGCAAGCGGCGGCTCGGTGGGCGGGATAAGAGGTGACGGACGGCGACATGATACCCTCGACACATCCTGCCGACGAGAGGGGCTGCCTGGATGGGGTTGGAGCCGGGCACCACGCGGGTTTACCGCTGTGCCGTGTGCGGTGCCGACACGCCGCACCGGATCTGCCATCGCAAGGACGACCGCTACGCGATCGCGTGCACCAACTGCCACGGAGGCGCTTTGGTCGGCGGCAACGAGCTGCTCTTGTACCAGGTCAAGTGGGAGGAAGAGCTGCGGCAAATCCTCGAGCAGCTGGCGGACGCGGAGGAAGACGACAAACCCCGGACGTGACGGGCCAAAAGGCGGCGCCGGCCGCGGTGGGAGGCCGTGGATGAGCAGACGGCCCTGGTGGCGCTGACGCTGGTAGAGGGGATGGGCCCCGCGCGCATTCGGCGGCTGGAAAAACACTTTGGATCCGCGGCCGCCGCCTGGGCCCAGCGTGCCCGTTGGCGCAGCGTGCAGGGCTTTTCGGAAAGCATCGTCGCCCGGGCGCTGGCCGTCACCGACGCGGACGTGGAGAGGCAGCTGCGGGGCATGGAGCGGCTGGGCGTGCGGCTCGTCACCGACGGCGATCCCGAGTATCCCGCTCAGCTGTTGCACTTGCCGAACCCGCCGCGCGCCCTGTTTGTCCGCGGCCGGCTGCCGCAAGGCAGGGGCTCGTGCGTGGCTATCGTCGGCACCCGCCGGCCATCGCCCACAGGCGAAAGCGTCGCCTACACGCTGGCTCGCGACCTGGCTGCAGTGGGCTTGGTCGTGGTCAGCGGCCTGGCCCGGGGCATCGACCGGGCGGCCCACGAAGGAGCCCTGGCAGGCCAAGGCATCACCATCGCCGTCCTCGGCTGCGGCGTAGACGTTGCTTATCCGCCCGAACACGCCGAGCTCCTCGAGGCCATAGCGGAGCGAGGCGCCGTTGTCAGCGAATACCCCTTGGGCACCGAGCCCAGGCGCGCCTATTTTCCCGTCCGCAACCGGATCGTCGCCGGGATGAGCCAAGGAGTCGTCATCGTAGAGTGCGGCCACAGGAGCGGCGCGCTGTATACCGCCAATGTCGCCCTGGAACTGGGACGAGAAGTGATGGCGGTGCCAGGAGACGTCACGCGCTGGCAAAGCGACGGCCCCAACAGCCTGATCCGCCAGGGGGCCACCTTGGTCCGCCACGCGGCCGACGTGCTGCTGGCTTTGGGCTGGACGGCGCCGCCCGCGACAGCCCGGGCGCAAGCCGCAGCCGCCGCAGAGGCCGAGCCGGCCCGGGACGAGGACGCCGCCGCCCGCGTGCAGCGCTACTTGGCCGCAAACGGTCCGGCGTCGGTGGACGAGCTGGCGGTCGCCTTGCGGCTGGCGGTGCCGGACGTGGCGGCCGCGGTGACGTGGATGGAGCTGCTGGGGAAGGTGCGGCGCGTTACCGGCGGCCGGTTCGCGGCATGCCGCTGACCGGTTGCCTCCGGGCGTCTCATGTTTACATCGGTTTGGGGTCTCACTATAATGAGACGCGAGTGCCAGCAAGGAGGGGATGCCCGTGGGAACCCTCGTCATCGTCGAGTCCCCGGCCAAGGCGCGAACGATCAGCAAGTTCTTGGGCCGGGGCTATACCGTCAAGGCCAGCATCGGGCATATTCGCGACTTGCCGAAGAGCCAGTTCGGCGTCGACGTCGACAACAACTTCGAGCCCCACTACATCACCATTCGCGGCAAGGGAAAAATTTTGAACGAACTGCGCGAAAGCGTTAAGAAGTCGGAGCGCGTGCTGCTGGCCACGGACCCCGACCGCGAAGGCGAAGCCATTTCGTGGCACTTGATCGAGGCGCTGAAGCTGGATCCAACGCAACCGAACCGCATTCAGTTTCACGAGATTACCGAGGAAGCCGTCAAAAACGCCCTCAAGTCGCCGCGCACCATCAACAAGGATTTGGTGGACGCCTACCAAGCCCGCCGGGTTCTGGACCGGATCGTCGGCTACAAGCTGAGCCCACTGCTGTGGGAAAAGGTGAAGGCGGGGCTCAGCGCCGGGCGGGTCCAGTCCGTGGCCGTGCGCCTGATCACGGACCGCGAGGAGGAGATCCGCAATTTCGTTCCGCAAGAATACTGGACGCTGACCGCCGTTCTCTTGGCGGGGGGCGGGGCGCGCTTCCGGGCGCGGTTTTGGGGGCGCGGCGAGGAGAAAATGGACTTGCCCGACCGCGCGGCGGTCGATCGGGTGCTGGCGGACATCGCGAATGCTCTCTTCATCGTCAAGTCCGTCAAGCGCAGCCAGCGCCGGCGTCGTCCCGCACCGCCGTTTACGACCAGCACGCTGCAGCAGGAGGCGTCGCGCAAGCTGCGCTTTTCCGCCCGCAAGACGATGAACATCGCGCAGCAGCTGTACGAAGGGCTCAGCATCGGGCCCGAGGGAACGGTCGGCCTCATCACGTACATGCGCACCGACTCCACCAACGTGGCCGCCGCGGCGCAGCGGGAGGCGCAGCGGTTCATCGACGAGCGCTTCGGCTCGCAGTTCCGGCCGCCCACGCCGCCGGTGTATCGCTCCCGCGAAGGGGCGCAGCAGGCCCACGAAGCCATCCGGCCCACCAGCGTCTGGCGGGACCCGGAGCAGGTGCGGCCGTATTTGACCCGCGATCAGTACCGGCTCTACAAACTGATCTGGGAGCGGTTCATCGCGAGCCAGATGGCCGACGCGGTCTTTGATACGCTGACCGTCGACATCGCCGCGGGCGACTATCTTTTCCGCGCGACCGGTTCCACGCTGCAGTTTGAAGGGTTCATGAAAGTATATATGGAAGGAACCGACGAGGAGCCGGCGGGTGACGACGAGCAGCGCCTGCCGGGCGACCTCGAGGCCGGCCAGGTGCTGGAGTGCGTTGGCCTCGAGCCGGAGCAGCACTTCACCCAGCCGCCTCCTCGCTACACCGAGGCGACGCTGGTGAAAGCGCTGGAGGAGCAAGGCATCGGGCGTCCCAGCACGTACGCGCAAATCATCGACACCATCGTCAAGCGGGGCTACGTTGAAATCAAGGACCGCCGCTTCTACCCGACGGAGCTGGGCACCATCGTCGTTGAGTTGCTCAAGCAGCATTTCCCGCAGATTATCGACGTCGAGTTTACCGCCCGCATGGAGGCCCAGCTGGACCGCATCGAGGAGGGCCAAGTCGACTGGGTCGACGTCGTCGAGGAATTTTACGGCCCCTTCCAGGAGGCGCTGCAGCGGGCGCAAAAAGAAATGAAAGTGGTGGAACTGGAAGACGAAGTCACCGACGAAGTTTGCGAAAAGTGCGGGCGGAACCTGGTGGTCAAGCGGGGCCGGTACGGCAAGTTCCTCGCGTGCCCGGGGTATCCGGAGTGCAAGTTCACGAAGCCCCTCGTGGAGGAGACGGGGGTTGTGTGCCCCAAGTGCGGCCAGGGCCACGTGGTGCAGCGGCGGACGCGCCGGGGCCGGACGTTTTACGGCTGCAACCGTTATCCGGACTGCGACTTTACCAGCTGGCAGCCGCCGGCGCGGACGCCTTGCCCGCGCTGCGGTTCGCTGATGGTGGAGCAAAGACGGCGGGGAGAACCGGTCAGCGTCGCCTGCATCAACAAGGAGTGCGGCTTTGTGGCTCCGGCCGAGACGCTGGCGGTTTCGGCCGCCGAGCAACGGTGAGGCGATCTGGGTGATGTTTCACTCGACGACCATCGTCGCCGTGCGCAAGGACGGCCAGGGCGCGATGGCGGGCGACGGCCAGGTGACGATGGGCCAGAACGTCATCATGAAGCACGGCGCGCGCAAGGTGCGGCGGCTGTACGGCGGCCGCGTGGTAGCCGGCTTTGCCGGCGCCGCGGCCGATTCGTTTACCCTGTTTGAGAAGTTCGAGGGAAAGCTGGAGGAGTTCCACGGCAACCTGCTGCGGGCGGCTGTGGAGCTGGCCAAGGAGTGGCGCACCGACCGTGTCTTGCGGCGCCTGGACGCGCTGCTGCTGGTCATGGACCGGGAGCGCATCTTGGTCTTGTCGGGCACGGGCGAAATCATCGAGCCCGACGACGACGTCGCCGCCATCGGCTCGGGCGGGCCCTTTGCGCTGGCGGCCGCCAAGGCGCTGGTTCGGCATTCCGGTCTGCCGGCGCGCGCCATCGCGGAGGAAGCGCTGCGCATCGCCGCGTCGATCTGCGTCTACACGAACGACCGGATCGTGGTGGAGGAAGTGTGACATGGAGCTGACGCCGCGCCAGATCGTGGCCGAGCTGGACAAGTACATCGTAGGGCAACAGAAGGCCAAGCGGGCGGTGGCCCTCGCGCTGCGGAATCGCTACCGCCGCCTGCAGCTGCCCGAAGAACTGCGCGATGAGATCACGCCGAAAAACATCTTGATGATCGGGCCCACGGGGGTCGGCAAGACCGAAATCGCCCGGCGACTGGCGAAGCTGGTGGGCGCGCCGTTCGTCAAAGTCGAAGCCACCAAGTTTACGGAAGTGGGCTACGTCGGCCGCGACGTGGAGTCGATGATCCGGGATCTGGTCGAAGCGTCGATCCGCATGGTCAAGGCCGAGCGGATGGAAAGTGTCGCCGCCCGGGCCGAGAAGCTGGCCAACGAGCGGCTGCTGGACTTCCTGGCGCCGCTGCCCAAGCGTGAGCGGCCTGTGCACCCGCTGAGCGCGCTGTTCGGCCTGCAGCCTCCGCCGCGCGAAAGCGAAGAGCCGTTCGAAGAGAAGCTGGCGGAAGCGCGCCGCCGGCGCGCCGAGCTGAAGGCCAAGCTGGCTGCAGGCGAGTTGGAAGACGAGTGGGTGGAAATCGAAGTGGAAGACACCCGTCCGCCCATGATGGAAGTGTTTTACGGGCCGGGCATCGAACAGCTGGGCGTCAACTTGCAAGATCTTTTCGGCGGCATGCTGCCCAAGCGGATGAAAAAGCGGCGGGTGCGGGTCGCGGAGGCCCGGCGCATCTTGGCCCAGGAGGAAGCGCAGAAGCTCATCGACATGGACGAAGTGACGTCGGTGGCGCTGCAGCGGGCGGAACAGATGGGCATCGTCTTCATCGACGAAATCGACAAGATCGCCTCCACGTCCGGCAAGGGCGTCGGCCCCGACGTCTCCCGGGAAGGCGTCCAGCGCGATCTTCTGCCCATCATCGAGGGTTCGGTGGTCATGACCAAGTACGGGCCGGTGCGGACGGACCACATCCTGTTCATCGCCGCCGGCGCCTTCCACATGTCGAAACCGTCGGATCTCATTCCTGAATTGCAAGGTCGCCTGCCCATTCGCGTCGAACTGGACCCCCTTACGCGGGACGACTTCCGCCGCATTCTGACGGAACCCGAAAACGCGCTGGTGAAGCAGTACACGGCCCTGCTGGCCACCGAGGGAGTGCGGCTGCGCTTTACGGACGACGGCATCGACGCCATCGCGGCCATCGCCGAGAAAGTCAACAGGGAAACCGAGGACATCGGCGCCCGGCGGCTGCACACCGTGATGGAACGGCTGCTGGAGGACGTGTCGTTTGAGGCCCCCGACATGGCGGGGCAGGAAGTGGTGATCGACGGCGAGTACGTGCGCCGCAAGCTCGAGGGGTTGGCCGGCGACCGCGACCTGAGCCGTTACGTTTTGTAACTTTCTTTGTCTCTTTGGAAGGAATATGTCGATTCTTGTCGAAGCCAAGGCCGTAAAACAGGATGCCGGAATTTCCCTGCGACGCTGCACCGCGCAGGGCGTCCGGCCGGGGAGTGGTCGCACGATGGGCGGTGTGCGCGGTTTTCTCCGGATGGAGAGCATCCTTAGCCGCGCCATGGATGCGGCGGTCCTGCGGCAGCAGGTCGCGGCCGACAACATCGCCAACGTCAACACCCCGGGGTTCCGCCGCCGTTTCGTGCGGTTCGAGGAGGCGCTGGCCCGCGCGTTGCGGGGGCGCGGCGTAGCGGGAATGCGAACGCATCCCAAGCATTTTCCGATCGGCGCCGCGTCGGTGCGCGAGGTCCAGCCCCAAGTGGTGCTGGATGCCACGAGCGCGATGCGCAACGACGGCAACAACGTCGACATCGAGCGGGAGATGGCCATCAACGCGGCCGCGGAGTTGCAGTACGCCGCGTTGACGCAGGTCGCCTCGGCCCGCTACCGCATGCTCCGGTCCGCGATTTCGCAAGGAGGAAGGTGAGTAGCGCATGCTGCGCTCGTTCGCCATCAGCGCGTCCGGCATGACGGCCGAGCGGTTGCGCATGGACATTATCGCCAACAACTTGGCCAACGCCAATACGACGCGCACCGCGGAAGGCGGCCCGTATCGCCGGCAGGTGCCGGTGTTCGCCCCGCGCGAGATGTCCCGTTCCCTAGCGCGCCGAAGCGGCGTCGCTTTCACCGGCATGGGCGTGCGGGTGGTCGGCATTTACGAAGACGACGCACCTCCTCGCCTGGTGTACGACCCGCAGCATCCCGACGCTGACGAGAACGGCTACGTGCAGATGCCCAACGTCGACGTCGTCCGGGAGATGGTCGACCTCATTTCCGCGAGCCGGGCGTACGAAGCGAACATTACCGCTTTCAACACCGCCAAGTCGATGGCAATGAGGGCACTCGACATCGGACGCGCCTAAGGCTGACACGCCGCGGCGCAGGATCAGCTGACCGTGGGGGTGGGGACTACGCGGCGGCCCGTACGGCCTCTACGAGGTGATTCGGTGTGCGGATTGACGGGAACGTTGTGAGTCCTCGGCTCCTGACCGCCTATACCGCTCCGGAGCAAAAACCGTCGGCGAGTTTTCGTGATCTCCTGGCCCAAGGCCTCGAACAAGTACATGCGCTTCAACAGGAAGCGGATGCCGCCATTCTTCAGCTAGCCCTCGGCGAGACCGACAATTTACATCAAGTGATGATCGCCGTCGAGCGCGCGTCCCTCGCGCTGGAGCTGACCATCGCCATTCGCAACCGCTTGCTCGACGCATTTCAGGAAATTATGCGGATGCAGGTTTAAGCGAAGGCGTGAGGCTGCATGGCGGAGTTTTGGAGCCGTTTGCGTTCCCAAGTTTCTGAAATCGTCGCAGGCATGAGCCCGGCTCGGCGCGCGGCGGCGCTGGCGGTGGTCGTCGTTGTCCTTGGGGCTCTCATTTTTCTGGTGTGGCATACGGCCAACCCGCCGTACGCGACGCTGTTTTCCCGCCTGAGCACGGATGATGCGGGCGAAATCGTCTCCTACTTGCGGGATGCCGGGATTCCGTATCGCTTGTCGGACAACGGGACGACCATCCTCGTTCCCGAAAGCCAGGTTTACGAGACGCGGCTGTCGCTGGCCAGCCAAGGCCTGCCGCGCGGAGGCGTCGTCGGCTTCGAGGTGTTCCTGGAGTCGGCCTTCGGCGCGACGGATTTCGACCGGCAGGTGCGCTATTTAATGGCGCTGCAGGGCGAGCTGACGCGCACGATCCGGGAAATCAACGGCGTCGTCGACGCCCGCGTGCACATCGCCTTGCCGGAGCGGCGGCTGTTTACGCGCGATGAGCGGCCGGCGACGGCGTCGGTCTTCCTGCAGCTGCAGCCCGGCGTGCAGCTTTCCGCCAGCCAAGTGCGCGGTATCGCCCATTTGATCGCCCGCAGCGTGGAGGGCCTGGAGCCGGAAAACATCACCATCGTGGACAACCGGGGCCAGGTGCTGTCCGACGTATTGCGTTCGGACAACGTCAGCTTCGTGGAAAGCGGCAGCTTGGCCACCAGGCTGGAGCTGCAGCGGGCGTACGAGCGCGAGCTGGAGCTGCGCGCGCTGACGATGCTGGAGGCGGTGTACGGCTACGGCCGGGCGGTGGTGCGGGTCAACGCCGAGCTGAACTTCGACATGGAGGAAGAGCGGCAGGACCTGTACGAGCCCGTGGTGCGGAACGAAGGCATCGTGCGGAGCAGCCAGATCTTGGAGGAACAGAGCGTGGGCGCCGGCCCCGCCGGCGGGATCGTTGGGGTCGATGCCAACGTGCCCGGTATGGTGGCCGACGCCGGCCTGCAGACGACGTTTACGCGGCGGGAAGAAATTTTGAACTTCGAGGTCAACCGCATCGAGCGCGTGCGGGTGCAGGCTCCGGGCCGCATCCAGCGGCTGTCGGTGGCCGTCTGGCTTGACGCGCAGCTGGAACCCGCCGAGCTGCAGCGGGTGCGCGACTTGCTGGCGGCCGCGCTGGGGATTAACGAAGCCCGGGGCGACGTGGTTATGGTGGACGCGACGCCGTTTGCCGTTTCGCCAGTCGCGGTCGTGGCCGAAGTGGCCGAGGCGGCCCAAGCGGCGCTGCCCTGGTACTGGGTCGCGGCGGCTGGGGCGGTGTTGCTGCTGGCTGCCGCGGCGCTGGTGCTGCGCCGGCGCGCGGTCCGGCGTCCGGCCCTCGACTTGCTGGTGGCCGAGGAAGAGGCGGCCCCCGCACGCGAGGAGACCGAGGAAGAGCGAATGCGGAGGCACTTGCGCCAGCGGGCCATCCAGCTGGTGCGGGAGAATCCTCGCGAAGTCGCTCAGCTGGTGAAGGTCTGGTTGTCGGAGGGGTAGTGCGGTGGCGGGAGAGGGCGGACGGGCGGGTCGGAAGCTGCCCGGCATAAAAAAGGCGGCCATTTTCCTCGTCGCGCTGGGTCCCGAGTACGCGGCGCAAGTGCTCAAGCACCTGAGCGAAAGAGAAATCGAGCGGCTGACGTATGAGATCGCCAACATGCCGCACGTGGACCCGGGGATCATGGAAGACGTCCTCGAGGAATTCGACGAGATGGCCGTCGCCCAGGAGTACATCAACCTGGGCGGCATCGATTACGCGCGGGAAGTACTGGAGAAAGCCGTCGGCCCGCAGCGCGCGACCGAAATCATCAACCGCCTGACGGAAACGCTGCAGGTGCGGCCCTTCGAATTCGCCCGCAAGGCCGACGCGGCGCAGCTGCTCAACTTTATCCAGAACGAGCATCCCCAGACCATCAGCTTGATCATGGCCCACCTGCATCCCGACCAGGCGGGGGCCATTTTGTCCTCGCTGCCGCCGGACCGCCAGGTGGAAGTCGCACGGCGGCTGGCTACGCTGGATCGGACCGCGCCGGAAGTGCTGCGCGAAGTGGAGGCTACGCTGGAGAAGCGCCTCGCTTCATTCGTGCGGGAAGAGTACACGTCCGTCGGCGGCATCGACGTGGCCGTCGAGGTGCTGAACCGGGTGGACCGGCAGACCGAGCGCACCATCATGGAGGCGCTGGAGGAGCAGGACCCCGACTTGGCCGAGGAAATCCGGCTGCGCATGTTCGTCTTCGAAGACATCGTCAAGCTGGACGACCGGTCCATTCAGAAAGTCATCGCGGAAGTGGACATGTCCGTGTGGGCGCTGGCGCTCAAGACGGCCAGCGAGGCGGTGGCCCAGCGGATTTTCCAGAACATGTCCAAGCGCGCCGCCGAGATGCTGCGGGAGGAAATCGAGTACCTTGGTCCTGTGCGGCTGCGGGACGTAGAGGAGGCGCAGCAGCGCATCGTGGCTACGATTCGCCGCCTGGACGAGGCGGGCGAAATCATCATCGCGCGAGGCGGAGAGGACGAGATCGTTGTCTAGCGTCATCAAAGCCGCGCATGTGGTGATGGCGACGCCGGGCGGCCCCGAACCGGCGGCCGAGCCCGTGGGGGCGGGCGGCGAGGCGGTGCGCATGCCGGCGCTGCTGGCGAGGCTGTGGCTGTCGGTGGCGCCGCTGCAGGCCGCGGCGGCTCGCCGCGCCCGGGCGATGGTGGAACAGGCCCGGCGGGAAGCGGAGGCCATCGTGGCTGCGGCGGCCGCTGAGCGCGACGCGGTGCTGGAGCAGGCCCGGGCCCAAGGATGGGAGGCGGGCCGAGCCGAGGGGTTTGCGGCGGGCGCGGCGCAGGTACGGGCCGAGGCGGAGGCGCGGCTGGCCGCGCTGGATCAGCTCGTGGCGGAGCTGACCCGGGCCCGGGACGAAGCCGCGGCGCGCTATGAAGAAGACATAGTCGAGCTGGCGCTGGCGGTCGCGGCGCGCCTTGTGCGCAAGGAAAGCTCCCTGGGGTCCGAGACGGTCCGGCAGCTGCTGCGGGAGGTCCTGCCCCGCTTGAACGGCGTCCGCGAGATTACGATTTCGGTGCACCCCGACGATTTGGCGGTTTTGCAGGACGACCTGCACGCGCTGGCGGCGCGGGCCGGGCGCGCGCAAGTGCGGTGGGAAGCGGATCCGGCCGTGACGCGGGGCGGCGTGTTCGTGCAAACGGACCGCGGCGGGGTCGACGCGACGGTAGAGACGCGCGTGACCCGCCTTGTCGAGTCGCTGCTGGAAGGGATCGGGCATGGCGGCTGAACGCGGGACGCCGGCCCTGACGGCGCGGCGCCTGCTGGAAGCCGTGCGGAGCGCTCATGACGTGCCGTCGGTTGGCGTGGTCACACGCATGGTGGGCTTGACCATCGAAGGCCGCGGACCGCTGTGCACCGTGGGAGCCTTGTGCCGCATCTTTCCGCTCGGGGGCGGCCCGCCCATCTACGCCGAAGTGGTGGGTTTTCACGACGAGGCCATCCTCATGATGCCTCTGGGCCCCGCGACCGGCATCGGGCCGGGCAGCCGCATCGAAACCGTCGGGCGGCCGGTGGACGCGCCGGTGGGGGACGATTTGCTCGGGCGCGTCATTGACGGGCTGGGCCGGCCCATCGACGGCGGCCCGCCCATCGCTGGGGTCCGGCGCGTGCCGCTGGAGAACCAGCCGCCGCGGCCCCTGCAGCGGCAGCGCATTACGGAGCCTTTGGCGCTGGGCGTGCGGGCCGTCGACGCGCTGCTGACGTGCGGCAAGGGCCAGCGCCTTGGCATTTTCGCCGGCAGCGGCGTCGGCAAGAGCACGCTGCTCGGCATGATCGCCCGCAACACCGAAGCCGACGTCGCGTGCATCGGGCTGGTGGGCGAGCGCGGCCGGGAAGTGCGGGAGTTCCTGGAGCGCGACCTGGGTGAGGAAGGGCTGCGCCGGTCCGTGGTGGTGGTGGCCACCAGCGACGAGCCGCCGCTGGTGCGGCTGAAGGCGGCGCTGTTGGTCACGGCCGTGGCCGAGTATTTCCGCGACCAGGGGCGTGACGTGGTCCTCATGATGGACTCGGTGACCCGCGTGGCCATGGCCCAGCGGGAGATCGGGCTGGCGGCGGGGGAACCGCCGACGACCCGCGGCTACCCGCCGTCGGTGTTCTCCGTGCTGTCGCGCCTGTTGGAACGCAGCGGCCCCGGCCCGCGGGGCACGATTACCGGCCTGTACACGGTGCTGGTCGAGGGCGACGACTTGTCGGAGCCGATTTCCGACACGGTTCGCAGCATCCTCGACGGCCACATCGTCCTGTCCCGGAAGCTGGCCGAGCGGAACCACTATCCCGCCGTGGACGTGCTGGCCAGCGTCAGCCGCCTCATGAGCGAGGTTACCGATGAGCGGCACCGCGCCGCGGCGGCGCACGTGCGCGAGATTCTGGCGACGTACGCGGACGCCGAGGACTTGGTGAACATCGGCGCCTACTCGCCGGGGTCCAACCCGCGCATCGACCATGCGCTGGCCCGCATCGAAGACGTCTGGGCGTTTCTCCGGCAGGGCCTGAACGAAAAGGCGCCCATGCAAGAGACGGTGCAACGTTTGGTGGAGCAGTTCGGATGAAGAAGTTCCGCTTTTCGCTGCAGCGTGTGCTGGACGTCAAGGTGTTGTTGGAAGAGCAGCAGCAGGTGGCGCTGGCCGAGGCGAGGGCGGCGGCCGAGCAGGCGGCCGCGGCGCTGGCGCGGGCGCGCGAGGAGCGGGCGGCCGCCGTGGCCGAGGACGGAGCCGAGCAGTACGCGGCGCCGTGGCTGCGGGACCTGGCCTGGCGGCGGCGCGAGCGGCTGCTGGCCCGGGAGCGGCGCCTGGCGGCTGAACTGGCCGAGGCGCGGGAACGAGAAGAGGAGGAGCGCGAGCGGCTGCTGGCCCGCCACAAAGAGCGGCTGGTGCTGGAGAAGCTGGCGGACAAGCGGCGGGCGGAGTATATGGTGCAGCTGGCCCGCTGGGAGCAGGCCGTGCTGGACGAGGCGGCCCTCACGCGGAGACAGCGGCTGATGGCAGGTGGGGCGGATGAGCAAAGTTAACCCGTTGAGTGCTGGACGCCGCGGCCGGACGGATTCGCCCGCGGCGAGAAGCGGCCTGTCCTCGGCCCGTGGCGAAAGCACAACGCGGGCGGCGGAAGCGCCTTTGGGGCGCTGGCACGCGCCGATTTTCGAGGCGACTCGCGTCGAGGTGCCGTCGGCGAAGGCGGCGAGCGGCAACGGGCTGCTGTTCTGGAAGACGCTGGGCGTAACCGTCCTCTTCCTGGTTTCGGTGGCGGTTTTCCTCCTCGTATTGCAGGCGACGGGCCTGTGGGATTGGATGAATCCGCTTACCCGGCGCCTGTTGGAGTGGCCCGTGCTGGCGCCGCACGTGGAAATGTACCGCCTGGGCCGCGAGGCGTGGGGCGATTTGCAGAGCGAGCGGGCGCGCCTGGCGGAGTGGGAGAAGCGCCTTTCGGTCGAAGAAGCTCGGTTGGCCGAGCTGGAGCGGGCGCTGCAGCGAAGCCAGAATCAACTGGAGCTGCAGAGGCAGCAGCTGGCCGCCTGGGAAGCGGAGCTGACGGCGCGGCAAGCGGCGCTGGAACGGCTGGAAGACGAGCGGCAGGCCGTGCAGCGCGTGCGCGAAATGTACGAAGCGATGCGGCCTCAGGACGCCGCGCGCATTTTGGCCGACATGGCGGACGAAGAAGTGGCGGCCCTCTTGATCGACATGGATCCCAGAACCGCAGCGAACATTCTCGCGGCGCTGCCGGTCCAAAAGGCAGCCGTCGTCTCCAGGCTGCTGGGGCTGTGACGAGCCGCACGGGTCCCGCACGGGCCCTTTCTAAAGTCTTCCTGGGCGTTGGACGATGAATAACAGTAGAGAATGGCCCGAACGAGGGGCTTGCGAAGGGAGGTGCGAGCGGCGTGCATCCGGGAGTTGCGCCCGTGGCCGCCGCCGTTTCGGTCAATGGGGGCGCAGGATCCGCCGGCCCTCGTTCCGCGGGCGACGGGACCAGTTTCGAGAGCCTGCTCGTGGCGCTGCTGAGCCAGACAGGCACTAACTTGCGTCCGGGAGCTGCGGGCGGCCTGGGCCTTGACGCGGCGGGCGCGGGTGAGGCCACTCCGCGCGGCGACGCCCCCGAGGGCGAGGAAGCGCGTGAGACGTCGGCCGCGGACGCTGCGGCGGCGCTACTTTTGACCGCGGGCACAGGGTACGCGGTAGGCGCGCCGCTGGCGGGCGAGGTGCCGGTCGAGGCGGGGAACGCGCCGTCGGCGGAGAGCTCCCTGGGGGCTGGGCACGGCGAGCTCGCAAGGCCGCCGGTGCAGGGGCCGGAGATTCTGGCGGTAACGCTTGCGGGGTTCGCCGGATACGATGCGGGCGCCGGGACAGCGACGCTGCCGGGTGGGGCTGCACCGCCGGGATCGGCGAGGGACGCGTTGCCGTCCGCTGGTCTGTTGGCCAGGATGCGCTTTGGCGCCCCGGCGGCGGAAGACGGCGGCCAGCAAGCGGCCGCGGGGCGGCCCGCGCTGCGCAGTGCGCACGGCGGTCTCCCGTGGCCCTGGTGGCAAACTCGCCCGATCCGCATGCCCTTCCGTGCCGGCGAAGCGGCGGCGCCGGGGTGGATGCGGCCGGACGGCTCAGACGGGGCTGCCGGCGGCCACGAGGCAGAGCGGCACTCCGCGGTATCCGGCCTCGATGGTTGGCCCGGCGCGGCGGGAGAAACGGCGCGCTGGAGCCGGCTGTCGCCCTGGCCTTCGCTGGGCGCTGCGGAGCAGGCGGCGCCTGGCACGGGCGTTGACGCCGGGTTCCTTGTGGGGCAAGGCGCGGAGGCGGCGGAGGGGTTGCTGGTCTCGCGGCCGGTTCGGGACGTGGAAGTCGCGGTGCTGGTGCAGCCTGGCGGTCCATCGGAGCCGAAGGGCGACTCCCGCAAGAAGCCGTGGGCCGCGACGCCGGACGTGCCCGGGCGCCCGATTTCTTCTGGCAGGTGGCCGGCGGAACCGGCTGAGGCGCGGTTCGCGGTTTCGCTTCTGCGCGGCGCGGAGCCTGGGGCTGCGGAACGCGCTTTCGAGCAGCTTGCGGCGCCGGACGCAGCCGCCGGGCGGATGGAGGGCGAGCCCGCGCGGGCGGATCAGCTGTCGACGGCGCCGGGCGCTGAGTTCGGTGACGGCAGCGGGGAGGTGCCTGGCTGGCCGGCTGGAACTCCACAACGGCCTCAAGCGCGGACCGTAGCCAGCGAGCGGCCTGACGCCGCTTGGAACCAGCCAACCGCGCCGGGCCGGGAGGCGGGCGACGCGGATGAATTCCTGTCCCAAGCGCCTGCAGGGCCAAGCTCGGCTCCCAAGCCGGAGGCCGAAGTGCAGGCGGGCGGCCCGCTGAGCGGTCTGACCGCCGGCGCCGATGGGACGGCCGGGAATGAGCCGGGAGTAGCGGCCGCGTGGACCGCGACGCCGCTGAACGCGCCGGGTCCTTCCGCGGCGGCGGAGGCAGCGGCGGGCGCGGACGTGCGCGCCAGCTTGCTGCAGCAGCTGCGTGAGCCGCTGGATGAGATGGTGGCCGAGCTGGTGCGGTCGCCGTCGCGCAACGGCGTGGAAGAAGTCGCGATCCGGCTGCGGCCCGAGATTTTCGGCGAGGTCGTCATGCGCATCGCCGTCGACGCGGACGGTTCGGTGACGGCGCGCTTTTTCGTTCAGCACGCCTCCGTGCGGCAGATGATCGAGCAGCAGTTGCCGGAGCTGCGCTCCATGCTGAGCCAGCACGGATTGCACCTGGCCGATGCCGGCGTGTTTGGCGGCGACGCCGGGATGCCGTGGGACCGCGAGCCTGCGCCGTACGAAGCGCCGCGTTGGAGCGGACCGGCGTACCATGCGGAGCCGGTCGACGAACCGGCCGAGCCGCGGCAGGCGGCGGCCTGGGCGCCGCTGTACGGCGGGGGCATCGACATACGTGTCTGACGGAATCGCGACGACCCGCGCGAGGAGGTGACAAGCGGCGTGAACGTGTTCAGCGCGTTGGCGGCGACGTGGCCGGCCCTGACAACGACGACGTCGACCACGCGCAAGGCGGAAGAGGCGGCCGCGGCTTCCGTGGCGCCGTCGAGGAGCTCAGCCGGCGAGGTACTCGGCAACACGCTGGGCAAAGACGACTTCCTGCGGCTCTTGGTCACGCAGCTGACGTACCAAGACCCCATCAACCCCATCAGCGACCAGGAGTTCATCGCCCAGCTCGCCCAGTTCAGCGCGCTGGAGCAAATGTACAACGTGTCCCAGCAAGTGAAGCGGCTGGCGGACATTCAGCTGCTGACCGGCGGCATGGGGCAGGCGGCGTCGCTGCTGGGCCGTACCGTCGTCGTGTTCGACGCGCAGAAAGGCGAGACGTTGGAAGGCGTCGTGGAAGCCGTCCGCATGGAGGAAGGCATGCCGATGCTGGTCATCGGCGAACGGCGCTTTTCGCTGTATGACGTCGTGGAAGTCCGAGGGGGTGCGTAAGGGCGTGAAGCAAGTGCCGGGCATTCCTCCCGCGTCGAGCGTTCCGGCGTTAGGCGCGGCGGGAGCTGTCAAACCGGCGGGAGCAGCGGCGAAGCGCAGCGCGGCCGGTGCCGACTTCCAGCAAATCTTGGCGGAACGGCTCGGCGCGCAAGAGGTGCGCTTCTCCGCCCACGCGCTGCAGCGGCTGCGGGCCGCGGGCATTCAGTTCGGCCCCGAGCAGCAGCGCAAGCTGCAGCAGGCCGTGGAGAAGGCCGCGGCCAAAGGCGCCCGTGAAAGCCTGGTCCTGATGGACAACCTGGCGCTGGTGGTGAGCGTCAAGAACAGGACGGTCATCACAGCGGTGGACGGCGCCCGCATCCGGGAAAACGTGTTCACCAACATCGACAGCGCCGTGATTACGTAAGCGTGGCGCTGGCGCGGGCGGCGCGACAGCGGCGCGGCCTCGCCGGCGGAAGGAGACACGAAGTTCAGTGCGGCGGTGAGAGACGGACGGGCTGGACCCGGCAAGGGAAGCCTCAGGCGTGGACTGACGGAAGCGCCTGGCCTCGCCGTCGCCCCGAGAGGGAGGCGAATGGACGATGATGCGTTCCCTGTTTGCCGGCGTCTCCGGGCTGAAGGCGCACCAGACCCGGATGGACGTCATCGGCAACAACATCGCCAACGTGAACACCATCGGCTACAAAGCCAGCCGGGTCACGTTCCAGGACGTGCTGTACCAGACTCTTCGCTCGGCGTCGGCACCCACGGCTACGCGCGGCGGCACGAACCCGCTGCAGGTTGGCTTGGGCGTGCAAATCGGCAGCATCGACGTCATCCATACGCCGGGCAGCCCGATGCCGACGGGCGTGCAGAGCGACCTGGCCATCAGCGGCAACGGGTTCTTCGTCCTGCTGGACGGCGAAAAGCAGCTGTTCACCCGGGCGGGAGCGTTCACCATCGACGAGTCGGGCTGGCTGGTCGCTCCCGGCAGCGGCCTACGGGTGGCGGGCTGGAACGCGGTGAACGGCGTCGTCGACACGAACCAGCCCATCGAAGCCATCCGCATCGCCATCGGGCAGACCATTCCCGCTCGCGCCACCACCGAGGCCGTGTTCGCAGGCAATCTCAACGCGGTAGCGGGCGTGCCTGTCGGCCACGTGGTCCGCTACACAATAAGCGACGTGAACGACTCCGGGCTCGACGTGACGCTGGAGTTGACGAAGATAAGCGACACGGAGTGGGACATCGTCGCCAAGGACTCGGCCGGCGATACGCTGACCTTTGCGTCCGGCTCGCTAAACCGGCTGCAATTTGACGAGCGGGGCGTCCTGACCAACATTGCAGACATCAAGATCGAGGTTGACCCCAGCGGTTCGTCGCAGACGATTACACTTATCGCCGCGGACGACTTGTCCGCCTTCGTGCGCAGCGCGCTGCCGGCTAACCCCAAGGTGCTGACCACCGTGGAAGTGGTCGACTCGCTGGGCGTGCGGCACCGCGTTATCATTGAATTCGAGAAAACCGCGGCCAACACGTGGGCGTGGGCCGCCGTCGACGAGAACGGCAACTACTTGGATATCGCCGGGTTCGGGGTTTACAATCCGAACACTCTGACCAGCGCGCGCCCGGTGCTGCGCTTCGGCGCGGACGGCCGCCTGGCCGCGGGCAGCGACATTGCAGCCATCACGCTGAACCCGGGGAACGGCGCCGATCCGGTGGTGTTCATGCCGGATTTCACCGCCATCAGCCAGTACGGCCAGCCGTCGCAGGTGAGCGCCACGTCGCAGAACGGTTACGTCGCCGGCACGCTGGAGGAGATTCGGTTTGACGTATCGGGCGTCATCACAGGCGTCTTCTCCAACGGGCTGACGCAGACGCTGGCGCAGCTGGCCCTGGCCACGTTCGCCAACAACGGCGGCTTGCTCCGGGTGGGCGACACGGCCTTTGAAGCGTCGCACAACTCCGGGCAGCCCCAGATCGGCGCGGCGGGTACGGGCGATCGCGGCCTGATCACGCCGGGCGCGCTGGAGATGTCGAACGTAGACTTGTCGGAGGAATTTACCTCCATGATCATCACGCAGCGCGGGTTCCAGGCCAACTCCCGCATCATCACCACGTCGGACGAGCTGTTGCAGGAGCTGGTCAATCTCAAGCGCTAATTTCAGCCTCGACGCCGGCTGACGGAAAGGGGGCGTGGCGGCCGTGGTACGGCTGACGCGGCTGGACGGCACGGAGGTCGTCGTAAGCGCGGAGCTCATCGAGATGCTGGAAGCGACGCCGGACACGGTCGTCACGCTCACCACCGGCCGCAAGCTGGTCGTTCGGGAAAGCGTGGACGAAGTGGTGCGGCGCGTCAAGGAGTACCGGCGCGACGTGTGCGGCTGCCGGCCGGAAGGCGTCGACGCGGAGACTTGAGGTGATGACGTGGATCTCACGACGGTACTGGGCCTCCTCGGAGGGGCCGCGATGATCATCTGGGCGATGGCCGACGGCGGCGACATTCGCATTTTCTGGGACTTGCCGTCGTTGATCCTCGTCGTGGGCGGCACGCTGGGTGCCACGGTGGTCAGCGTGCCCGCGGACCAGCTGCGGCAGGTGTTCGGCGTCTTGCGGGCGGCTTTCTCCAGCCGGATGCGCACGCCGGACGAGGTCATCCCGCTGCTCGTGCATTTCGCCGAAAAGGCGCGGCGCGAGGGCTTGCTGGCGATGGAAGAGGAGGCCAGCCAGCTGGACGACCCGTTCTTGCGCAAAGGACTGCAGCTGGTGGTGGACGGCGTCGACCCGGAGCTGGTGCGTGAGGTGCTGGAGATCGAAATCCAGTTCCTGGAGGAGCGCCACGCCATGGGCCGGCGCATCTTTCAAATCGCGGGGAACTTTGCGCCCGCGTTCGGCATGCTGGGCACCGTCGTCGGCCTGATTCAGATGCTGGTCAACCTGTCGAACTCGTCGGCTCTTGGCAAGGGCATGGCGCTGGCGCTGATTACGACGTTCTACGGAGCTATCCTGGCCAACGTCGTGTTCTTGCCCATCGCCAACAAGCTGGCGGCAAAAAGCGAGCAGGAAGTGCTGCTCATGCATCTGGCGGTGGAGGGTGTCCTCGCCATCCAGGCAGGGGAAAACCCGCGCATAGTCGAAGAAAAGTTGAACGCTTTCCTGTCCAAGTCGGCGCTGGCGGCCCGGCGCGGGCGCGAAGGCTCCGCCGCCGTCCGGGAGGCGAGGATGGCCAATGTCCGGCAATAGCAGCCGTGTGACGGCACGGCGCCGGCCGCGGGAAGACGGCGTCCAGACGCCGTGGCTGGTCACCTATGCGGACATGGTCACGCTGCTGCTCACCTTCTTTGTTTTGTTGTTCGCCTTTTCGGAACTGGACGCTCAGCGCTTCGAGACGTTTCTCGTGGCGCTGCAGGGGGCGTTCGGCGTGCTGGACGGCGGCCCGCGGGTCTTGCAGGACGACTCGGTGTTCGAGGATCTCAACGAGCTCCGGTTGGAGGACATCATCCGGCCGGAACTGCTGGCCCAGCTGCAAGGGGTGTACGCCGGCATCGGCGCCTTCGTGGCCGAGCGGGGCTTGGGGGACTCGCTGCAGGTGGACTACAGCGAGCGGGGCGTCGTCGTGCGCTTTGCCGACCGCGTCCTGTTCGATTTGGGCCGGGCCGACTTGAAGCCGGAAGCCGTCGCCATCTTGGACCAGCTGGCCGAGTTTCTGCGCACCATTCCGAATCACGTGCGGGTCGAAGGGCACACCGACGATTTGCCCATCAACAACGAGCGCTTCCCGTCCAACTGGGAACTGAGCACGGCCCGCGCAACCAACGTCGTCCGGTACTTTATCGAAAAGCACGGGCTTGATCCGACCAAGTTTTCCGCGGCGGGCTACGGCGAGTACCGCCCGCTGGTACCCAACGATTCCATGGAAAACCGGGCGCTCAATCGCCGGGTCGACATCGTCTTGCTGCGGCTTGATCTGGGCGAGTGAGGCCGCGGCGTCGGATGAGGTGAGCGAAACTGGCACGCATCGAGATGAATTTCCGGGCGTTTTTGTTGATTATTTCGCTGGCCATCTTGCTGGCTTCCGGCACCACCTATATGGTGTTTACTTTAGTTGGAGGTGCCACCGGACCGCGCGAGGGCGCGGGTCGCGTGGGCGCGCCGGGTCCCATGTACGACATCGGTACGCTGACGGTGAACCTCCTGAACAGCGAGGGCGAGACCGGTGTGCGCTACATGCGAACCGGCGTGGTGCTGGAGCTGGATTCGGAGAGGACCCGGCGCGAAGTGGAACAGCGGGAGCCGCAAATCGTGGACCGGATCCTGAGCGTGATGCGCCAGCAGACGGTAACTTCGGTGACCGGCGCGGAAGGGCAGGAGAAGCTGCGGGCGGAGATCGTCGCGTCGGTCAATGACATCCTGGTGCAGGGCCGGGTCATCCAAGTCTGGTTCACCGACTTGGTGGTGCAATGATGATGGAGCTTTCGCCGTGGGGCATGTTTCGCGGGCGCACGGTGAAGCGGTACGACTTCCGGCGGCCGGACAAGTTTTCGAAGGATCAGCTGCGCACGCTGCAAATTATTCACGAAAGCTTTTCGCGCGGCATGGCCACGTACTTGTCCGGCTACGTCCGCACCATCGTCGAAGGCGAAGTCGTGTCGGTGACGCAGGCGACGTACGACGAGTTCGTCCGCTCGCTCACCAATCCGACGCTCATCGGCGTCTTCAGCGTCGAGCCTTTGGAAGGCAACGCGCTGATTGAAATACCGCCGGACCTTTCCTTTATGATCATCGACCGGCTGCTCGGCGGCCCGGGCACGGTTCCGACCCGCATCCGGGAGCTGACGGAAATCGAGCAAACGGTGATGCGCCGTGTGCTGGAGCGCAGCCTGGTGTCGCTGGGCGACGCTTGGAGCAGCCTGGTGCCGATGCAGCCCCGCCTGGAGCGGGTGGAAGTCAATCCGCAGTTCGTGCAGCTTCTGCCGCCCCACGACATGGTCATCGTGGTCGCGTTGCGGGTCCGCATCCGCAACGTGGAAGGCCGCGTCAACATTTGCATTCCGTATGCGGTTTTGGAGCCCATCGCCAACCGGCTGAGCGCCCACTACCTGTTCGGCGGCGGCCAAAAGGTCGAGGCGGGCCGGCACGTCGGGGAGCTGCGCAAACAGGTGGAGACGATGACGGTGCCGGTGACGGTGACGTTGGGCGAGGCCACGGTGACGGTGGGCGAGCTGCTGGACTTGGCCGTCGGCGACGTGATTCGCCTGAACACCAGCACGCGCCAGCTGCTGGAGGTGCGGGTCGGCGAGAAGACCAAGTTCTTGGCCCGGCCCGGGCGCATCGGCGGCCGGCTGGCGGTGGAAATCGTCGAGGTGCTTCCCGTGGAGCTCGGCGCGGAAGCGGAAGGAGTGGAAGGCCGTGAGTGACCATCTGCTCTCCCAGGAAGAAGTCGACGCGCTGCTGCGCGAGGCGGCAGCCGCCAATAAGCCGGCCGCGTTGCCGGATCTGGACCTGATCACGGGCTTGTTCCAGCGGGCGCTGGCCCACGTGGCGCCGCTGGCGCCGCCCATCGCCGGCAAGGCGCTGGAGCCCGGCACCGTTAGCGGCGAGTTCGTGCGCTGGGGCGAGCTGCGGTCGCAGTGGATGTCACCGCTGGCGGCGGTCTGGCGCTACGAGACGCCGGCCAAAGGCACGCAGCTGAGCGTGGCGGACAGCCCGGCGCGCCAGCAGCTGCGCGTGTACTTGGCCGACGAAGATCCGGTGTCAGTGCTCAACAAGCTGGCGCTCGCGCTGGCCGACGGGCTGAGCATGGCCACGGGCGGCCGCTGCAAAGTGGACGACATCACGTCGTATCACGAAATCGATCCGCACCGCTTCGACGAAGTGGCATGGCGCAGCGACGAGATGTGCGTCGTGCTGCAAATGAGCTTGCGCGGCGACAGCGGCGCCATCTCGTGGCTGGAGGTGCTGCCCGTGTCGTTGGCCGAGGCGCTGCTGGCGACGGCCGGCCTGAGTGAGCCGGAACCGGAGACCGTGTCGGCGGCGCAGACGTGGTCGGCGGCGCCGCAGGCAAAGCAGGCGCCCGCCAGCGCGGCGGCGCCGGCGGCCAAGACGCCGCGCTCGCAGCCGATTACGGTGGCCCCGGCCGAGTTCCCGCCGCTGGCGCCGGGTCCCTCGGAGCCGGAGCCGGCCAACATCAGCCTGATCATGGACGTGCCCCTGCAAGTTACGGTCGAGCTCGGGCGGCGCCGCATGCTGGTCCGCGACATTTTGGAGCTGGGCAAGGGGTCCCTCATCGAGCTGGACAAGCTGGCCGGCGAGCCCGTGGACGTCTACGTCAACGGCAAGCTCATCGCCAAAGGGGAAGTCGTCGTCATCGACGAAAACTTCGGCGTCAAGATAACCAGCATCGTCACGCCGGCCGAGCGGATGCGAAACTTGCAATAGGAGCCGGTTTCCGTGGAATCCAGTGACCTGGGACTGCTGCAGTACGCGTGGCGGGTGGCGCTGGTCTTCGCCCTGCTGCTCGCCGCCGCTTACGCCGTTCGGCGTTGGGCGGGGTCGGCGGGCCCGGGCCGGCTGGCGCGCGGCCGGGTGCGCATCGTTGAGGCGGTCCCGGTCGGCCCGCAGCGGCTGCTGCTCCTGGTGGAAGTGGAGGGGCGGCGCCTGCTTATCGGCGCGACGCCCCAGTCGTTCACGCTGCTGGCGCAGCTGGATCCGACGGCAACCGACGCGCCGAGGGAGGAACGTTGCAGTTGAATCGTCTGACGGCGCGCATCGGCGCGCTGTTTTTTGTCCTGGCGGCCGCCGGGCGGGCCGCAGCCCAGCCCATCGACATCCCGCTGCCGGCGCTCGAGCTGGGCGTTCGCGCCGCGGAAGGTCCCGCCGACGTGGCGCTGACGCTGCAGATCGTGGCGCTGCTGACGGTGCTCAGCCTCGCGCCGGCCATCGTCGTCATGCTGACGTCGTTTACGCGGATTATCGTCGTGTTGTCGTTCGTGCGCAGCGCGCTGTCGCTGCAGCAGCTGCCGCCCAACCAGGTTCTCATCGGGCTGGCGCTCTTCCTTACGTTCTTTACCATGGCGCCTACCTGGCAGGCAGCGTACGAGGCGGGCCTGGCGCCGTATCTGGCCGGCGAGCTGTCGGAGCTGGAAGCGCTGGAGCGAGCCAGCCAGCCTCTGCGCGAGTTTATGTTCCGGCACGTCAACGAGCAGGATTTGGCGCTGTTCATCGAGCTGCAGGGGGCCGAACGGCCAGCGACGCCCGACGACGTCTCCATGACGGCGCTCATTCCGGCGTTTATCATCAGCGAGCTGCGGACCGCGTTCCAGCTGGGCTTCATTCTTTTCATCCCGTTCCTCGTCATCGACATGATCGTCGCCAGCGTGCTCATGTCGATGGGCATGCTGATGCTGCCGCCGGTGATGATATCCCTGCCTTTCAAGGTTCTCTTGTTCGTGCTGGTGGACGGCTGGCACTTGATTACGCGCTCGCTGTTGCTGAGCTTCCAGTAAGGAGGGCGGCCTATGAGCGACGGTCTCGTCGTCAGTCTCGGCCGTGAAGCGCTGATGACGGTGCTGTTGGTGGCGGGCCCCATGCTGGGGCTGAGCTTGCTGGTGGGCTTGGTCATCAGCATCTTGCAGGCCACCACGCAAATCCAGGAGCAGACGCTGACGTTTATCCCGAAGATCCTGGCCGTCCTGGGCGCCGCCGTCTTGTTCGGCCCCTGGATGTTGCGCATCATGACGGATTTCACCATCCGGCTGCTGGGGGATATGCACAACATCGTGAGGTAGCGCATGGATGGCCGGCGCGTTGTTGTGGGAAAACCTTTTTCATTTCTTAATCATTTTCATCCGCACCAGCGGCTTGCTGGCGGCCATGCCCCTGTTCGGCGGCGCGGGCGTGCCCATCCACGTGCGGGCCGGCTTGGCGGCCTTGGTCGCGATGGTGCTCTTCCCGGTGGTGCCGTTGGGGCCGGCGCCGGTCGAGCCGGTGGCCTTGGCCCTGCTGGCGGCCCAGGAGCTGGCGGTGGGCCTGGCCATGGGCTTTATCGTCGCGCTGTTCATGTACGCGCTCCAGGTGGCCGGCCAACTGGTGGACGTGCCGATTGGGTTTGGTATGGTCAACGTGCTCGATCCGAACTTCGGCGGGCAAATTCCGATTATGGGCCAGTTTTTCAACGTGCTGGCCGTGCTGTTGTTCTTCGTCGTCAACGGGCACCACGTGGTGCTGCGGGCGCTGGCCGACAGCTACCGGGAAATCCCCGTGGGAACGGCCGCGTGGGACGGGAGCGTGTTGGAGGCGGCGCTTGGCGCGGTCAGCGCCGCGTTTCTGCTGGGCGTGCGCATCGCGCTGCCGGTTATGGCCGTTACGCTCTTGACGGACGTGGCGCTGGGCATCGTGAACCGCGCCGTGCCGCAAATCAACGTCTTCATTACGGGCTATCCCTTGAAAATTTTCCTGGGCGTGCTGGTGACCGCGGTCGCCTTGCCCATCTACGTGACCTTGCTGGCGGCGTTGTTCGGCGACGGCGGCGAGATGGCGCGCTGGCTGTGGCGGTTTCTGAGCGCTCTTTAGGATTTCAATTCGATTTGCAACTTTTCGCCCAGGAACGCACCGAGCCCGCCACGCCCAAGCGCCGCGAAGAAGCGCGGCGCAAGGGGCAGGTGGCGCGCACCGCCGAGCTGGGCACGGCCCTGGTCCTGCTGGCCGGATTCGGCGTGCTGAGTTTCTGGGCGGCGCGCGCCGGCGCGACGCTGGTGAACATGACGACCCACTATTTGGGCGACGGGGTGCGGCTGGACCCGTCGGCCACGGCCGTCCAGGAGATGTTCGTGGAAATGACGCTGTGGGCGGCGGCGGTGGCGGGGCCCTTCCTGCTGGCTGCGGTGGTCGCGGGGCTGGCGTCGCAGCTGGTGCAAGTGGGCTTTCTGGCCACCGGTGAAGGGCTGAAGCCGAAGCTCGAGCGCATCAACCCCGTCGAAGGCGCGAAGCGCATTTTCTCGCGCTGGGCGCTCATCAACCTGCTGAAGGCGCTGGCTAAGATCGTCGTCGTAGGCTACATCGCCTATGGCGAAGTGCGCCGCTCGCTGGACGTGCTGCCGGCGCTGGCGGCGGTGCCGCTGGCGGATGCGGTGCGCGTCGTGGGCGACATGGTCCTGCGCGTGGGACTCAACATCGGGCTGGCGCTCGTTGTCATCGCCGCCCTCGACTATTTGTACCAGCGGTTCGAGTACGAGCGCAGCCTGCGCATGACGCGGCAGGAGCTGAAAGAGGAGCTGAAGGAGCTGGAGGGCGATCCGCTGCTCCGCTCCCGCATCCGGCGCCGCCAGCGGGAACTGGCGTCGCGCCGCATGATGCAGGAAGTGCCCAAGGCGGACGTGGTCATCACCAACCCGGTCCACCTGGCGGTCGCGCTGCGCTACGACGCGGCCACCATGGAAGCGCCCGTCGTGGTGGCCAAGGGAGCCGGCATCGTGGCCCGCCGCATCAAGGAGATCGCCGAGGCGCACGGCGTGCCGATTGTGGAGGACGTAGCCTTGGCGCGGGCGCTGTACGACGGCGTCGAGCTAGGGCAGCCGATTCCCGTCGAATTGTACCAGGCCGTCGCCGACGTGCTGGCGTTCGTGTACCGGATGCGGCGCAGAAGGAGGTAGCATGGCGTGGCAACCAATACCCGCCCGAGCATCGCCGCCTATCTTGGACGCAACACCGACGTCGCGGTTGCCCTGGGCGTCGTGTTCATCGTCGTCATGATGGTCATCCCGCTGCCCACGTGGCTGATTGACCTGCTCTTGGCGCTCAACATCAGCGTGGCGCTGCTGGTCCTGCTGCTGACGATGAACGTCAAGGACGCGCTGCAGTTTTCGGTGTTTCCGGCGTTGCTTTTGGTGCTGACACTGTTCCGGCTGGGGCTCAACGTGAGCACGACCCGGCTCATCCTGCTGCGCGGCGACGCGGGCCGCATCATTGAAGCCTTCGGCCAGTTCGTCGTGGGCGGCAACTACGTGGTGGGCTTCGTCATCTTCCTCATCCTGGTCGTCATCCAGTTCATCGTCATCACGCGCGGCGCCGAGCGGGTGGCGGAAGTCGCGGCCCGCTTCACCCTGGACGCGATGCCCGGCAAGCAGATGAGCATCGACGCCGATCTGAACAGCGGCCTGATTACGGAAGAAGAAGCTCGCCGGCGCCGCAAGGAGATCGAGCGCGAGGCGGACTTCTACGGCGCGATGGACGGCGCCAGCAAGTTCGTGAAGGGCGACGCCATCGCGTCCATCGTCACCACCGTCATCAACATCATCGGCGGCTTCATCATCGGCGTGCTGCAGCGCGGCATGTCCATCGGCGAAGCGGCGGCGCGGTATACGATTTTGACCGTCGGCGACGGCCTCGTCACCCAAATCCCGGCCCTCCTGATTTCCACCGCCGCGGGCATCATCATCACCCGGGCCGCGTCCGATGAAAACCTGGGCGCCGACGTCACGGGCCAGATGCTGTCGGAGCCCAAGGTGCTGTTGGTCGCGGGCGGCGTCTTGCTCGGCTTCGCGCTGGTGCCCGGCCTGCCCACGCTGCCGTTCCTGGCCTTGGCCACGCTCATGCTGGGCGTGGGCCTCGCGGGCCGGCGGCGAGTGCCTGTGGCTGCGCCCGAGGAGCCGGCGGCGCCGGCTCCCCGCGAGATGGAGCGGGGCCCGGAAAGCGTCTTGTCGCTGCTGCACGTGGACCCCATGGAGCTCGAGATCGGCTACGGGCTCATCCCGCTGGTGGACGCGGAGCAGGGGGGCGACATGCTGGACCGGATCGTGCTCATCCGCCGCCAGATGGCGCTGGAGCTGGGCATCGTCGTCCCGCCCATCCGCATTCGCGACAACATGGAGCTGAATCCGGACCAGTACGTCGTGCGCATCAAGGGCGTCGAAGTCGGGCGCGGCCAGCTGATGATGGGCAAGCTCCTGGCGATGGACGGAGGAGCCGCCGCTCCCATCCCGGGCATCGAGACGCGCGAGCCGGCCTTCAATTTGCCGGCGCTTTGGATTGACCCCGAGCAGCGGGTGGCGGCTGAGCAAGCCGGGTATACGGTAGTCGACACGTCGGCGGTGCTGGCGACGCACCTGACCGAAATCATCCGGCGCCACGCCGCGCAATTGCTCGGCCGGCAGGAGACGAAGCAGCTGCTGGACCAGATAAAGCAGGAATATCCGGCCGTTGTCGACGAATTGGTACCCGAACTGCTCAGCGTTGGGGAAATTCACCGCGTGCTGCAGAATCTTCTGGCCGAAGGCGTTCCGATTCGCAACCTGGTGGTGATCTTGGAGACGCTGGCCGATGCGGCGCGCGTCCACCGCGACATCGACTCGCTGACGGAAGCCGTGCGTGTCGGATTGGCCCCGCAGATTTCGCAAATGTACGCGGACGAAAACGGTGTCCTGCACGTCCTGACGCTCAATCCCGCGCTGGAAGAAGAACTGCGCGAGGCCTTAGGAACCGACGGCGTTCTGGCGTGGGCGCCGTCGCGCGTGCAGCAGTTTATCGAACGCTTGGCCGCGGCTTGGGAAGCGGGCATGGCGCGCGGGAGAGCGCCGGTGTTGCTCTGTCCGCCGGCCCTGCGGCGCCCGATTCGGCAAATTACGATGCGGGCGCTGCCGCGTCTGCCCGTGCTTTCTTACAACGAAGTCGCGCCGACCGTCGAGGTCCGGGCCGTGGGGATGGTGTCGCTGAATCATGCGAATTAAGCGCTACGTGGCCTCGTCGATGCAGCAAGCCGTCGCCATGGTGAAGGCCGACTTCGGCGACGACGCGGTCATCCTGCACACCAAGCGTTTTCGGCGGGGCGGCTTGTTCGGCCTGTTCGGCAAACCCCTGGTGGAAGTCATCGCGGCCGTGGAGCCCGACTTGGCGAAAAAGCGCAGTGCGCGGAACCAGCGCCAGGAGGCGCAGCTGGAGCAAGCCTACGAGGCCACGGCGGCGGCGCTGCGCACGCTGGAGGAGGAAGTGCGGTCGCTGCGGCAGCTCATCGGCGAGCAGGTGCGGCCCGCAGAGACGCTGCCCGCGGGCTTGCGCGCGGCGTTCGAGCGCTTGCGGGCCCAGGAAATCCCCGAAGCCGAATGCTACGAGCTGGTGGAGCTGGTCCGCCAGCGCGCCCAGCCCGCCGAGCTGGAAGACGCGGGCGCGGTGAGGGAGCACCTGATCCAAGTGATGGCGTCCCGCATCGAAACAGTGATGCCGTGGGATTTCAGCCGCAAGCCGGTGGTCGTTCCGCTGGTGGGGCCGACGGGCGTCGGCAAGACGACTACCATCGCCAAGCTGGCCGCGAACTTTTCTCTGCTGGGCCGCGCCAACGTGGGCCTCATCACCGTCGACACGTACCGCATCGCGGCGGTGCAGCAGCTAAGGACGTATGCGGGCATCATCGGCATCGATTTGCTGGTGGCCTACACCCCCGACGAGCTGCGGGAAGCCGTCGAGCGCCTGTCCGACAAAGACCTGATCCTGATCGACACGGCGGGCCGGAGCCAAAACCACGCGTTGCACATGGGCGAGCTGCGGTCGTTCATGCAGGCCCTGCCCGTGAAGGAAGTGCACCTGGTCCTAAGCGCGACGACGCGGCTGCCCGATATGCTGGACGTCGCGGCTCGTTTCGCCGAAACGGGTTATGATCGGCTCATCATCACGAAAATCGACGAGACGTCGTATTACGGCGCTCTGTACCAGCTGCCGCGGTTGACGGGCAAGCCGCTGTCTTATCTCACCACGGGCCAAAGCGTCCCCGACGACATCGACGTCGCCACGGGCGAACAGGTGGCACGGCTCGTGATGGGGGATCCGCCGTGACCGACCAGGCGCAGTCCCTCAGGGAACTGGTGCGGGCGGCGGGGCGCCTGGCCCGGCAAGCGCGGGTCGTCACGGTCACCAGCGGCAAAGGCGGCGTCGGCAAGACGCATTTGTCGGTCAACCTGGGCATCGCGCTCACGCGGCACGGGCTGCGGGTCGTCCTGGTCGATGCGGACCTGGGGCTCGCCAACGTGGACATCGTCCTGGGCGTCCATCCCGCGCTGAACATCATGGACCTCCTGTATGCGGGCCGCACGGTGGAGGAGGTGCTGGTAACTGCTCCGGGCGGGTTGCACGTGCTGCCGGGCGGTTCGGGCATGTACGAGCTGGCCTCGTTGCCGCCGGCCGACTTGGCGCGGCTGCTGCAGGAGATCGAGCGGCTGGACTCGCGCTTTGACATCATTTTGATTGACACCGGCGCGGGCTTGGGCGAGCACGTGATAAACTTCGCCCTGGCTAGCGATGAGGTCGTCGTCGTGACGACGACGGAGCCGACGGCGCTCACGGATGCTTATGCGGTGATCAAGGTCATCGCCTTGCGCGGGGCGACGCCGCACTTGCGGGTCATCGTTAACATGGCTCCCGATGTGCAAGAGGGCGAAGCGACGTTTCGCCGCCTGCAGTCGGCGACGCAGCGCTTCTTAGGGCTGACGCCGGAGCTGTTGGGCGTCGTGCCGCGGGACGAAGCGGTGTACCGCGCCGTGCAGCAGCAGGTGCCGTTCGTTTTGGCGAGCCCGCACGTGCCGGCGTCCCGGGCGGTGTACGCGATGGCTCGGCGGCTCGTCGGCGCGCCCGAAACCCAGGCGACGGGGCTGGGAGGCTTCTTGCGGCGCCTGATCGGGCTGGCCCGTTAGCCTACTCGCCGAGACCGTTCGGAGGTGGGCCTGTGGAAGCGACGCGGCTGCCGTTGAAAGTCGGCACGTTCGTTCGTATACGTTCGCTGGAGGACACAAGCGAACGCGCCTTTGGCGTTCGTATTCAAGATTTGACGGACGCGGCCATCGTCGTGCAGCGGCCGACGGACCCGTACCGACCTGTGCGGTTTCCGCGGGGATGTCCCGTGGAAATTTGGGTGACCGTCGAGGGCCAGCCCGGCAAGGACGGGCGATATCGGGGCGAGTCGGTCGTCCTTCGGAACGCGGAAGAACCGGTGCCGCTCCTGTGGATTGCCTGGCCCCAGCAGTGGGAGCGGTCGCAAATGCGCGAGTTTTTCCGCGTGCCCGTCACCTTGCCCGCCCGGATTCGCCCGCTGGTGCAGGAGTCCGAAAAAACGCAGGCGAATGTGCCATGGGCGAAGGCGACGTTGCGCGACATCAGCGGCGGCGGCTGCCTGGTGGTGTCGGCCTTGGCGCTGCAGCGGGACGAGTCGGTGGAGCTGGAGTTCACCCTGGAGGAGCAGCCGCTGCGCGTCGCCGCCGTGGTGAAGCGGGCGGAGCCATTGGACGACGGCTCGGACCGCTGGGCGCTCGGGCTGGAGTTCGTCGGGATCAGCGAGCGGGAACGGCGGCACATCATTCGCTTCGCCTTCCGGCGGCAGATCGAGCTGCACAAAAAGGGGATGGCGTAAGTGGCGCCCACGGAGCAAGAGCTGCAACGCCTGTGGCGGCGGTTCAAGAGCAACGGCGATCCTCAGGCGCGGGAACAGCTCATCCTCCACTACGCGCCCTTGGTCAAGTACGTGGCCGGACGGGTGGCGATGGGCCTGCCGCCCAACATCGACCCCGAGGACTTGCACAGCTACGGCATCTTCGGCTTGGTGGACGCGCTGGAGAAATACGAGCCGGACCGGGGCGTGAAGTTTGAGACTTACGCCATCGCTCGCATCCGCGGCGCCATGTTCGACGGGCTGCGGGAGCAGGACTGGGTGCCGCGTACCGTGCGACAGAAGGCGCGGCGGCTCGAGCGGGCCATCGCCGACCTGGAGGCGCGGCTGGGACGCTCGGCGACGGACGAGGAAATTTGCGCGGCCCTCAACCTGACGCCGGAGGAGTACGCGGATTTGCTGTCGGAAATCCGCGTGACCAGCATCGTGTCGCTGGACGAGTGGTGGGCCGCGGAGAACGACGACGACAAGGGCATCAGCCTCGGCGAACTCATCGAAGATCCCAACGCTGAGCAGCTGGGGGCCGCCATCGAGGCGCGGGAAGTGGAACGGCTGCTGGGCGAGGTCATCGAGGGGCTGCCCGAGCGAGAGCGTTTGGTTGTTACGCTTTATTATTACGAGGGCCTGACGCTGAAAGAAATCGGCCAGGTGCTGGGCGTCACGGAATCGCGCGTGTCGCAGCTGCACACGCGCGCCATCTTGCGGCTGCGGGCGCGGCTGTTGCGCTACCGGGATGCGCTCGTCAGTTGACGGGGCGAAGGCCGAGTTGTACAATTTGCAAAAGATGGGAAAGACGAGGCGTGCGGCCTGCGGGCCGGCGCGAAAGGAGGCGGGGGCATGAGCATCCATTTCCGGGACTTGCAGGTGTTGGTGCCGCGCGCCGATGAAATCGCGCGCACGCTGCCCGCCGCCCAGTGGCAGGAGGCGCACCAGCAGGCGCTGGCGGCGGCCGCCCAAGCCGAGGCGGAACGGCAGCGCCGCCGCATCGTCCGGGCGCGGGCGTCGGAAGGCAGCGCCCGCGCGATGGGGCAGTGGACTGTCCGAGCTTCCCAGGCCCGGGATACGGCTCCTTCCGCGCAGCCCGACGGCCGGGGCCGCCGCGTCGACGTGCGAGTGTGACGCAGCGCGATGGCTGCTCTGGCGCTGGCGGTGTCGTTTATCGCTCTCGTTCTCTCCATCGTGAGCCTCAGCGCTTACGTATCCCTGCGGCGCCGGTTGCGGCGTCCCTCCGCTTTCTCGCCTTTTTCCGACGAGCTGCTGACGCGCGACGCCTGGCTGGAGGAAATCGAAGAGCGAGGGCAGGCGGTGCTGGCTCGCATCGCGGAGGCGGAGCAGCGCCTCAAAGCGGCCCAGGCGGCGGGCGCGCCCGCGCCGGAAGGCGGCCTGGCCGCTGTGTTGCGGCGCGACGAAGCGCGTCCCCGGCCGAAAGCGGCTGAAGGCACCGGAAGCCGCCTGGAGCAGGCGGCGGTGCGCGAGCAGGTTCTGCGGCTCGCGGCCCAAGGCCTGGATGTGACGGCCATCGCGCAGAAGTTGCAGCTGGGCCGCGGGGAGGTGGAGCTGTTCCTCGGGCTGGCGGCCCGCGAGAATCCCGGCAAATGATGGTTGAAGCCCGAAAATGGGCTATGCTATACTAGCCAAGGTGCCATCACGCACGCACGCCGACCTGCAGGCGGGTGCCGGCCGCGCGCCGGTTGCCTGGGGAATGACGCGTGCGGAGGAAAAAACCAGCGAGAAAGGGGGTGTGCGCATGGCCGTCGTAAGCATGAAGCAGCTGCTCGAAGCGGGCGTGCACTTCGGCCACCAGACGCGCCGCTGGAATCCCAAGATGGCTCCGTACATCTTCACGGAGCGCAACGGCATTTACATCATCGACCTGCAGAAAACCGTGCGCAAGATTGAAGAGGCGTACAAGTTCGTGAAGGAACTGGCGGCCTCGGGCGGCACGGTTCTGTTTGTCGGTACGAAGAAGCAAGCGCAGGCGGCGATCCGCGAAGAGGCCGAGCGCTGCGGCATGTATTACGTCAACGAGCGCTGGCTCGGCGGCATGCTCACCAACTTCGAGACCATCAAGTCTCGCATCCGCCGCCTGAAGGAACTGGAACAGATGGAAGCAGACGGTTCCTTCGACGTGCTGCCCAAGAAGGAAGTGATGCAGCTGCGCAACGAGCGCGAGAAGCTGCAGCGCTACCTGGGCGGCATCCGGGAGATGAAGCGGCTGCCTGACGCGGTGTTCATCGTTGACCCGCGCAAGGAGCGCATCGCCGTGCACGAAGCCCGCAAGCTGGGCATTCCCATCGTCGCGATCGTGGACACCAACTGCGATCCGGACGAGATCGATTACGTGATCCCCGGCAACGACGACGCCATCCGCGCCGTCCGGCTGCTGACGAGCAAGATCGCCGACGCGATAATTGAAGGCAGAGAAGGGCGCGAGCTGCCGGTTGAAGAGGAAGAACCGGAGGCGGAAGCGCCGCAGGACGAGGAAGCGGAACTGGTCGAGGTCTAACGCAAGGGGGCGCGGAATCTGATGGCGCAGACGATAACGCCGCAAATGGTTAAGGAGTTGCGGGAGCGGACGCAGGCCGGCATGATGGACTGCAAGCGAGCCCTGGAGGCCACGGGCGGCGACATGGAGAAAGCCGTCGCCTGGCTGCGGGAGAAGGGCCTCGCTGCGGCGGCCAAGAAGGCCGGCCGCGTGGCCGTCGAGGGCGTGGTGGACGCGTACATCCACCCCGGCGGGCGCATCGGCGTCCTGATCGAAGTCAACTGCGAGACGGATTTCGTCGCGCGCAACGCGATTTTCCAACAGCTCGTGCGGGATCTGGCGATGCATATCGCCGCCGCCAAGCCGCTGTACGTCTCGCGTGAAGACGTGCCGGAGAGCGTGCTCGAGGAGGAGCGCCGCGTCTTGCGGGCCGCCGCCCTCAACGAGGGCAAGCCGGAGCACGTCGTCGACAAAATCGTCGCCGGGCGGCTGGAGAAGTTCTACGAAGAGACGTGCCTTCTCGAGCAGCCCTTCGTCAAGGATCCGGAGAAGAAGGTCCACGATCTCATCCAGGAGCATATCGCCACCCTCGGCGAAAACATCACCGTTCGCCGGTTCGTCCGGTTCGAACGGGGCGAACACGCCGGCGGGCGAGCGGACCAAGAGGCGTGACGCAGGACAGGGGACCATGTCCGCCGGGGCGGACAGGTCCCCTTTCTTTTCCTCTCATCGATTTCCCACGGAGTCCTCGCCCCGTGGCGGGGATTTGTGCGCGCGGGCAAGGACTCTTCCCGCGCGCCGAGAATGAGTTTGGGAGAGGAGCCCCACGATGACGACGACGCAGCCCGTCTACCGGCGGGTCGTGCTGAAGCTCAGCGGGGAGGCGCTGGCCGGAGAAGGCGGCTTCGGCCTCGACCTGGACGTTGTGCAAAACATCTGCGAGCAGATTAAGCGCGTGCGCGAGCTCGGCGTTCAGGTGGCGGTCGTCGTGGGCGGCGGCAACATCTGGCGCGGGGCTCCGGCCGCACGCCACGGGATCGACCGGGCGACGGCGGATTACATGGGCATGCTGGCCACCGTCATCAACGCCCTGGCGCTTCAGGACCGGCTGGAGCAGATGGGCGTGGACACGCGGGTGCAGACGGCCATCGAGATGCGGCAGGTGGCTGAGCCGTACATCCGCCGCCGCGCGATCCGGCACTTGGAGAAAAACCGCGTGGTCATCTTCGCGGCGGGGACGGGCAACCCGTACTTTTCCACCGACACGGCCGCGGCGCTGCGGGCGGCGGAAATCGAAGCCGACGTCATCTTGATGGCCAAGCGCGGCGTGGACGGCGTGTACGATTCGGATCCGCGCACGAACCCGAACGCGCGCAAGTTCGACTACGTGGATTACATCGATGTCCTCAACCGCGGGCTTGGCGTGATGGACGCGACGGCCACGTCGCTGTGCATGGACAACAAGATCCCGATTATCGTGTTCGACTTCAATGAGCCGAACAACATCGTCGACGCGTGCCTCGGCCGGCACGTGGGGACGAAAGTGGGAGGGACCGCGTAGTCTATGTCGGAACAAATACAAGCCATCCTGCGCGACGCCGAACAAAAGATGCAGCTGGCCGTGCAAGCCGCCCGCCGCGAGCTCGCCAGCATCCGCACCGGGCGAGCCAACCCCGCCTTGCTGGAGCGCATCACCGTCGACTACTACGGCACGCCCACGCCCATCAACCAGGTGGCCTCCATCACGGCGCCGGAGCCGCGGCTCTTGGTCATTCAGCCTTGGGACAAGTCCGTCATCAAGAACATCGAAAAGGCCATCCTCGCCTCGGAGCTGGGCCTGACGCCCACCAGCGACGGCTCGGTCATCCGCATCCAGATCCCGCCCCTGACGGAGGAGCGGCGGCGCGACTTGGCGCGGCTGGCCCGCAAGGAAGCGGAAGAGAAGCGGGTCGCCGTTCGCAACGTGCGGCGCGACGCCAACGACGAGCTGAAGCGCCTGGAGAAAGAAGGCATTATCTCCGAGGACGAGTCGCGCCGGGCGCAGGCGGATGTGCAGCAGCTGACGGACAAGTATATTAAGGAGATCGACGAGCTGCTGGCCGCCAAGGAAAAGGAGATCCTGGAAGTTTGAGCAGCCTACGCGACGCGTTGGCCTTGCCGCTGGGAGAGGCTCTCCGAAAGCTCTTGGCGGAGGGATGGCGCGTCCGCGTCGAGCCCTATGTACCGCCGTCGTCCGGCTGGTCCGCCGCTTCGTGGCGCGTCGCGCGCCAAACGCTGGATGCGGAGCGCGGCGTCGTGCTCGTCGTGGTACCTGAAATCGAGGGACGAGTCTCATGCAGCGAGGAGTTACCGAAACGATGAATATGCCGCCGCAGGCCAACGGCCGGGAGCCTGTCGCCGGCGGCGCGGCGTCGGCTGAGGAGCAGCTGCTGCAGCTCATCGACCGCAGCCGGCTGCCGGTCCACGTCGCGGTCATCATGGACGGCAACGGCCGTTGGGCGACGCGGCGGTTGCTGCCGCGCGTCGAAGGGCACCGCGCCGGCGTGCGGGCGCTGCGGGAGACGGTGGAGGCCTGCGTGGAGCTGGGCATTCCTTATCTGACCGTCTACGCCTTTTCGACGGAGAACTGGGAACGGCCGCAAGAAGAAGTCGGTTTCCTGATGGATCTGCTCGTGACGGTGGTGGACGAGGAGCTGCCGAAGCTGGAAGAGCACGGTGTGCGGCTGCGCATCATCGGCGATCGGGCCAGGCTCCCGCAGCGGGTCAACGAGAAGCTGGACGAGGCCCTGGCCCGCGCGCCGAAAGAAGGCCGCCTCGATCTGTGCGTGGCGCTCAATTACGGAGGGCGGGCCGAGATCGTCCAGGCGGCCAAGCGCTTGGCCGCCGACGTGCTGCGCGGCGCGGCGCGGCTGGAAGACGTGGACGAGGCTCGCTTCGCGTCGTACCTGTACACGGCGGACGTGCCCGATCCCGACTTGATCATCCGGACCGGGGGAGAACACCGCATCTCCAACTTCCTGCTCTGGCAGGCGGCTTACGCCGAGCTGTGGATCACGCCGGTCTTCTGGCCCGACTTCGGGCGAGCTCACCTGTATAGCGCGATTATCGACTTCCAGCGGAGGCAGAGGCGGTTCGGCCGCGTGTAAGTAGGAGGCAGTTGCATGCGCGCGCGAGTGCTGACGGCCGCCGTGGGCATTCCGATTTTCCTGGGAGCCGCCGCGGCCGGCGGCGTATGGTGGTTTCTGCTGGTCTGTTTTCTGATCATCGTTGGACTCTTTGAGTGGCAGCGGCTGGTGCGGGCCTGCTTTGACCTCTCCCTGCCGCTGGATGCGCTGTTTGGCGGCGGTCTACTGGTGGCGCTGGCGGCGTACAATGCCGCAAGGGCGGATGCGGCGCCCGGGCTGGAGCTGGCGGCCGCGCTCTTCGCGACGGCCGTGTACGCCGTGGCGCGTGAGGCGCTGTCGCCGCGCCGCCGGCCGTTCTTGGCGGCCGGGGCCGTGGTGCTGGGCGTCACCTACGTGGCCGGACTGCTGGCGCACTTGGTGCTGCTGCGCGGCAGCGGCGGCGACGGGCTGATGCGCACGCTGGTGGCCGTGTTCGGCACGTGGGCGACGGATATGGCTGCGTTTTTCGTCGGGCGCGCCCTGGGAGGACGCAAGCTCGTGCCCGCGCTGAGCCCGAACAAGACGGTCTCGGGCGCCGTCGGCGGCTGGGTGGCCGGCTTCGTCGGCGTGCTGCTGACGGCGGTCTTCGCGGCGTCGATGCCGCTGGGCCGCGCGCTGGTGCTGGCCGCGACGGTTCCGGTGGCGGCGCAGCTGGGCGACTTGCTGGAGTCGTCGTTCAAGCGCGAAGCCGGCGTGAAAGACAGCGGGCGGCTGCTGCCGGGGCACGGCGGCGTGCTGGACCGTTTCGACAGCCTGATGCTGGTGGCGCCGGCCGTTTACTACCTGACGCTGCGACCGTAACGACCCCGCCCGGGCGCCGCCGCGACGGGGGGCGGAGCCGATGCGCCGCAGGCAGCGGGTGCTGCTGCAGACGCTGGCGGCCATCGCCGCGGCGGCCGCCGTGCTGGTGCTCGCGTGGTCATACGTGGCGCCTTTTTTGTTTGCTTTTTTGCTCGCGGCCGTCATCGACCCGTACGTGGGTCGGCTGCGGGCGGCGACGGGCATGCGGCGCGGCGCCGCCGTGCTCCTGGTGCTGGCGGCTTTCTTGTCCCTCTGCCTGGGCGCCGTCGCTCTGGTCGTCGCCAACTTGATCTCGGAGCTCGAGCGGCTGCTGGCCCAGCTGCCCGCGTATGTCGGAGTGCTGGCCGAGCGTGCCGAGGCGCTGCGGCAGGCGGCCAGTCGGTTTTTCGCGGAGCTTCCGTCGCCGCTGGGCGACTTGCTCCGCTTCGACTCGGAGGCCGCGGCCCGCACCGCCACGGCCGTCGTTCGCAACGCGGTGGGAAGCCTGCGGGGGGCGCCCAGCGCGTTGTTTTTTCTGGGGGTCAGCGGCCTGGCTACGTACTTTATCAGCCGCGATCGGCACGTGTTGTGGGCCGCGGTGCTGCGAGCCGCGCCGGACCCGTGGCGAGCGCCGCTGGCGCGCATCCGGGACGAGGTCGTCGGCGGCGTGCTGGGCTTGCTGCGGGCGCAGTTCATCCTTGTAGGCGCCACGACGGGGCTGAGCGTGGCGGGGCTGGCGCTGGCCGGCGTGCCTTACCCGTGGCTGCTGGGGCTGGCGGCGGGCATCCTCGATCTGGCGCCGATGGTGGGGCCAGGCGGCGTCTTGCTGCCGGCGGCGGCATGTTATGCGTTCTTAGGCGATCCGGCAGCGGCCCTCAAAGTCGCCGGACTGTGGATCGCCCTCACCTTGCTGAGGCAGCTCGCGGAGCCGTACGTGTTCGGTGCGCAGCTGGGGCTGCACCCGCTGACCGTGCTGGCCGCGGTGTACGTCGGGGTCCGGGCGGCGGGATTGGCGGGGTTTTTCATCGGGCCGCTGGCGCTGGTCCTCATCAAGGCGCTGCTGGTGGTCACCGTGCTGGGAGAGCGGCCGGGCACGTAGCCGCGGGACCGCTCAGGGCGGCGACGTCCGGGCGCACGAGACAAGCTCGCCGCCAGGCCGGCGTTTTTGGACGCGCCGCGGACCACTGTGGTATAATACGTCCAGCAACACGGGGGTGGCACTTTGAAACGCAAACACGTCGTCGTCGTCGGCGCGACGGGGTCTATCGGCCGGCAGACGCTGGAGATCGTTCATCACTTTCCCGACGAGCTCATCGTCGTTGGATTGGCCGGCGGGCACCGCGCTGAGCCGATGGTCGACGTGGTGGCGTCCAGCGACGTGTTGCGGCGGTCGGTGCGCCGCATCGTCATGGCGGACGACGAAGCCGCCGCGCAGGTGAAGGACGGCCTTGCCGTCCGGGGACTACTGGGCGGCGACGGCGAGGGGCCGGCCGTGTACGGTGGGCGCGACGCGCTCATCGACATGGTGTCGGCCGAAGACGTCGATCTGGTCGTCATGGCCATGGTCGGCGCGGAAGCTCTCGTGCCGACGCTGGCCGCCCTGGAGGCGGGCAAGGACGTGGCGCTGGCGACCAAAGAAGTGCTGGTCGCCGGCGGCCAACTGGTGACGGCGGCGGCGCAACGCAGCGGCGCCCGGCTGCTGCCGGTGGACAGCGAGCACAGCGCGATCTTCCAGTGCCTGCAGGGAGAATCCCGGCAGGCCGTGGAACGTTTGCTGCTGACCGCCTCGGGCGGTCCATTTCGTTCCGTGCCGAAAGAGGAGCTTGCCCGCGTTACGCCGGAGGAGGCCCTGCGGCATCCGACGTGGCGCATGGGCCCCAAGGTGACCATCGACTCGGCGACCCTGATGAACAAGGGGCTGGAGGTCATCGAAGCCCGCTGGCTGTTCGACGTTCCGATCGACCGCATCGACGTGGTGGTGCACCCGCAGAGCATCGTGCACTCGTGCGTCGAGCTGGTGGACGGTTCGATCCTGGCCCACTTGGGGCCGACGGACATGCGCATTCCGATCCAGTACGCCCTGCTGTACCCGCGGCGCATGCCGTCGCCGGTGCGGCGGCTGTCGCTGGCCGACGTGGGGCAGCTGACCTTTGAGCTGCCCGACCGCGAGCGGTTTCCAGCGCTGGAGCTGGCTTACGAGGCGGCGCGGCAGGGCGGCACGATGCCGGCGGTGCTGAACGCGGCCAACGAGGTGGCCGTGCAGCTCTTCTTGCAGCGGCGCATCGGCTTCCTCGACATCCCCCGCCTTGTGGAGCGCGCGATGGCCGATCACGAGCCGCAGGCGGCAACGCTGGAGAACGTGTTGGCGGCCGACCGCTGGGCCCGCAACGTCGTGAGCGGCTTTCGCCCGGCCGCCGTCGTGTGACGAAGGGGGCAGAGATGGTGAGCCCGCTGGCGCTGTGGGACCTGTTGACCACGTGGATTTTGCCGTTCGTCGTCGTGTTCGGCACCATCGTCTTGGTGCACGAGGCCGGCCACTACCTGGTCGCGCGCCGCGTCGGCATCAAGGTGTACGAGTTTGCGATCGGCTTCGGCAAGGCGCTGGTGCAGTGGAAGCGCGGCGAGACCGTGTACTCCGTCCGGCTCTTGCCGCTGGGCGGGTTCGTGAAGCTGGCCGGCATGGACGCGGCGGTCGATCCCGAGGAGGAGGTCCCGGAGGACGACGAGCGGTCGTTCCTGAGGAAGACTGTAGCCCAGCGGATGGCCACCATCGCGGCGGGGCCGGTGGCCAATTTCTTGCTGGCGTTCGTTCTCTTGTTTTTCTTCCACTGGGCCATCGCGGTGCCTTTCGCCGTCAGCGACGTGTTGCCCGGAAGCCCGGCCGCGCTGGCCGGTATCCGGGCCGGCGATGTCATCATGGCGGTGGAAGGGCAGCGAGTCTCCAATTTGGCTGAGCTGAGCGCGGCGTTGCAGCGGTATCCGAACCAGACCGTCACCATCGAGATCGAGCGGGACGGGCGGCGGCTGGAGCTCCCCGTCGAGGCGCGGTACGACGAGGCCAGTGGGCGGGTGCTTATCGGCGTCACCGTCATGGCGGGCGGTATGGCCGGCAAAGAGCGGCTGCCCTTCGGCCAAGCCGTTGGCCAGGCGGCTGCAGATACGGTGCGGTGGACGTCGGAGCTCGTGGCCTGGCTGGGCCGCATCGTCACGGGCCAGACTTCCGGCGCGGAGCTGCGCGACAGCTTGTCGGGGCCCATCGGCATTTTCCGCACGGTGGGCGAGTCGGCGCGGCTGGGAATCGGCTACTTGCTGCTCCTCGCCGCCGTGCTCAACATCAACCTGGGCTTGATCAACTTGTTGCCCGTGCCGGTGCTGGACGGCGGATGGCTGCTGTTCTTGGCCATTGAGGCGGTGCTCGGCAAGCCGCTGAAGCCCGAGTACCAGGGCGTGGCCCAGTTCGTGGGCTTGACGCTGCTGCTGGCGCTGATGGCTTTCGTGTTCTACCTGGATTTGTCTCGCTTGTTCGGTGTCTGAGCGGGCGCGTCGCAGCGCCGAACGAAACGGATTTCGTTCATCGCCGGGGAATAAGGAGGTCCGCCCATGCGCATGTCGCAGCTGCTGGCGCCGACCCTGCGGGAAACGCCGGGCGAGGCGGAGATCGCCAGCCACCAATTGCTCCTTCGCGCCGGGTTTATCCGCCGGTCCGCCGCCGGCATCTACACGTACTTGCCTTTGGCGTGGCGCGTGCTGCGCAAGATTGAGCAGATCGTCCGCGAGGAGATGGACGCCAAAGGCGGCCAGGAATTGCTGATGCCCATCGTGCAGCCCGCGGAGATTTGGCGGGAATCGGGCCGCTGGGATGAATACGGCGAGGAGATGTTCCGCCTCAAGGACCGCAACGGGCGGGAGTTCTGCCTCGGTCCCACCCACGAGGAGCTCATCACGACGCTGGTGCGGGCCGAAGTGCGGTCGTACCGGCAGCTGCCGCTGCTGCTCTACCAAATCGCGAACAAATACCGCGACGAAGTCCGCCCCCGCTTCGGCTTGCTGCGGGGCCGCGAGTTTATCATGAAAGATTTGTATTCGTTTGACCGGGACGAGGCGGGGCTGGACGTCTCGTACCGGAAGATGTACGAGGCTTACGAGCGGGTGTTCGCGCGCTGCGGCCTGAAGGTGCGCGCCGTGGAGGCGGACCCCGGGGCCATCGGCGGCAACGTCACGCACGAGTTTATGGTGCTGGCCGACGCCGGCGAGGCGGAAATCGTCTACTGCACGGCGTGCGACTACGCGGCCAACACGGAAAAGGCCGCGAGCGCGCCGCCTCCGGAAAGCGAGGACGCCGGCGATGTTCCGCCGGCCCGCGTGGTGGACACGCCCGGCGCCCGGACCATCGAGGAAGTGGCGGCCATGCTGGGGGTGGAGACCCGGCGGCTGCTGAAGACGTTGATCTTCCTCGTGGACGGACAACCCGTGGCCGCGGTGGTGCGGGGCGATCACGACGTCAATCCGGTGAAGCTGCGGCGCGCCTTGGACGCCACCGAGGTCGTCATGGCGCCGGCCGAGGTCATCGAGCGCGTCACCCGTGCACCCGTGGGGTTCGCCGGTCCGATCGGCTTGGAAGGCGTGCGCATCGTGGCCGACCCGTGGGCGTGGGCCGTGCGCGATGCCGTCGCCGGGGCCAACGCCGCCGACAAGCACATGATGCATGTCGCGCCCGGACGGGACTGGCAAGCCCACGTGGTGGCCGACATTCGCACGGTGCGGCCGGGCGACGCGTGCGTGCATTGCGGCCAGCCGCTGGCGTCGGCGCGCGGCATTGAAGTGGGACAAATTTTCAAGCTCGGCACCAAGTATTCCGCCGCGCTGGGGGCAACCTACCTGGATGAAAGCGGCCAGTCCAAGCCCATCGTCATGGGCTGCTACGGCATCGGCATCAGCCGGACGATGGCCGCGATTATCGAGCAGCACCACGACGAGAAAGGCATCCGCTGGCCCGTCTCGGTGGCGCCGTACCACGTCGTCATCGTGCCGGTCAAGTACGACGACGCGCAGCAGCGGCAGGTGGCCGAGGAGCTGTACGAGCAGCTGCTGGCGGACGGCGTTGAAGTGGTGCTGGACGACCGGGACGAGCGGGCCGGAGTCAAGTTCAACGACGCGGACTTGATCGGCTTCCCGTACCGGATCACGGTGGGTCCGCGGTCGCTGGCCGAAGGCGCCGTCGAAGTGACCAGCCGCGACGGGGCGCTGCAGCAGCTGGTGCCCGTCGGCGAGGCGGCCTCCTTCGTCCGGGCCCGGATCGCCGAGGCGCTCGCACAGCTGCAGTAAGCGTTCCCGGACGCAGCGCAGCGATGGGCCGCCGCACGCGGGAGGAGTCGGAGTCGACATGGCGAAAGTGGCGGCGGTCATTCCCGCTTACAACGAAGCAGCCAACATCGGCCGGGTGCTGCAGCGGGTCGTGCGCCATCCGCTGCTGGACGAAGTGATCGTCGTCTGCGACGGCTGCACGGACGACACCGCGGCCGTGGCGCGGCGCTTTCCCGTCACCGTCGTGGAGCTGCCCGTCAACGTGGGCAAAGGCGGCGCCATGCTGGCGGGCGTGCGGCAGACCGACGCCGAGATCATCCTGTTCCTCGACGCGGACTTGGTCGGCCTGCGCGACGAACATATCCGCGCGCTAGTGGAACCTGTCCTGTTCGGGCGAGCCGACATGACCATCGGCGTGTTCGTGGCCGGCCGGGCCGCCACCGACTTCGCGCACTGGTTGGCGCCGTATCTTACTGGCCAGCGGGCGGTCCGGCGCGAGGTGGTCGAACACGTGCCGCACCTGGATGAGTCCCGGTTTGGCGCGGAGATCGTCCTCTCGCGCTACGCCGAGCGGGAAGGGCTGCGGGTCGAGCAAGTGCGGCTGCGCGGGCTCGCCCACGTAATGAAGGAAGAAAAGGCTGGCGCCTGGAATGGCTTCCGCGCTCGCATGCGGATGTACTGGGAGATCTTGCGCGCCTATTACTGACGCGCCGCAAGGCGCGACCAGAGCCGACGTCGGCAGGATTCCGAGGTGCCTCTATGAGCGTGTACATTATCGAACCGGACGAGGCCGGCGCCCTGGCGCGCTTGTTGCCGGGTCTCTCCCCCGAGGAAACCGAAGCCGTGGCCGCGGCCCGTTTGCGGCGGGTGGAGGTGGACGTGGCCAGGCGCGCATGGCGCGTCGTTCTGGAAGGCGAAAAGCCCATCGGCGAAGCGACGCTGAAGAAGCTCGAACAGCGCCTGCTCAGCCAAGTGACGGGCGTGGATGAGCTGCAGTTCGTGTTCGAGGCTGCACCCCGCGGGTCGGGGAACGGGGCGGGCGCCTCCGGCGCCTCCGAAGCCGCCGCGGCGGTCGAATCCGCCGCGACGGCGTGGGATCCGTTCTTCGAGGTGCCGCCGCCTGAGCCGCCTTACGCCGAAGAGCCCGACGACGAGTACCTTGAACGGGTCTTGCAGCGGGCCGCCGCGGGCGGCATCTTGCAGGCCGGATACGGCGGCGAAGGCCGGCCGCGCCGGAGCGCCGGCAACGGCAACGGAAAAGGCAACGGGAACGGCTCGTCGCTGTTTAAGCCGCAGGTCGACGGCATGCCGACCCCGCTGCGGGAGCTGCGTTCGCCCCGGCCGGACGTGGTCGTCGAGGGCGAAGTGATGAAGTGGGAAAGCCGTGAAGTGCGGGGGGGCTTTCTGCTCAGCTTCGACATCACCGACCGCACCGATTCCATCACCGTCAAAGCCTTCGTCCGCGGCGAACTGCCTGAAAACTCCCCGGTGCAGGAAGGCCGCTGGGTCAAAGTGCGCGGGCGCGCCGAGATCGATCGGTTTACGCAGGAGCTGGTCATTACGCCCACCGCCGTCGCGGAGACGTCGCCGCGGGTGCGGACGGACGACCATCCCGAAAAGCGCGTCGAGCTGCACCTGCACACGAAGATGAGCAGCCTGGACGGCGCGGCGGATATCCAAGCGGTCATCGAACAGGCCGCGGCCTGGGGGCACCCCGCCGTGGCCATCACGGACCACGGCGTCGTGCACGCCTTCCCTGAGGCGTATCAGGCGGCCAAGAAGGCGGGCATCAAGCTCATCTACGGCATGGAAGGTTACTTGACCGACGACGCGGACGAAAAGGGACGGTCGTACCACATCATCATCCTGGCCGCCAACCGCAAAGGGCTGAAGCATCTCTACGAGCTGGTCTCGCTGTCGCACTTGCACTACTTCTACCGGAACCCGCGCATTCCGCGCAGCGAGCTCGTCAAGCGCCGCGAAGGCTTGATCATCGGGTCGGCCTGCGAGGCGGGCGAGCTGTTCCAAGCCATCTTGCGCGGCGAGCCTAAAGAGAGGCTGCGGGAAATCGCGTCGTTCTACGACTACCTGGAGATTCAGCCCATCGACAACAACCGCTTCCTCATCGAGGACGGCACGCTGCCCGACGAGGAAGCGCTGCGCAACATCAACCGGCTCATCGTCCAGCTGGGCGACGAGCTGGGGTTGCCGGTCGTGGCCACCTCCGACGCGCACTTTTTGCACCCCGAGGACGAGATTTTCCGCCGCATCATCATGGCGGGCCACGGGTTTTCCACGTCGGAGCGGCCCACGCCGCTGTATTTCCGCACGACGACGGAGATGCTGCAGGAGTTCGCCTATTTGGGCGAGGAGCGGGCGCGCCAGGTTGTCATCGAAAACACCAATGCCATCGCGGCTCGCTGCGAGGAGATGGCGCCGCTGCCCAAAGGGCTGCACGCGCCGAACTTGCCGGGGGCGGCCGAGGCCATCGAGCGCATTGCCAAGGAGACAGCTCGGAAGCGCTACGGCGATCCGTTGCCGCCCATCGTGGAGGAGCGGCTGCAGCGGGAGCTGCGCTCCATCATCTCGAACGGCTTCGCGTCGCTGTACTACATCGCCCACAAGCTGGTGCAAAAGTCTCGCGAGGACGGATACTTGGTCGGCTCGCGCGGTTCGGTCGGATCGTCCCTAGTGGCCACCATGTGCGGCATCACCGAGGTTAACCCGCTACCGCCCCACTACGTGTGCCCGCAGTGTCACTGGAGCCAGTTTGTCACCGACGGGTCGGTGCAATGCGGCATCGACTTGCCGCGGCGCGATTGCCCCCGGTGCGGCACGCCGCTCGACAAGGACGGCTTCGACATCCCGTTCGAGACGTTCATGGGCTTCCACGGCGACAAGGTGCCCGACATCGACTTGAACTTCTCCGGCGAATACCAGTCGCGGGCGCACCAATACGCCGAGCAGTTGCTGGGCAGCGAGAACGTGTATCGCGCAGGCACCATTGCGACGCTGGCCGAGCGGACCGCGTACGGGTACGTCAAGAAATATCTAGAGTCCGTCGGCGTCGAGGCGCGAGCCGCGGAAGTGGATCGCCTGGTGCGGGGCTGCACGGGCGTGCGGCGCACGACGGGCCAGCACCCGGGCGGCCTGGTGGTCGTTCCCGAGGGGGAAGACATCCACGACTTTACGCCCGTGCAGTATCCAGCCAACGACCGCAGCGCCGGCGTCATCACGACGCATTTCGACTACTCGGCCCTCGAGGACAATCTGGTCAAGCTGGACATTCTGGGCCACGACGATCCGACCATCCTGCGCATGCTCCAAGACCTGACGGGGGTCGACGTCACCCGCATCCCGCTGGACGACCCGGCGACGATGGCCATCTTCAGCGGCCTTGAGTCGCTGGGCCTAACGCCCGCCGACGTGGGCGGCGACGTGGGCACGCTGGGCATTCCCGAGTTCGGCACGCCGTTCGTGCGGCAGATGCTGGAGGACACCCGGCCGCGGACGTTCGGCGAACTGGTCCGCATCAGCGGCTTGTCCCACGGCACCAACGTCTGGCTCAACAACGCCCAGGACTTAATCCGCGAAGGCAAGGCCACGCTGCGGGAAGTCATCGCGACGCGCGACGACATCATGTTGTTCCTTATTCAAAAAGGAATGGACGCGGGCAACGCCTTCCGCATTATGGAGCAGGTACGCAAGGGGAAAGGGCTCAAGCCCGAAGACGTGGAGCTGATGCGCCAGTTCGACTTGCCGCCGTGGTACATCGATTCGTGCCAGAAAATCAGCTACATGTTCCCGAAGGCCCACGCCGCGGCGTACGTCATGATGGCGTTTCGCATCGCCTACTTCAAAGTGCACTACCCCGAGGCGTTCTACGCGGCGTCGTTCACGGTGCGGGCGGAAGAGTGCGACGCCGAGCTACTGGTGCAAGGCAAAGACGCGATCCGGCGCGCCATCGAAGCCGTCGAGCGCAAAGGCCCTGACGCCACGGCCCGCGACAAGGCGGTGGCGTCGACGATGCAATTGGTCTTGGAAGCGCTGGCGCGCGGCATCAAGTTCCGCCGCGTGCACCTGTACGAGTCGGACGCCACCCGCTTTAGGGTGACACCGGAAGGCTTGCTGCCACCGTTTATTTCCCTGAACGGCGTGGGCGTCGCCGCGGCGGAGAGCATCGTTCAAGCCCGCGAACAAGGCCGGTTTACGTCGGTGGACGACCTAAGGACGCGCGCGCGGCTGACGAAGAGCGTCATCGACACGCTGCGGCGCCACGGCACGCTGGAAGGGCTGCCGGAGACGGATCAATTGACGCTGTTTTAGCTCCTTATTGCGCAGGGAATTTGACAGTGATATACTATTGCTGTCAACGATGAGCGTCGTCGGTGCGAAAGAGTGGGGCTGTCCCCACTCTTTCGACGTGTAAGGCGGTTTTTTTGCAACGCAAGCTGCTGGCCGCGGGAGGGAGCGGGCATGGCCGCCAAGCGACCGGCGGAAATCGCCGCCGAGCTGGCCGAAGAAGTGGCGAGGCCGCTGGGCCTGGAAATCGTCGACGTGGAGTTCCGTAGGGAATCCGGCGGCCGGGTGCTGCGGGTGTTCATCGACAAGCCCGGCGGCGTGACGCTCGACGACTGTGAGGCGCTGAGCGAGGAGCTGAGCCGGCGGCTCGACGAAGTGGATCCGATTGAGGAAAGCTACAGCCTCGAAGTGTCGTCGCCGGGAATTGAGCGGCCGCTGAAGAAGCCGCAGGACTTCGAGCGGTTCGCCGGGCGCTTGGTGCATGTGCGGACGTTCGGGCCCATCGACGGTCGCCGCAACTTCCGCGGCGAGCTGCTGGGACTGGATGGCGAGCAGATCGTCATTCGCCTGGAGCAGGGCGAGGCGCGGATTCCGCTCGAACAAGTGGCGAAAGCCCGGTTGGTGGCACAATTCTAGCACACGAGGTTAGGCAGCTGGGAGGCTGGGGCCGAGCATGAACTTGGAACTGGTCGGTGCGCTCAACGAGCTGGAGAAGGAGCGCGGGATACCCAAGGAGATCTTGGTGGAGGCCATCGAGGCGGCCATTTTGTCCGCGTACAAGCGGCACTACGGGTCGGCGGAAAACGTGCGGGTGCTGCTGGACGACCGGACGGGCCGCATGCGCGTGTACGCGCTGAAAGACGTCGTGGAAGAAGTGAAAAATCCCGCGACCGAAATTTCTCTCGAAGAAGCGCGCCGCATCAACGCCAACTACCAGGTCGGCGACGTAGTTGAGGTGGAAGTGACGCCGCGGGACTTCGGCCGTATCGCGGCGGGGGCGGCCAAACAGGTCGTCATCCAGCGCATCCGCGACGCGGAGCGCAACCTGCTGTACGAGGAGTACGCCAACCGCGAGGGCGACATCGTCACCGGCGTCGTGCAGCGCATGAACCAGCGCAACGTCGTCGTCGACTTGGGCCGCATCGAAGCCCAGCTCATTCCCAGCGAGCAGATCCCGGGCGAAACGTACGCGCCGGGCGCCCGCCTGAAAGTGTACATCACCGAGGTCCGGCAGATGCCGCGCGGACCCGTCGTCAACATCTCCCGCACGCATCCGGGCTTGCTGAAGCGGCTGTTCGAGCTGGAGGTCCCGGAAATTCACGACGGCATCGTGGAGATTAAGGCGGTGGCCCGCGAGCCCGGGAGCCGCTCCAAGATCGCGGTGTACTCGCACGACCCCAACGTAGACCCGGTGGGCGCGTGCGTCGGTCCGCGCGGGGCGCGCGTGCAGGCCGTGGTGCAGGAGCTGCGGGGCGAGAAGATCGACATCGTCGAGTGGTCGCCGGACCCGGCCCGCTTCGTGGCCAACGCGCTGAGCCCGGCCAAGGTCGTGCAAGTGTTCCTGAACCACGAGGAGAAGTCCGCCCGCGCCGTGGTACCGGATCACCAGCTGTCGCTGGCTATCGGCAAGGAGGGGCAAAACGCCCGGCTGGCGGCGCGGCTGTGCGGCTGGAAGATCGACATCAAGAGCGAGTCTCAGATGGCGGAGCTTGCGGTGCTGGAGGCGCAGCGCGCCTTCGAGGAAGCCGAGGCGGCGCTGCGGGCGAAGCGGGCGGCGCAGGCGGCGGCGCGGGCGGCTCAGCAGGCGGCCGAGGCGGAAACGGCGCCGGCCGTGGCGGAGACCGCGCCGGCGGCTGCGGCTGAGAAGGTGGCGGTGGAGGAGCCGGCGCCGGCGGGCGCCGAGGTCGAGGTGCTGGAGGAGGACTTGGCGCCCGTTGAGGAGTTCCCGGAGGAAGAAGAGCGCGAGGAGCCCGAGGAACTGCTGCCGCCTGAGGACGAAGACCTCGACGAAGAGCTGGAGGAAGAGCTGCTGGAGAAGCGGGCGGCGCCCAAGCGGCGTGCGCGCCCGGCCCGGCGCGAGCTTGAGGAAGAACTGTTCGACGACGTGCTGGGCGAGGACGACGAGCCGCTGCCGACGCTGTTCGGCTCGGACGACGAGGAAGAGGACGTTGCCGCGGGCGGGAGCGTTTCCGTGTACGTGGCCGGGCCCGAAGAGTCGGTGGGCAACCCGCTCGCGGAGAAGTTGGCCGGCGTTCTCAAGCAGGTGGCTGTCAGGCCCGCGCCGAGCCAGCGCGCGGACAAGGACGACAAGAAGCGTCCCAAGCGGGTCGTCAAAGACTTGAAGGCGCTGGCCGAATTGCTGAAGCAAGAGGAAGAGTGAGCGGAGGGACGACCGGATGGCACAGCGGAAAGTCCCGATGCGCACGTGCGTCGGCTGCCGCACCGTGCGCCCCAAACGCGAGCTCGTCCGGATCGTGCGCACCCCGGCCGGTGAAGTCGTCGTCGATCCTACCGGCAAGCTGGCCGGACGCGGCGCCTACGTCTGCCCCGACCGCCGCTGCCTCGAACTGGCCTGGCAAGGCAAGCGCCTGGAGCGGGCCCTGCAACATGCCATTCCGGCCGACGTGCACCAGCGTCTGGCCGATTTGCTGGCGGCAACGTGAATCCCGCTACGGTTCTCGGTTTCGCCCAAGCCGCGGGAAAATTGGCGTCGGGGGACGCGGCCTGCGAGCGGGCCATTCGCCGCGGCCAGGCCAAACTCATCGTGGTGGCTGAGGACGCGGGCGACGCCTTGGCTCGGCGCTTCCTGCGCCTGGCGGAGGAGTACGCCGTCCCTTGCCTGCGCTGGGGCGACAAGGCGAGCCTGGGCGCGTGGATCGGCGAGCGGCCGCGAGCCGTCGTGGTCGTGTGTGACTCCCGCTTTGCCCGCATGCTGCAGAGCGCCGTCGCGGAAAGCGAAAGCTAGGGCTGTAATGATTGAGGTGATGCTGCGTGGCGAAAATGCGAGTGTATGAGCTGGCGCGCGACTTGGGCGTCGACAGCAAGCAAGTGCTGGATTACTTGAATTCTTTGGGGCACGACGTGAAGAACCATATGAGCGTGCTCGACAGCGAGTCGATCGCGCGCGTCAAGGGGAAGTTCGGGGCGGCCCAGGCCGATGCCGGTGAGGCCAAGAAGCAGGGCGCGGGCCAGGCCCCCGCGCGGCAGGGTGGGTCCGCGGAAAGCGCGGCCCGCAAAGGCGGTTCCCCGTCGGGTGAAGCGCGCTCGCGGGAGCGGGAGGGCGAACGGAAGCAAGGTGGAGCGCAAGCGAAGCCGCGTCAGGCCGGGGGCGGCGGCCGGCAACCTGCGCCGGAGCCGGGCTCCAAAGGGAAGCTTGAGCTGCCCGAGACCATCGCCGTGCGCGCTCTGGCCGGCAAGATTGGCGTCCAGGCCACGGCCATCGTCAAGTACTTGTTCAGCCAGGGCAAGATGGTCACCGTCAACGACGACCTGGACTTTGAGACGGCGGCGGCGGTGGCGGAGCGCTTCGGCTACAGCGTCGTTCGCCCCGAAGACCCGCTGGCGGCCATTTTGGCCGACGAAGAGGACCCGCCGGAAAAGCTGCAGCCCATTCCGCCCGTGGTGACGATTATGGGCCACGTCGACCACGGGAAGACGACCTTGCTGGACGCCATCCGTAAGACGCGCGTCGCCCAAGGCGAAGCTGGCGGCATCACCCAGCACATCGGCGCTTACCAGGTCAAGTGGGGCGGAAAGGCGATTACGTTCCTCGACACGCCCGGCCACGAGGCGTTTACGGCCATGCGCTCGCGCGGCGCCAGCGTCACCCACATCGCCGTGTTGGTCGTGGCGGCGGACGACGGCGTCATGCCACAAACCATCGAAGCCATCAGCCACGCGCGGGCGGCCGACGTGCCCATCATCGTGGCGCTGAACAAGATCGACAAGCCCGAGGCCAATCCGGAGCGGGTCAAGCAGCAGCTGGCCGAGCACGGCCTCATTCCGGAAGAGTGGGGCGGCGACACGGTGGTCGTGCCGGTGTCGGCCCTCAAAGGCCAGGGCATCTCCGACTTGCTCGAAATGATTTTGCTCGTCGCGGAGCTGCGCGAGATTAAGGCCAACCCGGACCGGAAAGCGCGGGGTACGGTCATCGAGGCCAAACTGGACAAGGGCCGGGGCCCGGTGGCGACGGTGCTGGTGCAGAAGGGCACGCTGCGCACCGGCGACGTCATCGTTGTCGGCGACACCGCCGGCCGTGTTCGGGCTATGCTGGACGATCAGGGGCGGCCGGTCGACGAGGCGACGCCGTCCATGCCCGTGGAGGTTCTGGGGCTGGACGATGTCCCGAACGCCGGCGACAAGCTCATTGCCGTCGACGACGAGCGGGCCGCCCGGGAGCTGGCGGAACGGCTGCGCCAGCAGGCGCGCGAGCAAGAGCTGCAGCGGCAGCGCAAGGCGAGCCTGGAGGACTTGTTCCGGCAGGTGCAGGAGGGCGAGCGGAAAGAGCTGTCCATCGTCCTGAAGGCCGACGTGCAAGGGTCGGTGGAAGCGCTGCGGGACGCCCTGCTCAAGCTCAGCAACGACGACGTGGAAGTCCGGGTCGTCCACGCCGGCGTGGGCGGCATCACCAAGTCGGACGTGGACTTGGCGGCCACGACCAATGCCATCATTATCGGGTTCAACGTGCGGCCTGATGCGATGGCCCGCCGGGCCGCGGAGCAGGAGCACGTGGAGATTCGCACCTACCGCGTCATCTACGACGTCATCGACGACGTGGAGAAGGCCATGAAGGGCCTGCTGGAGCCCGTTTACAAGGAAGTGGTGCTGGGCCACGCGGAGGTGCGGGCGCTGTTCAAGGTGCCGAACGTGGGCATCGTGGCGGGCGCCTACGTCACCGACGGCCGCATGGTGCGCGGCGCCAAGGTGCGGGTCATCCGCAACGGCGTCGTCGTCTACGACGGAGAGTTGAGCTCGCTGCGCCGCTTTAAGGACGACGTGCGGGAAGTGCCGGAAGGGTTTGAGTGCGGCATCGGCATCGCCAAGTTCAATGACTTGAAGGAAGGCGACGTGCTGGAGGCGTACCGCATGGAGGCCGTGGCGAGGTAACCGCCGTGGTCGTCGGGCTGCTCACGCTGGAGCTGTACATCCACGACAGCGCGTCGCTGAAGGCGAAGCGGCGCGCCGTGCGCAGCTTGTACGACCGCATCCGGACGCGGTTCAACGTGTCCGTCGCCGAAGTCGGCAACCACGACGCGTGGCAGCGCGCCACGCTGGCGGTAGCCGTGGCCACGACCGACGCTAGCCAGGCTTACCGGGTGCTGTCGGCGGTGGTCGACTTCGTGCAGCGCGACGGCTCGGTGGAGCTGAGCGATTACGCCGTCGAGCTGCGCTGACGGAAGGGATGGGCGCCGCCGGCGGCTGACGGGCCGCCCGCGGCGCCGGGGTCAAGGAGGGAGACGCCCATGACGGTCCCCCGTGCAGAGCGCATCCGGGAAGACCTGAAGCGGGAAACGAGCGACATTTTGCGCAAGATGAAGGACCCCCGGATCGGGTTCGTGTCCGTGACCGACGTGGAACTGTCCCGTGACTTGCGCCACGCCAAGATTTTCGTCAGCATCTTCGGCGACGAGCAGGAGAAACAGAAGACGCTGGCGGCGCTGGCGCACGCGCAAGGCTACATTCGCACGGAGCTGGGCCAGCGCATCCGCCTGCGGTACACGCCGGAGATCACCTTTAAGCTCGACGATTCCATTGAACGGGGCGACCGCATCAACCGGCTGCTGCGCTCGCTTTCCAGCGGCGCGAACGCGCCGGCCGAGGTCGGCGTCGAGCCGGAAACGGCCGGCGCCCGCGAGGAGAATGGCGATGGCGGGGCCTGAGGGGCTGGAACGGCTCGCGCAGGCGATGCTGCGCCACGAGTCGTTCGTCATCACGTCCCACGTCGACCCGGACCCGGATTGTCTCGGCTCCATGCTGGCGCTGGCGTGGGGTCTGCGGCGGCTGGGCAAGACCGTGGCCGTGGTGTCGCCGGATCCGATCTCGGAAGATATGCGGTTTCTGCCGGGTGTGGAGCAGATTCTTCCGCCGCCGGCGCCCGCGGCCGACGCCTTGGTTGTCGTCGACTGCGACTTGTCCCGCATCGGCGCGGTCCGGAGCCAAACGTCCCAGTTCGCGTACGTGTATAACATCGACCACCACGTCTCCAACACCGGCGAAGGCACGCTGCACTACATTGAACCGCAGGCGGCCGCCACGGGCGAGCTCATTTACCGCCTGCTCACGGAGCACTGGGGGCTGGCGTTGGACGCGCAAGCCGCAACGCAGCTGTACGCGGCCGTCATGAGCGACACCGGCTCGTTCCGGTATCCCAACACGACGGCGCAGACGCTGGCCATCGCCGCGCAGCTCGTGGAAGCCGGCGCCAAGCCCGACGAGATCGCCGCGGCCGTTTACGACCAGGTGCCCTGGCGCGCAGTGCAGCTGCTGAAGCTGGCGCTGAACACGCTGGGGCGCAGCGACGACGGGCGCATCGCCTGGATCGTCGTCACCCGCGCCATGCTGGCGCAGGCGGGCGCCGTCGACGACGACGCGGCGGGATTCGTGCAATATCCTCGTTCGATTGCGGGCGTCGAAGTGGCCCTCATGCTCCGGGAACTGGCCGACGGTCAGACGCGCGTCAGTCTGCGCTCCCGGGGCCGGGTCGACGTGAGCGTCGTGGCCTCGGCCTTCGGCGGGGGCGGCCATCCGGGCGCAGCCGGGTGCACCGTCAACGCGCCCGTGGCCGACGCCTTGGAGCGCATCGTCGCGGCCGTCAGCCAGTGGCTGCCGCCGCTGGAGCCGGCGGCCGTGGGGGCCGGCGCCGAGGAGGCTGGCGGCTCGTGAGCTCCGAGCGCCTGCGCCGCGAAGGCGCCGGCGAGCTGGATGGACTGCTCAACGTGCTCAAGCCACCGGGCATGACGTCGCACGACGTCGTTGATCGGGTGCGGCGCCTGCTGGGGGTGCGGCGCGTGGGGCATACGGGGACGCTGGACCCGGGCGCGGCCGGTGTCCTCGTGCTCTGCGTCGGGCGCGCCACGCGCCTCGTCGAATGGCTTCACGCCGAAGACAAAGAATACAGGGCCGAGCTGGTGCTCGGCATCGCGACCGACACGCAGGACGCCTTCGGCGCGCCGCAGCGCGTGGAACGCGGCTGTGCCGTGCCGCGGGAAGCGCTCCTTGCAACGCTGGGCCGGTTCGTCGGCGCCATCGAGCAAGTGCCGCCCATGGCCTCGGCGGTCAAGCGCCAAGGCCGGCGGCTGTACGAGCTGGCGCGGGCTGGCGTCGAGGTGGAGCGGGCGCCGCGGACGGTGCACATCCGCCGCCTCACCCCGGTGCGCATCGAGCCCGACGACGACGTGCTGGGCTTCGGCACGCGCGTCCTTTTTGATGTCGTCTGTTCGAAGGGCACGTACGTGCGCACGTTGTGTGCGGACATCGGCGCAGCGCTGGGCTGCGGCGCGTACATGTCGTTCTTGCTGCGCACGCGGGTCGGCGCGCTGACCATTGACAGCGCGCGCACGCTGGACGAGCTGGAGCGCGACGTGGCCGCGGGGATCCCTGTGCTGTTGCCGATGGACGCCGCGCTGGCCGCGTGGCCGAAGGTAACGCTGGACGCCGCCGGCGCGAGGCGGATTCGCCATGGCCAGCCCGTCGCGGCCGGCGCGGAAGGGGCAGGCGAAGGCCGCACCGGGCAAGTTTGGCTGGCCCGGCTTTACGATGAGAACGGGCGCTTGCTGGCGCTGGCGGCGGCGGAACGGCGAGGCGGAAACATTGTCTGGAGGCCGCGGGTGGTCTTTTCGTGACGGCCCGGGAAGAACCGTTGCGTTGCTGGCGTTTGACGCTGGATGAGCTGCTGGGGCGGGCGCCGCTGTTCGCGCGCAGCGCCGTCGCGGTGGGCAACTTCGATGGAGTGCACAAAGGCCACCTGCGCATCTTGCGCATGGCGGTGGAGCGCGGCGCCGCGGCGGGGGAGACGCCCGTCGCTTTGACCTTTCATCCGCATCCGCGGGCGGTGGTCGGCTCCGGCGCGCCGCCGGCGCTCACGGCGCCGGAAGAGCGTGAGCGCGCCTTGGGTGCTGCAGGCATCGCCGCCGTCGTCACGCTACGGTTCGATGAAGCGGTCGCGGCGCTGGAGCCGGAGCGGTTCGTGCGGGACGTGCTGGTCGGAGGACTTGGCGCCCGCCGGGTCGTCGTCGGCGAAAACTTCCGCTTTGGCCGCGGGGCGCGCGGCACGGTCGACCTGCTGCGGCAGGTGGGGGAAGAACTGGGGCTGGCCGTGCACGTGGTCGAGACCGTGCGCGACGACCGGGGACGGGTCGTTTCCAGCACGTTGGTGCGGCAGCTGCTGGCGGAGGGCGACGTGGCGCAGGCGGCGGCACTGCTGGGTCGGTTCTACTGCGTTATCGGCCGCATGTTGGACGGGGACGAGCAGGACGGCGGGGGCGCCTGGCGCGTGCAGCCGTCGGCCGGGCTCCTTCTGCCCGCGCCGGGGAAATACGACGTCCTGGCCGGTCCGCCCGGCGGTCCGTCGGTGCCCGCGGCGGTCGAGATCCCGGCGGACGGGGAGGGCTGGCTGCGCCTGTTCGGCGCGGAAGCGCCCGCCGCGCCGGGCGAGGAAGTGCGCGTGCAATTCATCGCGCGGCGCGAGTAGCGGGGCGGCGGCGTTGTTGTGCAACGCACGGGGCTTGTGGTATAACTAAGCAAGGAAACCTGGCACTAGGCCGTGCGAGTCCTCCGGCGGCGGCGTGGTGCCAGGGGCTGCGGAAAAGAACGGAGGTGCAGAGATGGCGCTCTCGAAGGAAGAGAAGGCCCAGATTATCGCCGAGTTCCGTCAGCACGAGGCGGACACGGGGTCGCCGGAAGTCCAGATTGCCATCCTGACGGCTCGCATCAACCAGCTGAGCGAGCACTTGCAGGTACACAAGAAGGACTTCCATTCCCGGCGCGGGCTGTATAAGCTGATCGGCCAGCGGCGCGGGCTGCTGAACTACCTGCAGAAGACCGACGTAGAGCGGTACCGTGCTCTGGTGAACAAGCTCGGGCTGCGGAAGTGACGGAGCGGTGCTTGCCGCTCTCGTTCTATTTCATCTTGGAAAAGAGAACCGGCGCCGTGCGGGGTGCGTTGCGCACGGCGCCGCATGGGAAGTGGGAGGTCTCGCGTATTGAACGAACAGAAATTTCAGATGGAGGTGGGGGGGCGGACGCTAGTCATCGAAACCGGCAGATTGGCCAAGCAAGCCAACGGTTCGGTGCTGGTCCGCTACGGAGACACGGCGGTCCTAGTAACGGCCGTCATGTCTCGTGAGCCCCGCGAAGGCATCGATTTCTTTCCGCTGCTGGTAGACTATGAGGAACGCATGTACGCCGTCGGGCGCATTCCGCGCGTTTGGCTGCGGCGGGAGGGGCGGCCGAGCGAAGCGGCTACGCTGGCGGCGCGCATGATTGACCGTCCGTTGCGGCCGCTGTTCCCGGAAGGCTTCCGCAACGACGTGCAAATTGTGGCCACGGTTATGTCGGTGGAGCAGGACAACGCGCCGGACGTCACGGCGCTTATCGGCGCGTCGGCCGCACTGACCATCTCCGACATCCCGTTCCTCGGTCCCGTAGGCGCTGTGCGTGTCGGCCGGGTCGACGGCCAGTTCGTCATCAATCCTACCGTCGAGCAGATGGAGCGGTCCGAACTGGACCTGGTGGTGGCCGGCACCAAAGACGCGGTCATGATGGTGGAAGCCGGCGCGAAAGAGCTGCCCGAGAGCGTCATGCTCGACGCCATCATGTTCGGCCACGAAGAGGTTAAGCGCATCGTCGCGCTGCAGGAGGAGATGCGGGCCGCGGTCGGCAAGCCCAAGGCGGAAGTGAAGCTGCACGAGCCCGATCCCGACGTGGCCGCGTGGGTGCGCGAGCGGGCCGCCGACGCGATCAAAGAGGCCGTGCGGAGCCCCATCAAGCAGGAGCGCGAGGAAAACGTCCGGCGGCTGAAGGAGCAAATCGTACAGTCGTTCCAGGAGGAGTGGGGCGAGCAGGCCGCCGAGCACGTCAAGGACGTGGAGGCGGTCTTCGACAAGCTCCTCAAAGAGCAGGTCCGGCACATGATCGTCGTCGAGGGCGAGCGCGTCGACGGCCGCAAGCACGACGAGATCCGGCCCATCTGGTGCGAGACGTCGGTGCTGCCGCGCACGCACGGGTCGGCCATCTTCACGCGCGGCCAGACCCAGGTGCTGAGCGTCTGCACGCTGGGGCTAAAGGGCGACGAGCAGCTGCTGGACGACTTGGGCGACGAGGATCGCAAGCGCTACATTCACCACTACAACTTCCCGGGCTACAGCGTCGGCGAAGTGCGGCCCATGCGGTCGCCGGGCCGGCGGGAAATCGGCCACGGGCATCTGGCCGAGCGGGCGCTCTTGCCGGTCATTCCGCCCGAGGAAGAGTTTCCGTATACGATCCGCGTCGTGTCGGAAGTGCTGGAGTCCAACGGGTCGTCGTCCATGGCTAGCACGTGCGGCAGCACGCTGGCGCTGATGGACGCGGGCGTGCCCATCCGCAAGCCGGTGGCCGGCGTCGCCATGGGTCTCGTCCAGTATGAAGGCGGCTTCGCCATCTTGACCGACATCCAGGGCATCGAGGATGCCTTGGGCGACATGGACTTCAAGGTGGCGGGCACGGCCGACGGCGTCACCGCCCTGCAGATGGACATCAAGATCAAGGGCGTGACGCGCGAGATTCTCGCCAAGGCGTTCGAGCAGGCGCGCGCCGGGCGGCTGTACATCCTCGAGCGCATGCTGCAGGTCTTGGACAAGCCGAGGCCGCAGCTGTCGCCGTACGCGCCGCGCATCATCACGATGACGATTCCGGTGGAGAAGATCCGGGAAGTCATCGGGCCCGGCGGCCGGACCATCAACAAGATCATCGCCGATACGGGTGTGCAGATCGACATCGAGGACGACGGCCGTGTCTACATCGCTTCCACCGATCCGGAGGCGGGCCAGAAGGCCAAGAAGCTCATCGAGGCCATCGTCAAAGATGTGGAAGTGGGCGAATACTATACCGGCACGGTTACGCGCATCATGAATTTCGGCGCGTTCGTGGAAATCGCGCCGGGCAAGGAAGGGCTCATCCACATCTCGCAGCTGGCGCCGTACCGGGTCACGCAGGTGGAAGACGTGGTCAACGTCGGCGACGAGGTGCGGGTCAAGGTTGTCGAGATCGACAGCTTCGGTCGCATCAACCTGTCGCGCAAGGACGCCTTGACGGAGGAGGAGAAGGCCAGCGAACTGGCGGCGGCGTTGGCTCGCAAGAACGCGGGCAACGGCCGGTACGCGCGGGAGGCGCGTTCGGGCTCTTCCGGCGGCCGGGGGGCACGTGGCCGGGGCGACAAGCGCTCGCGCGGCTGACGCCGGAGGGGGCGGTCGTCGGCGTGCAGGCTAGATCTCAGCAGGTGCCTACGGGAGGTCACCTGCTTTTTTTGTTGCTCTGAACAGCTGGCCCGCGTCGCGCCGGAGAGGGGGCTTCGGGAGAGCGGGCCAGCGCGGCGCAGGCGGGGGTGGTTCGGCATGCGCAGTGTCAATACGGCCGAGGGCATCGTGCGCCGGGCCATGCGCGAGGCGGACGGGTTGTGGCGGCTGACGGTGGAGGTGGACGGGCGCAGCCGGGAGGCGCTCCTGTTTGAGCAGCTGACGCCGCCCGCGGACGTAGGCGACCGCGTCGCGCTCAACACGACGGCCGTGGACTTGGGCTTAGGGACGGGGGGCGTGGACTTCGTCGTGCACGTCGTCGGCCGCAGCCGGCGGAGCGACGGGCCCGGACATATCATGAAGCTGCGTTATACGCCCGCGCAGCTGCCCGTTCTGGCCGCGGAGGAAGAAGCCAGCCCGCACCACGCGCTGCTGCGGGAAAAAAGCGACTTGGCCGGCCTGCCGGTCGTCATCGCGGGGCTGCACAGCCAGCTGGCCCCCGCGGCCGCGGCGCTGCGGCTGGCGCTCGGTCCCCGGGCGACCCTCGTGTACGTCATGACCGACGGCGGTGCGCTGCCGCTGGCCTTCAGCGGGCTGGTGCGGCGGCTTATCCAAGCGGGCCTGCTGGACAAGACCGTCACGGTGGGACACGCCTTCGGGGGCGACTTGGAAGCGGTCACGCTGTTTTCCGGTTTGCTGGCCGCCCGCTGGGCGCTGGGCGCCGACGCGGCCGTCGTGGCCATGGGCCCGGGCGTCGTCGGCACGGGCACGAAGTTTGGCACGACGGCCGTGGAAGCCGGCCAGCACGCGGACGCGGCAGCCATCCTGGGGGGCCGGCCCGTGGCCGCGCCGCGCCTCAGCTTCGCCGATCCCCGGCCCCGCCACCGGGGCGTCAGCCACCACACGCTGACCGCCTTCGGCGTCGTCGCCCAGCGACGGTGTACCGTCGTCGTGCCCGCACTGCCCGCCGAGCAGCGCGCCGTCGTCCTGGAGCAGCTGCGGCAGGCGGGCATTGACCAGCGCCACGACGTGCGGGAAGAAGCGCGCGGGCAAGAGGCGCTGGATCTGCTGGCCGCCGCGGGCATTCCTCTGCGCTCCATGGGCCGCAGCGTGGAGGAGGATCCCGCTTTGTTCTTGGCGGCGGCCGCGGCCGGCTTCGTGGCGGGCGATTTGGCGGGCGGCGCATGAGGAAAGGCCGGGGTGCATAAGCCTAAGCGGAGAACGCCACGCCCTGGGGCGAAGGGGGAGAGCGGCCGTGGGCCGCCGGTGGGGCGACGTCTTGCGCGGGTACGTGCGCCGGCGCATGGCGCTGCTCGTATGCGTCGTCGCGGCGTTCGCCGCCGGGCTGGCGGCGGGGGCGCTGGCCGTCGATCGGGTCGACCCCGAGGGGCGTGCGGCGCTGGCCGGCGAGGTGGAGGCGCTGTTCCGCAGCGCGGGCAGCCGCCCCGCGTCCCCGCCGGCCGAGGTGCTGCGCTTCGCCCTGTCCGAGTACATCTTGAAGCACCTCGCTCTCATCGGCGCCCTCGGCCTTTCCATCGCCGGTGCTCCCGGCGTCCTGGCCGTGGTGTTCCTGCGCGGCTTCTCGCTGGGCTTTGCCGCCGCGTTCCTGGCCGAAGCCGGCTGGCTCGCGGGCGCCGTGCTGGCCGTGGTCGCCTTGCTGCCGCAAAACGTGCTGGCGGTGCCGGCGACGCTGGCGGCGGGCGTCGCAGCGCTGAGCTTTGCGGGTGCGGCGGTGCGCGCGCTGTCCGGCCGGCGCGACGTCAACGTCTTTCGTCACCTGGCCGGTTTCGTCCTGATTTTGGCCGCCAGCGGGGCGGCGCTGGTGGCGGCGGCGTTCGTGGAGGCGTACGTGTCGCCCGTGCTCATGGGCACCGCAGCGCGGTGGCTGCCGATGCGCTAGCGGGCGCGCCGGCGCGGTTCGTTGGGCGATCAGTTTCGCGGCGCGCCGGCCCGGGGGCAGGGGAGAAACGCGTGGTTGCCGAATTTCCCCGCTGTAGACGTCATTTCGCCGCCGCGGCGGTTCGCGGCGGCTTGCTTGGAGGACTCATCAGATGACTCGCAACGGTCGAGTAGCGTGGATTGTCATGGACGGCGTCGGCATCGGCGAGCTTCCCGATGCCGACCAGTACGGCGACGTAGGCTCCAACACGCTGCGCAACACCGCGTTGGCGGTAGGCGGCCTGCGGATGCCGAACATGCAGCGGCTGGGCCTGGGCAACATCGGCGACATCCCCGGCGTCCCCCCGGCGGACAAGCCTCTGGCTTGTTTCGGGCGCATGGCCGAGCGCTCTGCGGGCAAAGACACGACGACCGGGCACTGGGAGCTGGCCGGGCTGTATCTGGACCGGCCGTTTCCCACGTACCCGAACGGGTTTCCCGAGGAAGTGATTAAGCCGTTCGAGGAAGCCATCGGCCGGAAAGTGCTGGGCAACAAGCCGGCTTCGGGCACCGCCATCATCGAGGAACTGGGCGAGGAGCACATGCGCACGGGCCGGCCCATCGTATACACGTCGGCCGACAGCGTGTTCCAAATCGCGGCCCACGAGGAGATTATTCCCGTTGAAGAGCTCTACGAGATGTGCCGCATCGCCCGGGAAATCCTGACGGGCGAGCACGCCGTGGGCCGCGTCATCGCGCGGCCCTTTATCGGCCAGCCGGGCAGCTTCCAGCGGACGGCGCGCCGGCGGGACTTCAGCCTGGAGCCGCCGCGGCCGACGGTGCTAGACCGGCTGGTGGAAGCCGGCATCCCGGTCTACTCGGTGGGCAAGATCGAAGACATTTTCGCCCAGCGGGGCATCACCCGCGGCCATTACACCAAGGGCAACATGGCCACGATGGACGGCGTCGTGAAGCTGCTCAGGGAAGAAGCGGGACCGTGCCTCATTTTCGCCAACTGCATCGACTTCGACATGCTGTACGGCCACCGCAACAACCCCGAAGGCATGGCGCAGGCGCTGGCGGAATTCGACGCCCGCATTCCTGACGTGATGGCGGAGCTGCGGGACGGCGACTTGCTCATCATCACGGCCGACCACGGCAACGACCCGACGACGCCCAGCACGGACCACTCGCGGGAGTACGTGCCGCTGTTGGTGTGCGGTCCGGCGGCCAAGCAGGGCGTGGCGCTCGGCACGCGTTCGACCTATGCGGACGTGGCGGCGACGCTGGCCGAGTTTTTCGGCGTGCCGGCGCCCGAGATCGGCACCAGCTTCTTGAAGGACATCCTCGCCGAGTAGGCGGCGAGCGGCATGGCAAGGAGGCGCGGGTACAATGCGGATGTATGACCTGATCCGGAAGAAGCGGGACGGCGGCCAGCTGACGGAAGAGGAAATCCGCTTCCTGATCGAAGGGTTCACGAAAGGCGACATTCCCGACTACCAAATGGCTGCGTTCACGATGGCCGTTTACTTCCGCGGCATGACCGACGAGGAGACGGCCGCACTGACGCTGGCCATGGCGCACTCGGGCGATGTCGTCGATTTGAGCGCCATCGAGGGCATCAAGGTGGACAAGCACTCCACGGGCGGCGTGGGCGACACGACGACGCTGGTGCTGGCGCCGCTGGTGGCGGCCTGCGGCGCGCCGGTGGCGAAGATGTCGGGCCGGGCGCTGGGGCACACGGGCGGCACCCTGGACAAGCTGGAGTCCATCCCCGGCTTCAACGTGTACATGACGCCTGAGCAGTTCGTGGAGAGCGTCAACCGGATCAAAGTGGCCGTCATCGGCCAGACGGCGTCCATCGCGCCCGCCGACGGCAAGTGGTACAAGCTGCGTGACGTAACCGCCACGGTGGAAAACGTGTCGCTCATCGCAGCCAGCATCATGAGCAAGAAGCTGGCGGCCGGCGCGGACGCCTTGGTGCTCGACGTCAAAACGGGCCAGGGAGCGTTCCTCAAGAAGTTCGAGGACACCGTAAAGCTGGCGGAGACGATGGTCTCCATTGGGCGGCGGGCGGGTCGCAAGACGGTGGCCCTCATCACGGACATGAACCAGCCGCTGGGCCGGGCTATCGGCAACGCGCTCGAGGTGAAAGAAGCCATCGAGACGCTGCGCGGGCATGGCCCCGAGGATCTGGCGGAGCTGGTGCTGGCGCTGGGCACCGAGATGCTCCTCCTCGCCCGGGTGGCGGACGACGCGGCCGACGCGCGGCGCAAGCTGCAAGACGCGCTGTCCAGCGGCCGCGCCCTGGAAAAGTTCCGGGAGATGATCCGCAACCAGGGCGGCGATCCGCGGGTCGTGGACGATCCGTCGCTGCTGCCCACGGCGCCGGTGCGCACCGTGGTGGAGGCGCCCAGGTCGGGCTGGGTCGACGGCATCGACGCGTACGCGCTCGGCGACGTGACGATGCTGCTGGGCGCCGGCCGCCGCAAGCAGGACGACGTCGTCGACCACGCGGTGGGCTTGGTCCTGCACGCCAAACTGGGCTCGAAGGTGGAGGAAGGCGACGTCTTGTGCGAAGTGCACGCCCGGCGGCCGGAAGACGTGGCGGCCGTCGAGGAGCGCATCCGCAACGCCTTCTCCATCGGCCCGCGGGCGCCGGAGCCGCGGCCGCTGGTGCTGCGCCGCATCGGCGACTGACGCCCGGGACGCCGCCGGAAAAGGCTGGGCGGTCTAGGCTGTAACCCGGACAGCGAGTCCCCCGGTCGCTCGGACACGGCGGGTCGTCCGCGGACGGGATATACGCGCAGGGCACCGCATAGGTCTAACACCGGGAAGGAGGCCGTGCGATGCGCTGCGCGTTTTTTCGTTCACGGATGAGGCATGCGGCCGTCGGCTTGGCGGCGTGCTTGGCCGCTTTGTTGGCCTTCAGCCCGCCGGCGGCCGGGCAGGAAACGCTTCCAATTAAGTCTCGTTCCGCCATTCTGATCGAGGCGCACAGCGGCCGGGTGCTGTACGAGAAAAACGCTCACGAGCCGCTGCCGCCTGCCAGCGTGACGAAAATCTTCACGCTCGTCGTCGCGCTCGAAGCACTGCGGGACGGGCAAGTGTCGCTGGACGACATGGTGGTCGTGAGCCGCCGGGCCGCCGGCATGGGGGGCACGCAAGTGTACCTCGAGGTCGGCGAGACGATGTCGTTGGAAGACTTGCTCTACGCCATTGCCGTCGAGTCGGCCAACGACGCTGCGGTGGCGGTGGCCGAGCACATCGCCGGCAGCGAAGAGGCTTTCGCCGCCTTGATGAACGAGCGCAGCCGCGCCTTAGGGGCGCGCAACACCGAACTGAGCAACGCGTCGGGCTTGCCGCCCGCCGACGTGGGCATGCCCGGCCGCACCCATGTGACGACCGCCTACGACATCGCCGTCGTTTCCCGCTACGGCTACACGTTGCCCATGTTCGAGCAGCTCGTCTCCACCTACGGCCCCTACCGCGTGCGCGAAGGCACGCGCGACGAGCGGGAGTTTTGGAACCGCAACACGCTGCTCCGTTTTTACGAAGGCGCCAACGGGATCAAAACCGGTTACACCCGCGAGGCCCTGTATTGCCTAGCCGCCAGCGCCGTGCGCGACAACCTGCATCTCATCGCGGTCGTGCTCGGCGCGCCCAGCATCCAGGATCGGGACGAAGATATCCGGACGCTGCTGAACTGGGGCTTTCGCCAGTATGAAGCGCGTGCCGCCGTGGACGACGCGGCCGTGCTGGCGCGCCTGCCCGTGTCGAAAGGTGAGGCGGCCACGGTGGAAATCGGGGCGGCGCGCGACGTGTTCGTGGCGGTGCCGCGGGGTTCCGCTGCGGCGCCGGCGGTGGAGCTCTTGCTGCCGGCGCAGCTGTTGGCGCCGGTGGAGGACGGCCAGGTGGTCGGAGAGGCGGTGGTGCAGCTAAACGGCCAAGAAGTGGGCCGAGTCGACTTGGTCGCTCGTGCGGCGGTCCCGCGCGGCTCGACCTGGAGGCTGCTGGCCCGCACGGCCAGCCGGCTGCTGGGCAGTCTCTTGCCGTGGCCTGTCGTTCACTAACGGGGTGTGTTCACCGCATCAGCCTCGCCCGGGCCAACGCCGTGCCAGGCTCGCTGGTACCAACGCAGCGCTAGCCTCGCCCAGGCCAATGCACGGCCGCCGCACCCGTCCGGCAGGAAATAGGCGAATAAGACAGAAGATTGTAAATCGTGATCGGGGGTGCGGCGGCTTGATCATCGAGACGACGCGCAGCAAAGACAGCCTCATCGTGCGGCTGGCCGGCGAGCTGGACGTGCGGACGGCGCCCGTGTTCCGGGCGCGCGTGCAGCAGGAGCTGGAGGAAGGCCCACGGCTGCGGCACTTGATCCTAGACTTGCGCGGCGTGACGTTTATCGACAGTTCGGGGGTAGGAGCGCTGCTGGGGCGCTGCCGGGACATCCGGACCACGCGCGCCGGGCGAGTGGTCGTCTTCGGGCTCCGCCCCAACGTGCTGCGGGTGCTCCAGTTCGCGGGCCTGCTGCGCGTGCTGGCCGTGGCCGAGACGAAGCAGCAGGCGCTGGCGCTGGTCAGGGAGGGGGAGACGTGGTGACGGGCATGGAGCGGTTTGTCAACTACGTGACGATGGAGCTGCCCGCCAAGCCGGAGAACGTCGCTTTCGCCCGCACGGCCGCGGCCATGTTCGCGTCGCAGCTGGCTTTTACGTTGGACGAGCTGGACGAGATCAAGGTCGCGGTGTCGGAAGCCGTGTCCAACGTCGTCGTGCACGCGTACCCGGACGGAGACGGCGTCGTTCGCCTGGAGCTGGGCCTGGGCGCGGACGGCTCGTTCGTGCTGCGGGTTATCGACTACGGCGTCGGCATCGCCGACGTGACCCAGGCGCGGCAGGCGCAGTGGACAAGCCGTCCCGGAGAGCGGATGGGGCTGGGCTTTACATTTATGCAGGAATACATGGACAAGCTGGAGGTCGCTTCCCAGCCGGACGCGGGCACGATGGTGACGATGACGAAAACGCCCGCCCGTGCCGCGGTGGCGCCGTGAACGGAGGGAGCGGCCGTGGCCCAGGTGCCGGACACGGCGGCCGGTGCGCCGGACGAAACGCGGCGGCTCATCGCACAGGCGCAGGCGGGCGACGCGGCGGCCAGGGAGGAGCTGGTGCGGGCCAATTTGCGGCTGGTGGCCGCGGTGGCGCAGCGCTTTCGCACCAGCGGCGTTGACCTGGACGACTTGTTTCAAGTAGGCTGCATCGGCCTCATCAAAGCCATCGACGGCTTCGATCCCGCCTACGAGGTGCGCTTTTCCACTTACGCGGTGCCGGTCATCATGGGCGAGATGCGGCAATATCTGCGCCGGCAGCGGAGTCCCTTGCACCTGGGCGCGCGGCTCGCGAGCCTGCAGCGGGAAGTGGCGGCTTGCGAGGAGCGGCTGGCGGCTCGCCTGGAGAGGCAGCCGACGGTGGGGGAGATCGCCTCCGAGCTGAACGTCGACGCCGAGGAAGTGGCGGCGGCCGTGGCGGCGCGGGCGGTCACGTCGCTGGACGAGCCCTTGTATCCTGACGACGGCGACGCCGTCTCGCTCGGAGACCGCCTGGCCGGCGGCGAAGACTGGGAGCGGCTGGTGGAAAACGTCGCCCTGCACGCCGCGCTGGCGCGGCTGTCGGAATGGGAGCGCAGGTTGGTCGTTCTCCGGTTTTTCGAAGACAAGTCCCAGGCCGAAACGGCCCGGGCCCTGGGCGTTTCCCAGGCGCACGTGTCACGCTCGGAACGCCGGATTTTGCAGTTTTTTCGCGAAACGCTCGGATCCGCTTCGTAAACGGCCTCGTTACCGTACCAAGATTTTCCTAAAGGCAGGCCCCCGCCGCGGGCGAAGTGCTCCATAGGTCAAAAAACGGCTAGCTTTTCTCGAAGCGACTATCCCTCCGGAACATGGGCAACATCGCAGCTTTCGACGCACTACGCGCATGTGAGGAGAGGACGACCTGCCATGGCGATCTTGCAAGGCCGCGTGTCGCTGCGGCCGATCACCGCCGACGACTATCCGCTGTTGGTCAAATGGAACCGCGATCCGGAGCTGCACGAGCTCATGGGCGCGGCGTACCCCGAGTCCATCGAAGGTTGCGCGGATTGGCACCGGCAAATCCTCGGCGACAGGCAACGTCAGCTGTTCGGCATCGAAGTGGAAGGCATCGGGCTTATCGGCGACGTAGAGCTGGACCACATCGCCTGGCGCAGCGGCGACGCGGAGCTGCGCATCCGCATCGGCGAGCCGCAATGGCGCGGCCGCGGCTTCGGCACCGAGGCGGTGCGGCTGCTGCTGGCCTACGCCTTCGGCGCGCTGCGGCTGAACCGCGTCTACTTGCGCGTCCTGTCGTACAACGCGCCGGCCATCGCTTGTTACAGGAAGGCGGGGTTCAAGGCCGAAGGCGTCGTGACGCGGCGCGTTGACGGAGACCTCAGGGAAATCGTACTGATGCGAATCTTGCGGGACGAGTTTCAAAACCACAACGCCGCCTGAGCACAAGGAATCGCCTTCGGTATGTAGAAGAATCCGCCGTATCTTATTTGAAACTGTCACCAAACGTCCTCTCGCGGAGGAAGGGGAAGGCGCATGGTCGACATAATCGTCAAGGGCGGTCCGGTCATGATCCCGCTGCTGTTCATCTCCGTGCTGGCTCTGGCGGTGTCGCTGGAGCGGCTTTGGTATTTCTTCAGCACGCGGGTGGACTCCGACGACCTGATGGACGAGGTCCGGCTCAACCTGACCCAGGGCAAAGTGATGCAAGCCGTGCAGGTGGCGAAGCGGTCCAAGAGCCAGGTGGCCGCTTTGATCGCGACGGCCGTCGCGTATTCCGATTTGCCCTTGGACCAGTTGAAGGAAAAGCTGGAGGACGTGGGCCGGGCCGAGCTGTTTAAGATGGAACGCCGGATGGTCTTGCTGGAGACCGTCGTCAACATCGCGCCGCTGCTCGGGCTGCTGGGCACCGTCACGGGGATCATCCGCAGCTTCAACGTCCTCGGCGCACTGGAAGGCCTGGCCACGCCGCAAGACCTCAGCCTAGGCGTTGCGGAGGCGCTCATTACCACGGCCGCCGGCTTGAGCATCGCCATTCCGGCGATGGCGGTGTACCACTGGCTCAGCAGCATCATCGACCGGCGGGTGGCCGACATGAACCGGCGCACCGCGGAGATTTTGGAAATCATCAGCACGATGCGGGGTGAGTGACGTGGCCATCGTTCGCGAGCGACGGCGCTCACCGAGCCCGAACATCGTGCCGCTGATTGACATCATGTTCACCTTGGTCGCGTTTTTGCTGGTGTCCACGACGTTTCGGACCGAACCGCTGGGCATCGACGTCGCCCTTCCGCGAGCCGCGACGGGGACGGTTCAACAGCAGGCGGAGCTGCGCATCACGGTGACGCAGCAAGGAACGATGTTCGTCAACGGGGTGGCGGTTTCCGAGAGCGACATCCAAGCGCGCGTCCGCAGCGCGTTGCTTTCGAATCCCAATACCATCGTGATCATTTCGGCGGATCGCCGCGTGTCGTACGATTACGTGGTCAGGGCCATCGACGCGGCCCGCTTAGGAGGCGCTGGCCGGCTGGCGCTGAGCGTGGAACGGCTGCCGTGAACGCTCGTGAGAAGAAGCGCCGTGGGCGGCGCGCGGGCCTGCAGGCCAGGGAAGGCAGGTGAGACGCCCGGTGTTCACCGACGAATACGAGGAACAGTCTCGTTTCGGCTGGTTTCTCCTAATCTCGGTCGTGTTGCACGCGCTGTTCATCTGGCTGTGGCCGCAGATGGAAGGCTCCCTGTACGGCATCGGCTGGTTCGGCCCTGCGGACGGCGGCCTGGTGGAGTTCGTTTTCGTGCCAGGACAGTCGGCAATCCAGGCGCCCCCGGCGCCGACGCCGGCGGCGCCCGTGCAGCCCCGCCCGCCGCGCCAGCAGCAGGCGCCGCAGCCGGCCGAGCCGCAAGCCGCGGTGGCCGTGCGGACGGAACAGCAGCAGGTGCAGCCGGCCGCACCGCCTGCGCCTGCGGTCGCGGCGGTGCCGCGGCCCGCGCCGCAGCCGGAGCCCCGGCCCGCACCCCAACCGGAGCCGGCGCCGGCTCCCCGGCCTGAGCCGGAGCCTGCCCCTGCGCCCGCCCCGCAGCCTGAAGCCGAACCGGAGCCGGGCGTCGCCGAGGACATTCTCGTGAGCGAGCAAGGCACGTTCGAGGTGGCGGCGGCGCTGGAGCCCGAGCCGGCGCCGAAGCCTGAGCCGGAACCCGAACCTGTGCCGGAGCCGGCTCCCGAGGTGGCGCGGCAGCCTGAGCCGGAAGCCGCCGCGGACGTTGCGCCCGGCGCCGGCGACGGCGCGCCGGGAGCGGCGCAACCGGGCGACGAGGTGGTCCAGGGCGCGCCGGAAGGCACCGTCGATGGGCAAGGAACCCAGCCGGGTGGACCGGCGGGAGTCAGCTTTGCGACTCGCTTCGGCTTCGGCCGCCCGAAGGCGGTGGAAGACACGCCCTTGGACGTCCGGCTGAGCGACGTGCAGGTGGAGATTTACGTGCGGGCCGACGGCAGCGTCGAACGAGTGGTCCTGCTGGCTTCTTCGGGCCGCGACATGGTGGACGAGGCGCTGGTGGGCCTGATGGAGCGCTGGTCGTTTGAAGCCACGGGGTCGCCGTACGTGGAAGTGTGGCGCGTCACGTTCACGACGGGCTCCCAGGAAGGGCAGACCGTCTGGCAGCCGCAGCCGCAGTTCGTCGAACGCCGGTGACGGGTTAGTTCCGGCGACAAGGAGTGGAGCATCGTGACGGAACACGGACGCAACAGGGCTCGTCGTCGCCGCTTGGTCCCGCTGCTGGGCGCCGTGGCACTCTTGCTGGCATGCGGCGCAGCGGCCGGCGCGCAGCAGTTGCAAAGCCGCGTCGGCGACAGCGTCGTGTTGGAGAACGAGTTCATCGCCATCGTCGTCAACGCGCGCGACGAGGACACCGGGCGTTTTTCCGTCAACACCACGGGCGGCGATCCCGAGCGCGTCGGCGATGAGAACCGCCCGCTCATTTTCGGCACGGAACAGCCGCCGGGACCGTGGACGTCGTATACGACCGTGCGCATTAACGGAGTCAATTACGTGTTCGGCGGCCCTACGGGGCGGCGGGCCGGCCGTTTAGGGCTGTACGGCGAAGTCGTCGAGAAGCCGTTTATCCACGAAGGACGCGAAATCCATACGGTCTGGCGCGCAGGCGACATCGTCGTCACCCAAATCCTCAGCATCGCCCCGGGCATCACCACGGGGCGGCCGGACACGGCGCGCATCGAGTACCGGATCACCAACACCGGGACGACGACGGTGAACGTCGGCTTGCGGCTCATGCTCGACACGCTGCTGGGCCGCAACGACGGGGCGCCGTTCCAGGCGGCCGGGCGGGCCATCCTGACGGACACGGCGTTCCGCGGCGACAGCATCCCCGATTACTACCAGGCCTTTGACTCGCTGGCCAATCCGCAAGTCGTGTCGCAGGGCACGCTGCGCGCCTTGGACACCACGGTTCCCGACGAAGTGTACTTCACCAACTGGGGCAGCCTGGCCGACGGCGTGTGGGAGTTCGACTTCGTGCCCGGGCGCGACTTCACGCGCGCCGGGGAAGAGTTCGCGCTGGACAGCGCGGTGGCGCTCTTCTGGTATGAACGGCCGCTGGCGCCGGGCGAGACGCGGACATACGTGACGTACTACGGCCTGGGCGGCATCACCATCGCGCCGGGCCACCTGTCGGTCGGCGTCACGTCGCCGGCGTCGGTGGAAGGCAGCCACAACCGCGACGTCCTCTTCGAAGTGCGGGCGTACATCGAGAACACCGGCGAATGGATCGCGCGGGACACGGTGGTGCGCCTGGAAAATCTCGCGCCGCTGCGGATTGTGGAGGGTCCGGCGTCGGTGGCCCTGGGCGACCTGGCGCCGCGCGACTCTCGCCAGGTCACCTGGCGCGTGGCCGTGCCGGCCGGTTCGTCGGGTTCGTTCACGTACCGGGTCTCGGTGACCTCCAGCAACGCGGATCCGAACCGAGTCGACCGCACGGTGGTCGTCATCGCGCCGGCGGCCCTGGAGGCGGCCCTGCCCAACGGCGAGATCACGGTCCGCGACGGCCGCTGGGGCAACGTGCCGCTGCCCATGACGGCGCGGATCACCAACGTCGGCCAGCTGGTGGCGGAGGATGTGGTGGCCCGCCTGGACACGGTGTTCGGCCTGCAGCTGGCCCGCGGCAGCGCGGCGGAGCGCTACATCGGTCCCGTGCAGCCGGGCGAGACAGTCGAGGTCACCTGGCACTTGGTTCCCACGGGCGTGGTGGGCAACTTGCCGGTGTCACTGCGCCTGACGTCCAGCAACGCGTCCATCGGCCGGTTGCCGACGGCTTTCGTGGCCGTGCCGCTGCTGGAGTCGGTGCTGCGGGTGACCGTGGACGATGAGGCGGCCGTACGCAAGGAGGCGGTCGTGGGCGACTTGTTCACCGTCTACATCCACGCCGAAAACGTGCGGGAGTTTTACGGCGCGGCGCTGGAGCTGCGGTTCGATCCGTCCGTCCTGCAAGTGCTGGGCGGCCGCCTCGGCGTCGATCGCGGCCGGGCGTTCGTCGTGGCCGATCCCGCAACGGGGCAGGAGACGAAGCTTGACTGGCGTACGCCCATGGTCGACAACGAACGGGGTGTCGTGCGCATCGCCGGCAGCCGGGCGCCGGAAGGCGGGGCGGCTCGCCTGAGCGACACGCTGGCGGCCATCCGCTTCCGGGCCGTGGGCCCCGGCACGACGGCGCTGCGGCTGGCGACGGTGGCCGACCATCCGTACCTGGACCCCGAGGCGCAGGCCGCCTTCATCGCGGCGGAAGACGGCACCGCGGTGGACGTCGTGGTGCAAGAAGCCGTGGTCGTCGTGCGGGACGACGCCCGCTGACGAGAACTTTCGGTCAGCCTGACATGGAGGAGAGAAGCGATGAGGATGATCCGGAAAGGATTGCTCACCAGCTTGCTGCTGTTGTTGCTGGCCGGCGCGGCGTCGGCCCAGACGGCGGACGTGCCGCCGGGCCACTGGGCCTACGAGGCGGTGCAGACGCTTTTGTCCCGGGGCTACTTGTCCACGGACGCCCAGGGGCTGTTCCGGGGGGACGAGCCGGTCAGCCGCTTTGACCTGGCGGTGTTGGTTGCGCGCATGCTGGAGGACATCCAGGCGGGCCGCGTCCAAGTCGGCACGGCGGCCGACATCGAGCTGCTGCGTCGCCTGGAGTCCGAGTTCCGGGCCGAGCTGGTGCAATGGTACGCCGCGCGAGAGGAGTTGGCGGAAATCACGGCCCGGACACAGCGGCAGCTGGCCGTCATCGACGAACAGCTGAACAACATTCTGTTCGAGCTGGAGCGCATCGACGGCGCGCTGCAAGTGGCGGAAGGCCGGCTGAGCGGCCACGACCTTGACGTGGCGGCGCTGAACGAGCGGCTGGCCCAGCTGTCCGCCCAGCTGACGGCGGTGCGCAGCGAGCTGCAGCAATCCATCGAGGGGCTGTACGCCGCCGTGACGGACACGCTGGCCGCGTATGGCGTGGCGGTGGACGAGCAGTTCGCACAGCAAACGCGCGCCTACGGAGACCTGGCGGCGCAGCTGGCGGCGCTGCAGGCGCGCATCGACGAAGAGCTGGTGCCGTTGAACAACCGGCTGAGCGAGCAGGGCGCGGCCATGTTCCTGCGCCTGAACGAACTGGACGCGGCCTTCAAGGCGCGCACCGACGAGCTGGCGGCGCAGCTGGAGACGGTGCGCCAGTCGACGGCGGAACTGCGGGCGGCGCTGGGCGAATTGCAAACGGCGCTGACGGAAGAGTACGGCGCGCGGCTGCAGCAGCAGGCTTCGCTCTTTTCGCAGGACATCGCACAGGTGCGGGCCGAGACGTCGCGGCTGGATGAGGCGGTGCACCGCTTGCAGGCGGACGTAGAGCAGCATCGCGCGGCCGTCGCGGAGCACACCCGCGCGCTGGAGACGCTGGCGGCGGCGCTGGCGGCTCTCGAACAACAGACGGCGTCCGACACCGGCCGCTTCGACAACGACGTCGCCGAGCTGCGCGCCATGCTCGCCATGCTGGACACGAGCATCCAGGAGCTGCGGGACAACTTGCGCATCGTCGAGCGCCACACGGCAACGCTTACGGACGCGGTGCGCGACGTGATGACGGCCGCGGACGCCTTGCGGGCCGACGTCGACACACTGCAGGCGCGCATGGACGCCGAGTACGGCGAGTTGCGCAGCGAGCTGCAGCGGGTGCAGGAAGAACTGGCCACGCTGCAAGGTGTGCTGGGTACCAGCGAAGAGCAGATTGCGGCGCTGACCGAGCGCGTTCGCCGAGAGCTGGACGAACAGCTGGCGCTGACGCTGGCGCGCGAACAGCAGCTCGCGCGGCAGCTGGCGGACCTGCAGAGCGAGTTCTCCACCTACCGCCAGCGCACCGAGGAAGAGCTGCAGCGCACCCGCAGCATGGGAACGCTGGGCATCGGCGCCGCCATTCTGGCGCTGCTGCTGGGGTTCGCCAACTAGAGACCGGCGGCTCGGGCCCGGGCCCGAGCCGCAACGGCGGAGCCCGGCGCCGGCCTCAATCCATCATCCGGTGTACCGGCCCGGACATCGGCGCCGGGACAAGCATGGGCGAAAGGGGCGTTCCGCGAACGCCCCTTTTGATATACTGGGAAGGCGGGAGGTGCGCGCCAGCGTGGAGATTTACCTGGACAACGCCGCGACGACGCCGCCGTTGCCGGAGGTCATCGAGGCCGTCAATCACGTGCTGAAGACGGCATGGGGCAACCCGTCGTCCGTGCATACGAAGGGAGTCGAGGCCGAGCGCATCGTGGCCGAGGCGCGGCGCAACGTGGCTGCCGCGCTGCGGGCCCGGCCCGACGAAATCCTGTTCACCTCCGGCGGCACGGAAGCCAACGCGCTGGCCATCAAAGGCGCGGCTCGGGCTCGGGCCGGCCGGTATCGCCACGTCATAACGGCGGCCACGGAGCACCCGTCGGTGTTCAACGCCGTGGAGTCGCTGGAGGATGAAGGCTTTTCCGTGACAGTGCTGCCCGTGGACAGCGAAGGCCGCGTGCGGGTGGAGGACGTGCTCGCCGCACTGCGGGACGACACGGGCCTCGTCACGCTGATGTGGGTCAACAACGAAGTCGGGACGTTGCACCCGGTGGCGGAAATCGCCCGGGCGGTGAAGGAGCGGCGTCCCGACGTGTGGCTCCATTTCGACGCGGTGCAGGCGTTCGGCAAAGTGCCGATTCGGCTCGACGAGGTGCCCGCGGATTTGCTGACCGTCAGCGGGCACAAGATTCACGGGCCCAAAGGCGTCGGGGCGCTGTTTGTGCGGGAAGGCGTCCGGCTGGCGCCCTTGTTCGGCCCCGGCACGCAGGAGAAGGGCATCCGCCCGGGCACGGAAAACGTGCCGGGCATCGCCGGCTTCGGCGTAGCTGCGAAAGCGGCGGCCGACATGCCGGCGGAGATGGAGAAGACCCGCGCGCTCAAGAATTTGCTTTGGGAACGCATCGCCGCGGCCGTACCGTTCGCCGTGCGCAACGGGCCGGCCGACGAAGCCGCCAGCGCGCCTCACATTTTGAGCGTCTCCTTCCCCGGGCTGCGCGGGGAAGTGCTCGTACACGCGCTGGCCGAGCGCGGGGTGTACGTGTCGACCGGCTCGGCGTGCTCGTCGCGCCGGCGCAAGGGCCAGCGGGTGCTGAAGGCGCTGGGGCTCGACGAGCGGCGGGCGGAAGGGACCATTCGCCTGAGCTTGTCGCGGCTGACGACTGCGGAAGAAGTCGAGGAAGCCGCGCGGCGCATCGCGGCGGTGGCGCTGGAACTGCGCGAGTTCGCGCGCGCGTAGGCGCGCGGGACGGCGTTGGAGGGATCGGTCCGTGGAGCAGACGCTCCTCATCCGTTACGGAGAAATCGGCTTGAAGGGGCGCAACCGCCACCTGTTTGAAGACATTCTCGTCGGCAACATGCGGGCCGCGCTGGCGCCTGACGTGCCGGCCAAGGTGTACCGGGAATACGGGCGCATGTTCGTCGACGTGGACCCGGAGCGTACGGCGGAGGCGCTGCGCCGGCTGCAGCGCGTCTTCGGCATCGTCGCGGTCAACCCGGCGCTGCGCACGCCGCTGGCGTTGGAAGCCATCCAGGAGGCGGCCGCGCAGCTCGTGCGGCGGCCGGGGGATCCGGCGCGCACGTTTCGGGTCTCTGCGCGCCGGGCCAACAAGCGGTTTCCGTACACGTCGCAGGAGCTCAACCACTTGGTGGGGGCGTACGTGCTGCGCCACGTGCCGAATTTGTCCGTGCGCATGACCGATCCCGACGTGACGGTGACGGTGGAAATCCGCGACCGCGCGGCGTACGTGTATGCGGAAGAGGTGGCCGGTCCCGGGGGCTTGCCCGTCGGCGCGAGCAGCCGCGCGCTGCTGTTGCTCTCGGGCGGCATCGACAGCCCGGTGGCCGGCTGGATGGCCATGAAGCGGGGCATCAAGGTGCACGCCTTGCATTTCCACAGCCCACCTTTCACCAGCGAGCGGGCCAAAGAAAAAGTCGTGGACTTGTGCCGCGTGCTGGCGGCGTGGAGCCCGGAGCCGCTGCCCCTGCACGTGGTGCACTTTACGGAAGTGCAAAAAGAGATTTACCGGAAAGTGCCCGAAGAGCTGACCATGACGGTGATGCGGCGTTTCATGGTGCGCGTCGCCGCGCGGCACGCCGCGGCCGTCGGCGCGGTGGCGCTCGTCACGGGCGAAAGCGTGGGCCAGGTGGCCAGCCAGACGCTGGAGAGCATGGCCGCCATCAATGCCGTGACGACGATGCCGATTTTGCGGCCGCTGGTGGCCTTCGACAAGCAGGAGACCATCGCCCTCGCGCAGCGCATCGGCACGTATGAGATTTCCATTCGCCCGTACGAAGACTGCTGCACGATTTTCGTGCCCGAGCACCCGGCGACGAAGCCCGCCCTGGCGGACGTGGAAGCCGCTGAGCAGGCGCTGGACGTGGAAGGACTGGTCGCGCAGGCCGTGGCAAGCATCGAAACCATGGCCGTGGAGCCGCAGCCCGCGTACGCCGTGTGATGGGCGTGGCCCGCAGCCGGGAAGGGGAACTATTCGAAGAACAACGCGCGGATGTAGCGGAATTCGGCGGCCGCGTGGCGGATGACGGCGAGCAGCAGTCCTAAGGCAATGCCGAACCAAAAGGCTTTCCAAAGTTTGCGGCGGCGCAAGGGAGTCACCTTCTTCCGGGCGCCGGCGCAGGTCCTGGGCGGCAGACCGCCGGCCGGCGCGGCCGGCCGAGCCGGCGGAAGCCCTTCGCTTGCTGAACCCTGTCCGTTGTACTACAATGGACGCGTGCATCCGAAGGCGCCGCACGAGGGGGAATGGCCTTGGAGCGTACGCTGCCGATTATCAACAACCCTGGCAATCATATACATTCCGCCGCGCCGGCACGCGTTCCTGCCGGCGTTCGGGGCGACAAGAAGGTCTATATCGTCACCCTCGGCTGCCAGATGAACGAGCTGGACACGCAGACGATGTATGGCCTGCTGGCCGGCATCGGCTACGAGCGCACCGACAATCCGGCCGAGGCGGACTTGATCCTATACAACACGTGCGCCGTGCGTGAAAACCCGGAGCGCAAAGTGTACGGGCAAGTGCACGCGCTGAAAGAGCTGAAGGAGAAAAATCCGAAGCTCATCATCGGCATCAGCGGCTGCATGCCCCAGAGCAAGGTGGAGCGGCAGAAGCTGTGGGAGCAGCTGCCGCACGTTGACCTCATTTTCGGCACCATGAACATCCACCGCCTGCCGGAGCTGGTCCAGCAAGTGGAGCAGACCGGCCAGCGCGTCATGGAAGTGTGGGACGAGCACGGCGACATTGTCGAAGGTTTGCCGATTATCCGCGACAACAAGCTGAAGGCGTTCGTAACCATCATTTACGGCTGCGATTACCGCTGCAGCTTCTGCATCGTGCCGCAGACGCGCGGCCGCATGCGCAGCCGCCGGGCGGGCTTCATTATCAACGAGGTGGAGCAGCTGGCGGCGGAAGGCTACAAAGAAGTGACGCTGCTGGGCCAGACGGTCGACGCCTACGGGAAAGATTTGGGCGACGGCACGACGCTGGCCAAGCTGCTGTGGCGTCTGAACGAGATCGAGGGCATCGAGCGGCTGCGCTTCCGGACGTCGCACCCGAAGGATATCACGGACGAGCTCATCGAATGCATCCGGGACGCGAAGAAGGTCATGGAGGATCTGCACCTGCCGGTGCAGTCGGGCAACGACCGCATCCTGAAGCTGATGGGCCGGCGCTACACCCGGGCGGAGTATCTCAAGCTGGTGGAGAAGCTGCGCAAGAACATACCCGACCTGACGCTGACGACTGACATCATCGTGGGCTTTCCGGGCGAGACGGAGGAGGAATTCGAAGACACCCTCAGCCTCGTCCGCGAGGTGGAGTTCGACAACGCGTTCATGTTCATGTACTCGCCGCGCCCGGGCACCGGCGCGCCGAACCTGCCTAACCCGGTGCCGGAGGAAGTGAAGCGGGAGCGGCTGCAGCGGCTGATTCAGGTGCAGAACGAAATCAGCGCCCGCAAGAACGCCGCCCTGGTGGGCACCGTGCAGGAAGTGCTGGTGGAAGGCCAAAACGAGAAGGAGCCGGGCATGCTCAACGGGCGCACGCGGGGCAATAAGCTCGTCACGTTCCCCGGCAGTCCTGACCTAATCGGGCGCATTATCCCGGTCCGCATCACGCGCGCGCGCACGTGGACGTTGGTCGGCGAAGCGGAGGTGCCCGCGGTTTCAACGACCGCGTAGCCTATGGCCACGCCCATGATGGCGCAATACTTCGCCGTCAAGGAACAGTACCCCGACGCCATCGTCTTCTTCCGGCTCGGGGATTTTTACGAAATGTTCGGCGAAGACGCCGAGAAGGCCAGCCGCATCCTGGATATCGTGTTGACGTCCCGGGAAGCGGGCTCGATGGGCCGCATTCCCATGTGCGGCGTGCCGTACCACTCGGCGGAAAGCTACATCGCGACGCTGGTGGCCCACGGCTTCAAGGTGGCCATCTGCGAGCAGCTGGAAGATCCCAAGCAGGCCAAAGGGCTGGTGGAGCGGGGCGTCATTCGCGTGGTGACGCCCGGCACCGTCATCGAACAGGCCTTCTTGAACGAGCGGGCCAACAACTACCTGGTGGCGGTGACGCGGGGCCGCAGCGGGTACGGCCTGGCGGTGTGCGACGCCTCGACGGGGGACTTTCAGGTCACCGAATTTTCCGGCGACACGGCCTTGGAAGACTTGCTCACGGAGCTGGCCCGCCTGACGCCGGCCGAGTGCTTGCTGGGGCCGGGCATCGCCTCCGACGAGGCGCTGGCGTCGGCCATCGCTCGCTACTGCCGCACGGCCTCGCCTTACGACGAGCGGGCGTTTCAGTATGAGGCCGCATACCGGCGGCTGACGGAACATTTCGGCGTCCACTCGCTGGACGGCTTTGGCTGCGAGGGGCTGCCGCTGGCCATCCAAGCCGCTGGCGCGGTGCTGCAGTATTTGCAGGAGACGCAGAAGACGGCCGCGACGCAAATCGCCGCCATGTCGACCTACTCGACGGCGGCGTACATGACGCTGGATGCGGCCACCCGCCGGACGCTGGAGCTGACTCGCACGTGGCGGGACGGCAACGTGCGCGGCAGCTTGCTGTGGGTGCTGGACGCGACGCAGACCGCCATGGGGGCGCGGCTGCTGCGGCGCTGGATCGAACAGCCCCTGCTGGACAAAGACGCCATCCAGGCCCGGCTCGACGCGGTGGAAGCGCTGGTCGTGCGGCATGACGTACGGACGGCGCTGCGCGACTTGTTGCGCGGCGTGGCGGACATCGAACGGTTGCTGGGCCGCGTTGCCTACAAGACAGCGACGGCCCGCGATCTGGTCGCGCTGCGGCTGTCGCTGGAGCGCATCCCGCGCATCCGGGCGCTGCTGGAAGAATCGGGGCTGGTTGACGGGCCGCTGCGGGACGCGGCGGCCATGGAGGATTTGTCGGACGTCGCCGCCGACATCGCCGCGACGCTGGTCGACGACCCGCCGGCCACCGTCAAGGAAGGCGGGCTCATTCGGCCGGGCTACAGCGCCGAAGTGGACCAGCTCCGGGACGCCGGCCGCCGGGGCAAGCAGTGGATCGCGGAGCTGGAGGAAGCCGAGCGGCAGCGCACGGGCATCAAGTCGCTGAAGGTCGGCTTCAACAAGGTCTTCGGCTACTACATCGAAGTGACGCGCCCCAATTTGCACCTGGTGCCGCCCGACTACGAGCGCAAGCAGACGCTGGCCAACGCGGAGCGGTTCGTCACGCCCGCCCTCAAAGAGCAGGAAGCCCTCATTCTCAACGCCGAAGACCGGGTGGTCGAGCTCGAGTACGAGCTCTTCGTGCAGCTGCGCGACCGGGTGGCGGCGCGGACCGGCCAGATTCAGTCCGCGGCCCGGCAGCTGGCCCAGCTTGACGTGCTGGCCGCGCTGGCCCACGTGGCGGTGGAGCGGCGCTGGGTCAAGCCGGAGATCGACGAGAAGCTGCGCATCGCCATTAAAGGCGGGCGCCATCCCGTGGTGGAGGCGCTCATTCCCGACGGCAGCTTCGTGCCCAACGACACGCTGCTGGATGAGAACCAGCGCCTCATCATTTTGACCGGGCCCAACATGGCGGGCAAGAGCACGTACTTGCGCCAGGTAGCGCTGATCGTGCTCTTGGCGCAAATCGGCAGCTTCGTCCCCGCCGAGCGGGCGCAGATCGGGCTGGTGGACCGCATTTTCACCCGCATCGGCGCGGCCGACGATTTAGGTACCGGCCAGAGCACGTTCATGGTGGAGATGAACGAGGCCGCCAACATCCTGCACCACGCGACCGAGCGCAGTCTCATCGTCATCGACGAGCTGGGGCGGGGCACGAGCACGTACGACGGCATGGCGCTGGCGCAAGCCATCGCGGAGTACATTCACGACAAGATCGGCGCCCGGACGCTCATCTCCACCCACTACCACGAGCTGACGCGGCTGCCCGAGCGCCTGCCGCGGGCGCGCAATTACCGCACGGAAGTGGCCGAGCACCGCGGGCGCATTCGCTTCCTGTACACCGTAGTGCCGGGCGGCGCGGACCGGAGCTACGGCCTCAACGTGGCCCGCATGGCGGGCATTCCCGCGGAAGTGTTGCAGCGGGCCCGCAAGCTGCTGCAGGAGCTGGAACAAGGCAGGCCGCGGGTCGCACAGCTGGACTTGTTCTCGGCCTTGTTCGAAGCGGCGGCCGAAGCCGACTTCGCTGCGCAGTTGGTGGAGGATGAAATCATCAGCCACCTGCGGCGCCTGGACATCCCGCGGCTGACGCCGCTGGAGGCGCTGAACTTGCTGGCCGAGTGGCAGGCCAAGCTGGCCGCCGCCGAGTAGGAGGGAACCGCCATGTCCGGCCGCGAGATCCGTATCCTGGACGCCGATGTGGCCAACAAGATTGCGGCGGGCGAAGTCATCGAGCGGCCGGCGTCGGTGGTGAAAGAGCTGGTGGAAAACGCGCTGGACGCGGGCGCCCGGCGCATCGACATCGAGATTCGCCGGGGCGGAAAAGAGTACATCCGGGTCACCGACGACGGCGCCGGCGTCCCGGCGGAGCAGGTGCCGCTGGCGTTTGCTCGCCATGCCACCAGCAAAATCCGCTCGGCGGACGACTTGTTCAACGTGGCCACGTTAGGCTTTCGCGGCGAGGCGTTGCCGAGCATCGCCGCCGTAGCCGAAGTGGAAATGCGGACGCGCACGGCGGACGCCCCGGGCGGCGTGCGGTACGTAGTCTGCGGCGGGGTGCCGGGCGAACTGGAGCCCGCCGGGGCACCGGTGGGCACGACGGTCGTCGTGCGCCGGCTGTTCTTCAACACACCCGCCCGTTACAAGTTCCTGCGCTCCGAATCCGCCGAAGCCCGGCGCATCGCGGATGTAGCGGCGCGCATCGCCCTCGCGTGGCCGCAGGTGGCTTTTCGACTCGTCGCGGACGGCCGGCAGGTGTTCGCCACGCCGGGCGACGGCGACTTGGCCGGGGCTATCCGGGCCGTGTACGGCGCGGCGGCGCGGGAGCTGGTGCCCATTGCGGGCGAACTGAACGGCGTGCAAGTGTCCGGGTGGGTCAGCAAGCCGGACGTCGTCTTCGGCAACCGGGAACGGATGTCCGTCTTTCTCAACGGCCGCTGGATCCAGAGCGCCGCGCTGCTGCGCGCCATCGAGCAAGGATACGACACGATGCTGCCTCACGGCCGCCACCCGTTGGCCGTCGTCCACCTGACGTTGGATCCGGCCGCGGTGGACGTGAACGTCCACCCGGCGAAGGCGGAAGTGCGCTTCAAGGACGAAGGGGCCGTATTTCGCGCGGTCATGCGGGCGGTGCGCGAGGCGCTGCTGGGGACGGACTTAATCCAACCCGTGACCCGCGCTCGCCCCCTGGAAGCGGCCGGGCCGGGCGTACAAGGTCCGTCCGCGCCGCCGGCCCGGCACTCGTCCGCTCCGCTGATTGCGTTGCCGGCATCCGGCGCGCTGGCTGGCTCGCCGCGCGCGGCCGAGGAGCGCCCCATTTGGCCGCAGCCGGAAGCGGTTTCGCACAGCCACGCAGGTGCCGGGGTGGCACCTTTGCCGGACGCAGCGTCGCCGCCGGCCGACGCGCGGGAGCAGCTGCGGGCGCTGCGCATTTTGGGACAGCTGCACCGCACGTACATTGTGGGCGAAACCGCGGACGGGCTTTGGATTATCGATCAGCACGTGGCCCATGAACGGGTGCTGTACGAGCGCTTTCTCGAAGCGCTGGCCACGGGCCTAAGGGACGTGCAGCGTCTCTTGATCCCCGTCGCGGTCACGTTGCCGCCGTCCCTGGTCGGCTTGGCCGAGCAGTACGCGGGGCCGCTGGAACGCCTCGGCTTTTTGCTGGAACCTTTCGGCGGGGCGTCGTACCTGGTGCGCGGGGTGCCGGTCGAGCTTGCCGGCGCGGACGAGCGGCGCCTGGGGGAGACGCTGGAGGAGCTGCTGCTCGCGTGCGAGCGCGAGGGCCGTTGGAACCCGCACGCCGCGGCTGCGTCGCTGGCCTGCCGCGCGGCGGTGAAAGCCGGGCAGGAGCTGGACGCCGAGCAGATGGCCGCGCTCGTCCGGCAGCTCGCGGGCGCGGACAATCCCTTCGCCTGTCCCCACGGCCGTCCCATCGTGGTTGAGCTGGGACGACTCGACTTGGAACGCCGGTTCGGCCGCCGCTGAGCGGAGGTTGAAGTCCGTTGCAGGCCGAGTTCCTCGTCACGACATCGCGCCATCCGAGGCCGGAAGATGAGGCGCGCGCGAGGGCGCTCGCCGCGCGCCTAGGGATTCCGTACGTGCCGCGGGCCGGTTCGGTAGCGTCGCTGGGCGCCCGGGGCGTGCTGGTTGTGGAGCGCGGACGCCTCGTCGTCGCGACGAGCGCCGGGTCTCTTTACTTTCACCCCGGCATGGCCAAGCCCCGCATTCGCGCGCTGGAGCGGGGCGAACGGGACGTCATGGTGGAAGCGATGCAGCTGCGACCGGGCGATGCCGTGCTGGACGGTACGCTGGGGCTGGGTGCCGACGCGATCGTGGCGTCGTTCGTCGTGGGTCCTACGGGACGCGTGGTCGGCGTGGAAGGCGTGCCGGTGCTGGCCGAAGTGGTGCGGGTCGGGCTGCAGGAATACGACCCGGGGCACCCCGGCATGCGGGAGGCCATGCGGCGCATCGAAGTGGTGGTCGCCGATCACGCCGACTATTTGAAGCAGCTGCCGGACGCGAGTTTTGATGTCGTCTACTTCGATCCTTTCTTCCGGGAGCCCGTCCAGGAAAGCGTCCACATGCGCCCGTGGCGGGAGCTGGGCGTAGGGCGGCCGCTGACGCCGTCAGTCGTGGCCGAAGCGTGCCGGGTGGCGCGGCGGCGCGTCGTCATCAAAGAGCGCAGCGGCAGCCCGGTCTTCGGCGAACTGGGCGTCGACGCGGTCATCGGCGGGCGCAAGAGCCGCATCGCCTACGGCATCATCGACGCGGCTAGGCGCAGGACGGCCGCAGCGGCCACCGAGACGGGTGAGGGCCGGTGACGGAGAAGAAGCCGCTGCTCGTCATCGTGGGACCCACCGCGGTAGGCAAGACCGCCTTCTGCATCGAGCTGGCGCAGCGGGTGCCGGCGGAAGTCGTCACCGCGGACTCGATGCAAGTCTACCGCGGCATGGACATCGGCACCGCCAAGCCGACGCCGGCGGAGCGCCGCGGCGTTCCCCACCACTGCATCGACCTGGTGGACCCCGAGGAAGAGTGCAACGTCGCAGACTACCGCCGCCACGCGCTGGAGGCCATCGCCGCCATTCACCGGCGGGGCAAGCTGCCCATCTTGTCGGGCGGGACGGGCCTGTACGTGCGCGCCGTCGTCGACGACTTCTTATTCCCCGACCGAGGCGCCGACTGGGAGCTGCGGCGCCGCCTAGAGGAGGAAGCCCAGCGGCTCGGGCGCGCCGCGCTGCACGCGCGCCTCAAGGAAGTGGACCCGGAGACGGCCGCCCGGCTTCATCCGAACGACCTGCGCCGGGTCGTGCGCGCGCTGGAGGTGTACGAGCGCACGGGGCGACCGCTGTCCGAGCACCTGAAAGAAGCCCGCGGCAAGGAATCGATGTTCGACTTGCTCATGTTTGGCCTCACGCGGCCGCGGGAAGAGCTGTACGAGCGCATCAACCGGCGGGTCCTGGAGCAAATCGAGGCGGGGCTCGTCGACGAGGTGGCCGCGCTGATGCGGCGGGGGCTCGACGAAGACGACGTGGCCATGCAAGGCTTGGGCTACAAGGAGATCATCGGATATCTCAAAGGCCGCATGAGCTTGGAGGAGGCTATCCGGGTCTTGCAGCGCGACACGCGCCATTACGCGCGGCGGCAACTGACGTGGTTCCGCGCGGACAAGCGCATCCAGTGGCTCGACCTCTCATCGTTCCCCTCCTTCCTGGCTGCCGTGGACTACGTGGTCGAGGCGGTCCGGCGCCGCTGGCCCTTCTACTTCGCCTCCTAAACAGGCTTCCTTCGCCTTCTGAACAGGCCGGGCGCGGCGTTGGGCCGCGGGTCCCGGCACACTCTCTTGGCGTTCGGCATACAGTAGAAAGGTACCCGCCCCAGCCTGGCAGCGGGGCTGCACCAAGGACGACGAGGACGGGGTGGGCTGCTGCATGCCGACGCGCAGCGACAAGCCGGGCAGCGTCGACGAAATCCTGGATTGGCTCAGCCAGGGGCGGTTGACTTCCGCCGAGGCTTTTTCCTGGCTCCGCGCGCTGGACCGGCCGGATGCGGCACCGCGCCCGCGGCACCACCGCGGGTGGCTGCCGCCCACCGTGCCCAGCGGGACGGCCAAGCCGCGCTCGAACGGTGCCGAGAACGGGAGCAGCACGGGGCGCGAGGGCGGCGACAAGGCGCAGGAGGACGAGGAAGCCGTCCGCCGGCGGCGGCTGCAGGAAGTCATGGACGAGCTGGACGGGCTGATTGGCCTGCGGACGGTCAAGCAGCTGATGCGCGAAGTGCAGGCGTATGTCGAGGTGCAGCGGCTGCGGGCCAAGGAAAACTTGGCCGCCGACGCAGTGACGCTGCACATGGTGTTCAAGGGCAACCCCGGCACCGGCAAGACGACGGTCGCCCGCCTCGTCGGGCGCATGCTGGCCGCCATGGGGGCGCTGCCCAAGGGACATCTGGTCGAGTGCGAGCGCGCCGACTTGGTGGGCGAATACATCGGCCATACCGCCCAGCGCACCCGGGAGCAAGTCCGGAAAGCGATGGGCGGCGTGTTGTTCATCGACGAAGCGTACGCGCTGGCGCGGGGCGGCGAGAAAGATTTCGGCAAGGAAGCCATCGACACGCTGGTCAAGGCGATGGAGGACCACAAGAACGAGTTCGTCGTCATTTTGGCCGGCTACCGCGCCGAGATGGACTATTTCCTCATGACGAACCCCGGCCTGCGCTCCCGCTTTCCGATCCACGTGGACTTTCCCGACTACACCGCGCAGGAGCTGTTGGAGATCGCCCGCTATTTTTGCGCCCAGCGGGAATACCGCCTTTCGCCGGCTGCGGAGCGGCGCCTGGAGCAGCTTCTGGAAACGCGCCGGGCCGACGATCCCTATGAGGGCAACGCCCGTTTCGTGCGCAATCTCGTCGAGCGGGCCATTCGCCGGCAAGCCTTGCGGCTCGTCCGGCGCCCCCGCGTAAGCCGCGAGGAGCTGATGACGCTGGAAGCCAGCGACTTTTGGGAGGCGGCCGACGGGTGAAGCGCTGCATCGTCATCGGCCAGCCCAACGCCGGCAAGACGTTGTTTACCCTCCACTTCGCCGAATACCTGGGCGTCACGGTCGCACGCATTGCCTTTGCGGAAGCCGACGGCCGCCGGCGCGAAGCCGCGTATTCCCTGGCCGACGCCGTGGCAAGCCTTACCAGCGCGACGCCCCATCAGACCCGGCATCTCCAGTCGCTGGCTCTGGAGCTGCCGGCGGGGAAGGGGACGAAGCAGTTCGAGCTGGTGGACACCAGCGGGCTCGTCGACGGCATTCATCCCGACGCGGCCATCCGGCGAGCCATGGCGCAGACGCTGGCGGCGGTGCGGGAAGCCGCCGTGGTCCTGCACGTCGTCGACGCGGCCGCTCTGGGCCGCAGCGGTTCGGTCAGCGCCATCGGGGAAGTGGACTACCAGGTGGCGCAGTTTGCGCAAATGCGGGGTGGCTATTTGCTCCTGGCCAACAAGATGGACCTGGAGGGGGCGCAGGAGGGGCTGGCCCGCCTGCGGCGGGAGTTCGTGGGCCACCCGATTGCGCCCATATCGGCGCTGCACAAACAAGGGTTCCATGAGGTGAAGGCGTTTGTCGGCCGGCACCTTTGACGTGGCGTGGTCGGGGGCGGCAGCGGCATGCGTGCTGGCCGCCGGCTGGGCCATAAAATGGATGGACGACTGGGTGGACCGGGACCTGGATGGATACGGGGCCAAGACGTGGGCCGGCCGGCTAGGCGGCGGCTTGCTGCCCTACGCCATGGCGGCGCTGTGCGTGGCGTTGCTGCTGGACGCGCCGCTGGCGGGCTCGCTCTTTTTTTCCGCCTATTCATTGGGCATGCTGCATGACTGGCGGCGGCCGCTGCCCTCAGGCTTGCGGGGGTGGCAAGAGGCGGCGCTGGCCGTGGGGGCGGGCGCGCTGCTGGCGGGGCCGGGCCGGATGGCGGCGGCGCTGGCGGTTATGACGTTCGTGCAGTGTGCGGACGATCTGGCCGACGTCAACGAGGACCGCGCGGTGGGCCGCCGGTCCCTGGCGACGGCCATGGGGGTCGTGGAGACGGGGCTGCTGGGCGCCGCGGCGCTGGTGGCGGCCGCGGCCTTGGCTCCGCGCGCGACGACGATGGTGATCTGGGCCACGGCCGTCGTGCTGAGCGCCAAACCGCGGGAGATGGCGCCATGACGTGGTGGGTCGGTGTGGAGTGGCTGGTTGGGGTCGCGCTCTTGGCGCTGCTGGCGGGGTATGCGTGGGGACGCCGGCGGGGTCGGCGCGACGGCTTTACGGAGGGACTGCGCTACGCGCCGCTGGAGATGCGGCGGGCCAGCCTGGAAAAGGGCACGTGCGTCCTGTGCGGCGCCGGGGCGGTGCAGGGGCAGCCTCCGGACGACGCCGTTTGATTCTGAAAACGGCCGGCCCGACAGGGTTCCGCCGGGCGGGGGCGAACTGTAGCCCCGAAAGGGGGCGCTCCCGGGTTGGGCGCGATGACTCGTGCAATGACTCTAGCCGTCATGGAAACGCCCGTTGGCCCGCTGGCCGTGCGGGGCGACGACGAAGCGGTGGCCGAAATCGCCTTCATGCGCGATAGTGTTCCGAGCGACGCGCTCGCGGCAGCCGGCGACACGCTTCCCCGGCCCGTCGCGGAAGCGCTACGGCAGCTGGACGAATACTTCCGCGGCCAGCGCCGCCGCTTCGACTTGCCGCTGCGGTTGGAAGGCACGCCTTTCCAGCGTGCGGTGTGGGCCTTCCTGCTGACGATTCCCTACGGTCGCACGTATACATACAAAGAGGTGGCGGAGGCGCTGGGCAAGCCGGGAGCGGCGCGCGCTGTCGGCGCCGCCGTCAGCAGCAACCCCGTCAGCATCGTCGTGCCATGCCACCGGGTGGTGGCGGCCGGCGGGAAGCTGGGCGGCTACGGCGGAGGCCTGGATGTGAAACGCTACTTGCTGCAGCTGGAGGGAATTCGGCTTTGAGCCATCGCGTCGACGGCGAAAGCTTCGCCGAGCTGGTCGCCCGGGCCCGCGAGGCGGTGCGAGACGAATGGGCCGCGGTCGACGAGATTGAGCGCCACAACCAGAAGCGGGTCTTGACCGCCTTCTGGGAGGAGCGCATCGGGGAAGAGCATTTTGCCGGCAGCACCGGCTACGGGGCCAACGACATCGGCCGGGCGGCTTTGGAACGCCTGTTTGCGCGTGTGTTCGGGGGCGAGGCCGCGCTGGTGCGGCCGCAAATCGCCTCGGGGACGCACGCCATCAGCGCCTGCTTGTTCGGTGTCCTGCGCCCGGGCGATCATCTGCTGTCCGCGTCGGGCGCGCCGTACGAAACGTTGCAGCAGGTGATCCGGGGCCCGCGGCCGACGGCCCTCGTCCGGCTGGGCGTCGAGTACGACGAAGTGCCGCTGACGCCCGCGGGCGACGTGGACGTGGAAGCGGTGCTGGCCGCACTGAAACCGAACACGAGGATGGTGTTGCTGCAGCGCTCCCGGGGCTACTCGTGGCGGCCTGCGCTCTCGGTGGAGCGGCTGGGCGAAGTCATCCGGGCCGTCAAGCGCGTGCGGCCCGACGTCGTTTGCTTCGTCGACAACTGCTACGGCGAGTTCGTCGAGCCGTGGGAGCCGCCGCACGTCGGCGCGGACTTGATCGCCGGCTCGCTCATCAAGAACGCGGGAGGCGGCATCGCGCCCGCTGGCGGCTACATCGTCGGCAAAGCCGAGCTGGTGGCGATGGCGGCGGATCGCGTCACGGCGCCCGGCCTGGGCGTCAAGCTGGGACCGACGCTGGGCGTGAGCCGCGACTTGTTTTTCGGCCTGTTCCAGGCGCCGCACGTGGTGGCCGAGGCGCTGCGGGGGGCGATCCTCGTTGGCCGCGTCTTCGCCGAGTTGGGCTACGAAGTGTCGCCGCGTCCGGGCGAGCGCCGCAGCGACATCGTGCAAGCCATCCGCCTGGACGACGAGGGTGCGCTGCGCTCGTTTTGCGCGGCCGTGCAGAGCGCGGGGCCCGTCGATTCGCACGTGACGCCCGAACCAGGGCCGGTGCCCGGATACGACGTGCCGATCATCATGGCGGGGGGCACCTTCGTCCAAGGGTCGTCCATCGAGCTGAGCGCCGACGGGCCCATGCGGCCGCCCTACTACGTATTCGTGCAAGGGGGGTTGAGCAGGGTTCACGCAGAGATCGCGCTGGAGCGCGTCCTGGATCGGCTGCAGCGGGATGGATATTTGCGACATCCGGCGCAAACCTATTGACTTTTCCAGGATGCAACTTCTAAAATTAGCCTTGATTGTTCGTTCCCGTCGGGAGTGAACAGGGGGAGTTCGGGGAGGCGAGACTCCTAAGGGAGGCGGAGAGATGGAGCAGGCTTTGGGTCGTCACATCTTGTGCGAAGCGTACGGGTGTGACCCTGAGGTCCTGAACGACCGCAAAGCCGTCGAGCAGATCATGGTGGACGCTGCTCTTCTGAGCGGCGCGGAAGTTCGGGAGGTAGCGTTCCACAAGTTCAGCCCGCAAGGCGTCAGCGGAGTGGTCGTCATTTCCGAATCGCATCTGGCCATCCATACGTGGCCCGAATTCGGATACGCGGCCATCGATGTGTTTACCTGCGGCGAGACGGTGGATCCGTGGAAGGCTTGCAACTACATGGCGGAGAAGTTCGGTGCGGCCGCCGTGGACGCTAAGGAAGTTCCGCGCGGGGTCTTGCGGCACATCCTAGCAGAAGGCAGAGTGGAGGCGACTGCATCCTGACGAAGGGCGGGACAGCGCTTTCTTTATGAGATCGGAATCCAAGTCAAAATTAAATAGCGAGGACGACCGTACGTAGGACCCCGTCTGTGGCCGGAAGCCGTGGACGGGGTCTTTCTCCGAGTGGGGAAAAAGGCAGAGGAGATTGGCCTTCGTCGGCGAAACTTAATTTAATTAACCCGCACGCATCCACGGACGGAAAGAGGGGTACGCATGGCCGCACTGCCTTTGCCCGATGACGGCAAAGCGACAACCCCCCGCACGAAACTGGATTTCTCCCAAATGCCGGACGAGGAAGTCGTGCGCTACGCGCAGCAGGGCATGGAAGAAGCCTACGAGTACTTGCTGCGGAAATACGAGCGGCTCGTGTACATCTGGACGCGCCCGTACTTCTTGCAAGGCGCCGACGAAGACGATCTCATGCAGGAGGGCATGATCGGACTTTTCAAGGCCATCCGGGACTTCACCCCGGGTTCGTCTTCCTTTTGGTCATTCGCCAAGCTGTGCATCGTCCGCAACGTCATCAGTGCCGTCAAGGGCACGACGCGGCAAAAGCACATCCCGCTCAACCAGTACACGTCGCTGCATAAGCCCGTTTCCGACGACGAGGGAGACCGCACGCTTCTGGAAGTGCTGACGGACAACAAGGTCGAGGATCCCGAAAAGCTGGTCATCGACCGCGAACGGCTGTACCAGACGCAGCGCCAGATCAAGAAAATGCTCAGCGAATTTGAATACAAAGTGTTCCGGCTTTATATCAACGGCTTGTCCTACAAGGAGATGGCGGCTCGTCTCGGGACCCACACCAAGTCCATCGACAACGCGCTGTGTCGCATTAAACTGAAACTGCAACGCGAACTTTAACCGCACGATCGCCGCAGCGCGGCCTGCCGGCTGGTTCCCGCACGTTGCTCGTCCCTGCGTCATTCGTAGTATTATGATGGTACGATCCACTACTATGGAGGCTTGGCATAGTGGGCATTAGCGACTGGGAATTAATCGGCCGCCTCGTATTGGCCACAGGCCTGGGCGGGCTCATCGGCCTGGAGCGGGAAGTCCATAATCACCCGGCGGGTCTGCGCACCCACATCCTGGTGTGCCTTGGATCGGCGCTGGTGATGCTGGTGTCGATGTATGGCCTGCTGGTTTTCCACGGCGGGGACGTCAACGGCCGCTACGATGCCGGCCGCATCGCTGCGCAGGTCGTCAGCGGCATCGGCTTTCTGGGTGCCGGCACCATCATGCGGGAAGGCAGCACCGTGCGTGGTTTGACGACGGCGGCCAGCTTGTGGATCGTGGCGGCCATTGGTCTCGCCGTCGGATCGGGGATGTACGTGGCCGCCGTCGTGACCACCGCGATGACGATCTTCACGCTGCGGCAGCTGAACCGCCTCGAGCTGCGCAGCATGGGTCCGCAGCGGGACGTCTTCTCGCTGCGCATCATCGATCGCCCGGGCATGATCGCGGCGGTGGCCAGCGTTCTCGCGAAGCATAAGATTGACATTCGCGGCGTCGTCGTGGACAGCGAAGGGCTGGAAGACGGCTTCGCGACGCTGGAGCTGTCGGTCGTCATGCCGCCGAAGACCAACGTGCTGCAGGTCGTGCAGGAACTCAGCGCGCTGGACGGCGTGGTCAACGTCCGGCGCGGAACTTTGAGTCGCTAGGGTGGTTCCGTGCTCGTACTCATCACGAACGACGACGGCATTCGTGCACCGGGGCTGGCCGCGCTGGTGGCAGCCCGGCCGGCCGACGCGGAAATATGGATCATGGCGCCGGACCGGGAGCGGAGCGCGACGGGCCAGGCCATTACGCTGCATAAGCCGCTGCGAGTGGACAAGGTGCCCTTCGAGCCGGGCGTGACCGCGTTCCAAATCAACGGCACGCCGTCGGACTGCGTCAAAGTGGCGACGGAGTTGATGGAGCGGCGGCCGGATATCGTCTTGTCCGGTATCAACCGGGGCTCCAACTTGGGTACGGACGTGTTCTACTCGGGCACCGTTTCCGGGGCCCTGGAGGCGGCGATCTACGACATTCCTGCCATCGCGTTGTCTTTGGACGACTACGACGCCAACGATCCGGAAGACTACGCCACGGCCGCCCGCGTCGGTTGGACGCTGGCGCAGTGGGTGCTCCAGGTCGGCTTGCCGCCGGGAACGCTCCTGAACGTCAACGTTCCGAAGGGACCGAACATCCGCGGCTGGTGTGCGACGCGGCTGGGCTTGCGCCGGTACCGGAAGGTGTTGCACCGCCGCCTCGATCCCCGGGGCCGGGAGTATTACTGGATGGCGGGCGAAATCGAAGACCTCGACGGCGACGACGAGACCGCGGACACGGTGGCGGTCCGGCGAGGGTACGTCTCGATAACGCCCATTTCGTTCGATCTGACTCATTACAAGGCGCTGGACATGGTGCGGTCGTGGCAGCTCGACATTCTTGGTCCGGCGCCCGCCGGGGGAGCCAAGCGATGACGGAGAAAGAGCAGGCGGCGGCGGCCCACGAGCCGCTGCAGGCCATGGCCAGCGAGACGCTGGCGCTGACGGGCGACGTGCACCGGCTCGTGACGTTCCTGAACCGCGCCTTGAAGGAGCACGGCTTCATTTTCGGGCTGAAGCGGGCCGGGGAGGACCAATATCACCTGACCATCTACCGGACGTAATTCCGAATACCGCCAGGCCGCTGTTGAATACTACTGAAAGAAGGCTGCATTATCGGGGAAAGGAGCGACAAGGTTTTCGTCTCCGCCTCTCGAAATAGGTAAGCAAAGGGCTGGGTTAGGCCAAAACGTGGCGAAAAGCCAGGTCGGCGAAAAGGGGGAGGCTCGCCATGTTCACAATTTCGCCCGGGGACGTCTTGAAGGCCCTGAAACGGTGCAAGCGGCTGGCGAAGCAAGACCTGCTGGCTAGCGAGCTCACGTCGGATCCGGAGTTCTGGCGCGAGCACGCACAGGCCCGGCGGGCGACGTACGACGCCTTGATGGCGCTGGTTGAAAGCGAAGGGGTAGACGCGGCACACCGGTATGCGATGCAAGAGAGTGCTGCGCTACCCCTTGCTGATTCTGAGGA